>JAATGR010000112.1 GCA_015654575.1 Actinomycetales bacterium
CACCGCGCGGTCGAGCGAGGGGTTGGCCGTGAGGGTGACGATCATGCGAGCCACAGCTCCGTTCCGGCGTCGAGGAGAGCGGAGCCGAGATCGGGCGCAGGAGCGGCATCGGTGACGAGCACGTCAAGTTCCGTGAGCGCCGCGAACCGGACGAGCAGTTCATTGCCGAACTTGCTCGCATCCGCGACCGCGATCACCCGCTGCGCGCCGTGCACAATCGCCTCCTTAACCGCCGCCTCGTCCGGGTCGGGCGTGCTCAGCCCGAGACCGGCGGACACCCCGTTCGCACCGACGAAGGCGATGTCCGGTCTGAGCGCGAGAACCGCGGCGACCGCGCGGGCACCGACCGCCGCCGCCGTGACGCTGCGGACGCGACCGCCGATGACCGTGAGTGAGACGCGGTCGGCATCCGCCAACGCAGATGCGAAACTCAACGCGTTCGTCACGACCTCCGCCCGACCGTCCACGGCCGCGAGTCGCCCCGGAAGCTGCTCCGCCACGGCGCCCGTCGTCGTCCCGGCGTCGAGAAAGATTGACCCCCGGAAGCCGGATCCGATCGCCTCCAGCGCGCGGGCCGCGATGTCGTGCTTCTCGCGGCTATGGCGCTGTGTGCGTTCGGGCAGACCAGACTCTCGTGTGCTCGGACGAGCAGCGCTCACCGCTCCACCGTGCACGCGGTGCAGGACCCCGGACCGCTCCAGCGCCGCCAGATCGCGGCGGATCGTCTCGGTCGTGACGTCAAACCGACGTGCGAGCTCGATGACCGCGACCCGTTCTTCACGGCTCAACAGTCGTTCGATCTGCTCTTGGCGCTCCATCGCGTACACGGCGCTCTCCCTCGTATATCCACACATTACAACTCAATACCAAATATGCCAACATCCGGCTTCGGTAGCCTCCCGGACAGGAAAGAGGCGCCCCGGCCATCACGGCCGGGGCGCCTCCGAGAGGTGCGAGCGTCAGGCTTCGCTCATCGCCTGAACCTCCGCCTTGCCCTTGGCTGCATAGTAGGCGGCGCGGGCGGCGTCCTTCCGGGCCTGCTCGGCCTGGCCGGCATCCTGCTCCTCCTGTGAGAGCGCCACGCTCTCGACGTGGTTCACACCGTGGTGCTTCTCGATGTACGCATCGAGCTCGGGGCCCGACTCCCACGACGTGATGAGGCAGTAGCGCGGGTCGGTGCCGAGGTGGGTCGCCGCGTGCCACAGCCGCTGCGTGTCGATGATCAGCTGCGCGCCGGCGGGAAGCGCGATGCGCACCTCGCCCTCGGGGTCGGTCCGGTTGTGACGCAGCACAAAGAAGCTGTCCGCGTCGTCGGTCAGGTTGAAGAACCCGCGCACTACCCAGCCGGTTCCGTCGGGGTTCAGCCGGTTATTGTCGTCCTGGTGCAGGTTGTAGAGGCACTCACCATAGGTGTTCGGCTGCAACTCGATGATCCGGCAACGGCCGACGTTCGATCCCGGCTCCTGTGCGCGACGCGTCAGGTTCGGCGACTTCTCGGTCTGGGACGGGATCCAGACGCCGTCCTTGTCGGTGCGCGGCGGCTTGTGGTTCCAGAAGCCGTTGCACTCGACGTTGCCGAACGCGCTCGCCAGCGGGGCGAACCGGGTGTCGCCGGAGGACTTCCAGTCGACGTATTCGACGTCGAGCCACTCCTTCGGGTCGAGTTGCTGGTTGTAGCGATCGAGGACGACGTATCCCGTCTCCTCGAGCACCGCGGAGGTGATGTAACCCATGACGAATCATGCCTTTCGGTCGGGGCCAGCGAAGTTTTTACAGGCCCAGGTAAGGTCAGCCTACCTCCGGCGTTTCTGCGTGCCCTGGAAGGCCGGCCGTTAAAATTGACGGATGGATGCTGCTGCTGCCGCCAACGTCGAAGCGACCGCCGTCGGCACCGTTTCCTGGCTTTCCGACGAGGTGAGCAGCATCGTCGTCCAGGTGTATCAGCGGCAATACCGCTGGGACATCGGCGGATGCGAGCAGTTGCTCGCCGACATCCGTGCCGTCGCCGACGCCGACGCCGGGCAGCGTCATTTCATCGCGTCGATCCTGTCCACCCAGGGCGATTCGGCCGACGGCGAGCTGGTTCTCATCGACGGCCAGCAGCGGATCACGACACTCATGCTCCTCGTTGCCGCGCTGCAGCACGCGGTGCGCGACCACGACCCGGAACTCGCCGCGGAACTCTCCCGGGTGCTGCTGCGCCGCGACGACCCCGGGCGCACGAAGCTCCGCCCCCACGCCGCCTGGGCAGACGTGTTCGAGAGCGTCGTGCTGGATCGCCGACGCGCGGGCGATGCGCAGCGCACCTCACGGTTCGACGACAACTACGCGTTCTTCCGCAGCCAGATCCGACCCGACGAGGCCGCACGCATCTGGCGGGGCCTGCGACGGCTGGAGCACGTCGCGATCACGCTCGGCCCGCACGCGGGCGCCCAGCAGATCTTCGAGAGCCTCAACTCGACGGGCGCGCCCCTGCGCGATCACGAGCTGATCCACAACTACGTGCTCATGGGCCTCTCGCACGCTCAGCAGCTCGAGATCGAGGAATCGTTCTGGCTGCCCATCGAGGACAACGCCGGAGAGTCGATCGGCGACTTCTGGCGGCAGTATCTCGTGCTGCGCACCGGTCGCGAGGTGACAGTCTCCGGCGGTCGCGGCGTGTACGACGCCTTCCGGCAGGAGTTCCCCCGGCTCGACCTGGAGACACTGCGCTCCCGCGCCGTCGAGTGGCGGGCGTACTCGGAGGTCTATCGCGTCGTCCGCGACCCCGCGCGGGCCGCGAGCCCCGCCCTGGCGCAGCAGCTGGAGTATCTGAACGTCTTCGGCCGAGCGATGTATCCGCTGACCATGCGGCTGTATCGCGGACTACTCCAGGGCGAGTTCGGCGAGGAACCGCTCGTGCGACGGCTGGAGCATCTGCAGGCGCTGCTGCTGCGCCGCACTCTCGTCGGCGTGCCGACCGAGCGCCTGGTCGCCCGCCTGTGCCGAGCCCTGTGGGAGGGCGAGAACGCCCTCGACCACGCGATCGCACGGATCTCCCCCTCCGACGAGCGGGTGCGGGTGGCCGTCAAGTACGGCGACCTGCCGCACCCGCGCTACGTGCTCGGCCGGCTCGCAGGACTGGACTCTGTCGATGACCTCGACATCGAGCACATCGCACCGGTCGCCCCGTCGGACGATTGGAGCGGTGACGGCATCCGCGCCTGGGCCGACTACGGCGAGGACGAGCAGAACAGCCTCCGCGTGCTCGCAGGGACACTGGGCAACCTGACGCTCCTCGAGGAGCCGCTGGCCGAACGGGCGCTTGACCGGTCCTTCCTGGAGAAGCGACGGCTCTACCTGGCGAGCCGGATCCCGTTCACCGCTGCGACGGCCGAACGCAATCGCTGGGACACCGCCGCGATCTCGGCCCGCACCGAGGAGCTCACCGCACACCTCGTGGCGCTCTGGCGACGTCCCGAGGTCACGGCGATCGACGACGACGGGCTGACGCCCATCCTCGACGCGGTGCGCCGACGCGGATGGCCCAGCGGGTGGGAACGCGAGTACTCGTACGTCGAGTTCCGGGGCGAGCACTGGGAAGTCCACGACGTGCGCGCGCTGTTCAATCGCATCTTCGCGCGGCTCTGGGCCGAGGACCGCGCCGTCGTGCTCGCCTACAGCGATCGCCGCGGCGGCCCGGTGTATGAAGGCCAGTCGTGGAACGGACAGTGGGACGTTCTCGACGACACGCACTCCCTCTACATGGGCTGGGACTCGAGCTACATGCTCTCGGCCGTGCAGGGCGTGCTGGAGGAGGCGGATCTTGCCGCAGAGGTCTTCCTCAAGTACTCCTACATCGGCGACGCGATGCGCTGAGGGTCGCTGCTTCTACAGGTGCAGCGCTGCGGCGGTGCGCGCGAAGCTCTGCCGAACCTCGTCCGCCGTCCACTCGGTGCGGCCGAGTTCTGGGAATGCCTCGTCCAGCGTGGCCTTCCACTCCCCGTCCCACTGCGCGGGGAAGCAGGTGCGCAGCAGTTCGAGGATGATCGAAACCGCGGTGGAGGCACCCGGGGAGGCACCGAGCAGCGCCGACATCGACCCGTCGGCGCCGATGACCAGCTCGGTGCCGAGCTTCAGCGCGCCGATCTTCCCTTTCGTCGGCACGACGAGCTGGGCTCGCTGGCCCGCGAACGCGAGCTCCCAGTCTTCGAACCTCGCGTCCGGGAAGTAGTCGGTGACCTGCCGGAACTTCTTCTGCGGGCTCGCCGTCAACTGACCGATGAGATAACGGATCAGGCCCAGGTTCTGCAGGAGTGCCGCCCCCATCACGTGCAGGTTGTTCCACCGAAGCGTGGTGAAGAAATCGGTCAGCCTGCCATTCTTGAGCAGCTTCGTGCTGAACGTCGCGTAGGGACCGAAGATCAGGTAGTCGCTGCCGTCGACCGGTCGCCGGTCGAGGTGCGGAATGGACATCGGCGGCGCGCCCGGAGCGGACTGACCGTACACCTTCACGTCATGCCGGCGCACGAGGTCCGCCCTGTCGGTACGGAAGAACGCCGCCCCGACCGGGAGGACGCCGTATCCCTTGATCTCGGGCAGGCCGGCGCGCTGCAGCAGCCGGAGAGCGAATCCGCCGGCGCCGACGAAGACGTGGCGGGCCGTGACGCTGAACCGTTCACCGCCGGAACGTCCGGCCACCACCCATCCGCCGTCCGGCTGCCTGGTCAACACCCGCACGTCGTGGCCGAGGCGCACATCGCCGCCGCGGGCGCGGACGAGCTCAACCAACGAGCGCGTGAGCGTGCCGTAGTCCACGTCGGTGCCGCCGAGGTGGCGCGACGCCGCGATCGGGCCGTCTCCGCTTCGCCCCGCCATCGTCAAGGGCGCCCACTCGGCGATGATCGCCGGATCCTCCGTGAACTCCAGCTCGGTGAATTGCGGCTGTGCCTGGAGCTGCGCAGAACGGGCGCGCAGGTAGGCGACATCGTGCGTGCCGAACACGAGAGCCACATGGGGCGTCGTGCGGATGAAGCTCTGTGGTGCCAGTAGTCCCTGCGTCGCGAGGAACGCCCACCACTGGCTGCTGAGCTGGAACTGACGTGCGATGTCCGAGGCTTTGCGTCCGTCTGCGGGGTCAGGCATGTAGTTCAGCTCGCAGAAACCGGCGTGGCCCGTGCCTGCGTTGTTCCAGGTGTCGCTGCTCTCGCTGCCGACGGTCTCCGCCTTTTCCAGGACGATGACACGCCACTCGGGATGCAGGACGGCGAGCATCGATCCCAGCGTCGCCGACATGATCCCGCCGCCGATCAGAACGACATCCGCGTCGTCCGTGCTCCGCGCGTCGCGTTCCTTCCCCGCCATGCCACTGCTCCTCATCCGCGCCCCGTGCCACCATCCCACACCGGCACCGGTAGGGAGGATGAGGAAGTCGATGTATCCGATCCAGCTATGGATGCAGGAATGGCACGACTCACGTCCGCGGAATCGGACACGCGTTCGGGTCAGAGAAGTCGGACCGGCTCGCCGTCGTCCCAAGCGATGACGTCTTCGGCGGCGTCGGCGTAGAAGCGCGCGTACTGGTCGGTGGTGACATAGCCAAGATGCGGGAGGAGGAGCGTCCGTGGCGCACGACGCAGGGGGTGATCCTCGGGCAGGGGCTCTACGTCGTAGACGTCGAGGGCGGCGCCGGCGATGCGTCCGGTGGTCAACGCGTCCAGCAGCGCCTGTTCGTCGACGATGGGTCCGCGGGAGGTGTTCACGAGGGAGGCGTGCGGCGGTAGGAGCGCGAGCTCACGCGCGCCCACCAGGCCGCGACTGCTGTCGGTCAACGGCAGGTGAATCGTGAGAATGTCCGACTCGCGGAACAGGGCGTCGTGCTCCACGATGCGTGCGCCGTGGGCGGCGGCCCGCGCCGGTGTGATCGAACGGTCCCAGGCAATGACGTCCATGCCGAGTGCGCGGGCCAGGTCGGCGACCGGGCCCCCGAGGCGTCCGAGACCGAGCACACCGAGCGTGCGGCCGGCCAGCCCCGGCCCGATGGTGTGCTGCCAGCCGCCGGCGCGGATCGCGGCATCCTCTTCGACGAAGTGCCGCGTCAGGGCGATCATCATCCCGATCGTGAGCTCGGCGACCGAATTGCCGGCGCTGCGCGTGCCCACCACCTGAACGCCGTGGGCTGCGGCCGCGGCAAGATCGATCGAGGCGTTCTTCATACCCGTGGTGACGAGAAGACGCAGCTGCGGCAGTTGCGCGAACACAGCGGCGGGGAAAGCGGTGCGCTCCCTCATGGCGACGATCACGGTGCTGCGCTGCAGGCGCTCGATCAGGGCGGCGCCGTCGAGGTGCTCGCCGAGCACGTCGAGGTCGAACCGGTCCGTCACCACCGACCAGTCGGCGCTGGCACGTGCGATGTCCTGATAGTCGTCGAGGATCGTGACGCGGCGCATGGACGCTCCTTCCGCGGATGGCTCGACCTCACGATATCCGCCCGAAGGATGGCATACTCGGGGGTGCGCTCCTGCGGCATCCGTCCGCACGTGAGAGGGGGCGACGGGTAAGGAACTTCTGTGACGGGCATCGGCTTCAGCATCCCCCGCTGACCGGTCCGTACGTCTTCTTTCCTTGCGGCTCCGTGTCGGCATCGCTTCCGACCCGCCCTGGAGCCCTGCATGTCGCACGTCCCTGTCCACCCCGCTGTCGTCCTGCACGACCTCACCTTCTCGTGGCCCGACGGCGGCAGCGTGATCGATCATGTCTCCGGTGCTTTCGGCCGCCGACGCACCGGACTGGTCGGTGCGAACGGGGCCGGAAAGTCGACCCTGCTGCGGCTGATGGCCGGCCTTCTGCCACCTGGCGGCGGACACATCACGGCCGCCGGGATCGTCGAATACCTGCCGCAGCGTCTCGTGCGGCGGCCGGAGGACACGATCGCCCAGCTGCTCGGCGTGCACGATGCACTGGATGCCGTCCGCTCCGTGGAGCACGGCGACGTCACGCCGGAGCTGCTCGATCGGATCGGCGACGACTGGGACATCAAGGAGCGCGCGGTCGGCGCACTATCGGCCGCGGGCCTCGACGTCGACGACCTGGACCGCACCGCCGCGTCGCTCTCCGGCGGCGAACGCGTGCAGGCGGCGTTGATCGGCGTGACGCTGCGACGCGCCGACATTGCCCTGCTCGATGAGCCCACCAACGACCTCGACGCACCCAGCCGGGAACACGTCCACGACCTCGTGCGCCGTTGGCGAGGAACCCTCATCGTGGTCAGTCATGACGAGGCGCTGCTCGAGCTGATGGAGGACACCGCGGAACTCCGAGGCGGCGGGCTCTCGCTCACCGGCGGCCCGTACAGCGCCCACCGGCTACGGGTCGCCGCCGAGCAAGAGGCCGCCGCACGAGCGCTACGGGAGGCGGACACGCTGGTGCGCGCCCAACAGCATCGACGCGACGCCGCGGAGCAGAAGATCGCGCACAGCGAGCGGAAGGGCCGGGCGGATGCCACCAACCGCAGATATGTGCCGGCCGTCGTCAACGACCGGCGGAACGCCGCGGAGAAGGCCCAGGGTGCGCGCCGGAGCCGGCTCGATGATCAGACAGATACGGTGCGCGCAGCGCGCGACGCCGCTTCCTCTCTGGTGCGAGACGACGACACGCTCGTGATCCGGCTCTCCGACCCGGAGGTGCCGGCGGGGCGACGTATCGCGCGACTCGTCGGCGGTGACGGACGGGATTTCCTCGTGCGGGGGCCGGAGAGGATCGCGCTGAGCGGGGCGAACGGGGTCGGCAAGACGACGCTCATCCGGCAGCTCGTGCCCGGCCATGCCGGTCCACCGGTGCCGGGCCGCCCGTCAGCGGAGTCATATGTCACGCAGGTCGGCTACCTGTCACAGCACCTGGAAGGGCTCGATGACACCCGTAGCGTCCTCGAGAACGTCGCGGCTGCCGCACCCGGCACGAACGAGGGCGCATTGCGGGATCAGCTCGCGCGCCTGCTGCTGCGCGGGCCGGTCGTGCATCGCCGGGCCCGATCGCTCTCCGGCGGGGAACGGTTCCGCGCCGCACTCGCGCAGCTTCTCCTCGCGGACCCGCCCGCACAGCTGCTCGTCTTGGACGAGCCGACCAACAATCTGGACGCAACCAGCGTCGACCGCCTGGTGGATGCGCTCACGGCCTACCGCGGAGCTTTGCTGGTCGTCAGCCACAACCGCGCCTTCCTCGACCGCATCGACCCGAGTTCCGAGATCACGCTGGATCGCAACGGTGTACTCACCCAGGTCTGGTGAGTAGGCCGGGATGCTCATCGGTGATGACACACACTGTCGGCTAGCGGGACGATGTCGGGTCGATACGCGCGAGGATGTCGAAGGCCGCCCGGAGATGGGACTCGGGGTTCTCGTCATGGGAGTCGGCCCAGTGCGCTAAGCCGGTGAACATTGCAGTCCAGTAGCAACGGCCGAGCAGGCGCGGCGCGAGGGCGTCGGGCTCGAGGTTCTCGCGAACGGTGATGAAATCAGCGATGACGTTGGCCCATCGTTGACCGCGGGTAGCAGCGTGTCCATGGAGGGCGGGGATGGCGTCGATGAGGCGGGCTTGGGTGCGGGTGACGGCACGCTGCTGGCCGACTCCGATGCGCAGGCTGCGGATGATGCCGTCACCGACCGCGGTCAGGGTGGGGACCTCGGGCGGAGTCTGGTCGAGATAATGCCGCAGATCGCCGAACTCGCGCTCATAGTCGCTCCAGACGATGTCGCTTTTGGTCGGGAAGTAATTGAACAGCGTCTTGCGGGAGACCCCGACCGCCGCTGCGATCTCTTCCATAGTCGTCTCCTCATACCCCTGGGTGTCGAACAGTCCCAGTGCGGTGGCGGCGATGGCCTCCCGGGAGGTGGCCCTCGGCCGCCCGCGGCCTCCCAGCTGCCCGGTGGGATCGGTGTTCTGCCCGTTCACGATCGAGTCTCCCTCGGAGCATTGTCATTTATTACACAGCGTGTAACTATCAGTGGTACACGTCCAATGGAGGAATGAACACGCTATGTACTTCGACTACATCATTGCCGGTGCAGGCAGCGCGGGTTGCGTCCTGGCGAACCGGCTGAGCGAGAATCCGCGCACGAACGTCCTGCTGATCGACGCCGGCGGCGCAGACTGGAACCCCTTGCTGCACGTACCCAAGGGGTTCTTCTTCACAATGCAGAGCACCCGTTTCGCCAAGCACTACGAGACGGAGCCGTTCGGGCCGACGAATCTCGTCGAGCACTGGCCCAAGGGCAAGGTGCTGGGCGGGTCGAGTGCCATCAACGGCATGGTCTACAACCGGGGCTGGGCACCGGACTACGACGCCATCGAGGCCGCCGGAAATCCGGGCTGGAACTGGCAGAGCTACCTCGCCGCGTACAAGACGATCGAGGACAACCAGCTCGGCTCCTCGCCCACGCGCGGTGTCGGCGGGCCGCTGGGCGTCTCGGTCAACACCAAGCCCGAAGAGGTCTGCGAGGCGACCTTCGAGGCCGGCCGCGGTCTGGGGTGGGACGTTCTGGCAGACACCAACGAAAGCGACGCCGAGCGGATCGGCTACACCCCCTCGACGATCAAGAACGGGATGCGGGTCAGCTCGGCGAAGGCGTTCCTGCACCCAGTAGAGAAGCGACCGAACCTCAAGATCGCGACTCACACAGATGTGATCCGACTACTCTTCGACGGAACCCGGGCGGTCGGCGTCCGCACCGCGAAAGGCTCCTCGACCACCGACTACCACGCCAGCAAGGAGGTGATCCTGTCGCTGGGGTCGCTGGAGACCCCGCTCCTGCTGGAACGCTCCGGGATCGGAAACGCTAAGGTGCTGGCGGAGGCGGGCGTCGACCTGCGGGTAGAGAGCCCCGACGTCGGTGAGCGGATGCTGGAGCACCGCGGCACGCCGTTCGCGGTCAAGCTGAAGGACGGACTGGGCTGGAATCATCTGCTCAACACGTCGGCCCGGCAGGCCGTGACCGGCGCGAAGTACCTCATCACCCGAGACGGCCCGATGGCCGTCGGTGGCTATGACATGATCGCCTACTTCAAGTCCACCCCCGAGGCCGACCGTCCCGACGTCCAGGCCTTCCTCGCGCCGCAGTCCACGGCGGACTCCACCGTCACCCGTGGCAAGGTACAAGTCGCCAAGGACGCCGGGTTCATGTTCCTCGGCTTCCCGCTGCGACCCACCAGTCGCGGACACATTCATATCACTGGTGCGCTGCCGACCAACAAGCCGCGCATCGACGTGAACTATCTCGACACCGACCACGACCGCTCCATCACCCTGACGATCATCGACCGGGTACGGGAGCTCGTCTCCCGCGCCCCGTTCGCCGACCTGGTTGTCGAGGAGACCGTCCCGGGGGCCTCGGTGACCACGCCTGAGCAACTGCTCGAGCACGCCACCGTCAACGGCGGAAGCGGCTACCACTCCCTGGGTACGGTCGCCATGGGGCCGAACGACGACGATCCCGTCGACAGCCGCCTCCGCGTCCGGGGCGTCGATGGATTGCGGGTGGTCGACGCCTCCGTGTTCCCCTACATGCCCTCGGGTAACTGCAACGGCCCCGTCATGGCCACCGCGTGGATCGCCGCCGACCACATCATCGCGGGCGACTGACAGCGACGCGGAGACATGGTGTGCGACGACCCGACGGTCGGAGGAGACAGCGTAGGAACACGGGTATTTCCCTCCCGCGGGCGACGATCCGGACAAGAACTGTCACGATAAGACCGTGGCCAACTCCCGTTCCGGCGACGGCGCCGTCGATCGGATCGTCCGCGTGCTCGCGACGTTCAGCAACGAGCGCACCTCTCAGACACCGACCGAGATCGGCCGGCACGCCGACCTTCCCGACTCGACCGCGCACCGCATGGTCGCCGATCTCGTACGCGCCGGCATCCTCGAACGCGATGAGGAGAACCGGGTACGTCTCGGCATGCGACTCTGGGAGGTTGCGATGCGCGGCTCCCGGGCGCTCCGACTGCGACAGGCCGCCCTGCCCTTCATGGAAGAGGTGCAGGCCGCGGTCGGGCAGCACACGCAGCTGGCGGTGATCGAACAGGAGTCGACGCTCTTCCTCGAACGGTTGTCCGCCCCGGGAGCCAGCCCGAACCTGGCCCAGGTCGCCGGTCGGCTGCCGTTGCACGCGTCCTCCGCCGGCCTCGTGCTCCTCGCCTACGCCCCGCCCGAGCTGCAGCAGCGCGTGCTGGCGGGTCCGTTGCCGCCGACCTCCGAGCACACCATCACGGATGCCGCAGCGCTGCGGCGCACCCTGGCCGAGATCCGCCAGGTCGGATGGATCGTGGCACACGGCTTCGTCGACCCGGATGCGACCGCGGTCGCGGTGCCCATCCGCCAACGCGCGAAGGCCGTCGCGGCGCTCGCCGTCGTTATCCCGAGGGGAAGCGTGTCCGACCAGTTCGTGCTGGCGCAGCTCCGGACGGCGGCCGTAGGCGTCCGCCGCGTGCTCGGCCCCACGCCCGTCTAAGCCGGATCGCTCCCCCACTGAACGGGAAGATGGCACCGATCGATCACGCGGCGCCACACACTGATTGGCGGGATCCCACCTCCTCTCCCGTATCGACATCAAGGAAGACATCGACATGACGCGAACAACTGTCCGCACCCAGGTGGCCATCGTCGGAGCCGGTCCCGCCGGCCTGCTGCTGTCCCATCTCCTCGCCGCCGAAGGCATCGATTCCGTCGTGATCGACTCGCGCACCCGCGAGAACATCGAAGGCACGGTCAAGGCGGGGACGCTGGAGTACGGCACCGTGCAGCTGTTGCAGGACAGTTGCGCGACGCGGAACACCGCGACCGTCGCGCAGCGCCACGACGGCATCGAGCTCTGGTTCGACGGTGACTCGCACCGGGTCGACTTCGTCGGTCTCACCGGGAAGAACGCCTACCTCTACCCGCAGCACGAAGTGCTCATCGACCTCATCGCCACCCGGCTCGAGCTCGGACAGGACATCCGATTCGAGACGACCGCGACCGGCATCTCCGCCGCGGATGGCACGACCCCCACGGTGACCGTCCATGGCCCCGAGGGCGACGAGTACGACATCGTCGCGGACTTCCTCGTCGGTGCCGACGGCGCCCGCTCCCTCGTACGGCCCGTCGTCACCGGCTCGACGCACGGCGGCTCGTTCCGCGAATACCCGTTCGCCTGGTTGGGCATCCTGTGCCGTGCACCGCGCAGCAACGAGGAGCTCATCTACTCGAATTCCCCCGACGGGTTCGCGCTCATCAGTCAGCGCACCGACACGGTGCAGCGCATGTACATCCAGTGCGACCCCGACACCGACCCGAACGCACTGAGCGAAGCGGAGCTGTGGGCCCAGTTCCAGCGCCACGTTCCCGGCAAGCAGCTCATCGAAGGGCCCATCTTCCAGCGCGACGTGCTGAGGTTCCGCAGCTTCGTGGCCAGCGCGATGCGGCGCGGCCGGGTCGCCATCATCGGGGACGCGGCCCACACCGTGCCGCCGACCGGCGCCAAGGGCATGAACCTTGCGATCGCCGACACCGTGCTGCTGTCCGGTGCGCTGCGTGCGCTGCTGAACGAGAACGATTCCCGACCCCTCGACGACTTCGAGGACCGCGCGCTCGAACGCATCTGGAAGTCGCAGCACTTCTCCTGGTGGATGACGAGTCTCACGCACCTCACGCCCGACGCGAGCGACTTCGACCGGCGGCGTCAGCTCGGGGAACTGCGCGCCCTGTTTGATTCGGAGAGCGGTCAGCGCTACCTCGCGGACTTCTACGTGGGCTGGCCGTTCGCGATGCTCTGAGCGGTCGACCTCGCGCAGGTGGGTGCTCCACGCACGAGACGGCGGGCCCGTTCGACACCAATCTGTGTCGAACGGGCCCGCCGCGGTCGGCGATTCAGCGCAGGATCACCGGACGGCCGGGGTGTGCGCGAACAGGCCCGTCGGGTCGTATTCGGCACGCACGCGCGCGAGGCGTTCGCGGACCGCATCGGAGAACGCGGCGGCGAGCGTCTCCTCATCTGTCTGGTCGGTGTATCCGGCGTACACCCCGTGGAACCGGGGACGAACTGTCGACCAGATCGACTCGAACGCGTCCTGCCGGTCCACGGCGCCCCACACGGAAACCAGGTATTCGCCGGAACGGTTCACGAACGCGGTCTCCTCGACCGGCACGTCCGCGACAGCGCCGCCGAAGCCGCGAAGGTTCACCGTCGTCACCTCGGGGTGATCGAGGAGCTCCGCGAGAGCGTCGGATGCTGCGCGGTCCAGCGCCGGACTGAAGCCGTTGCGGAAGATCGCCGAGCGCTTGCCGACGTGCGGGAAACCAGGAGTGAAGACGGTCGCCGAGTAGAGAACGGTCTTCACGCTTCCGACGGCCTCGGCGTCGACCGCGAGGAAGGGTGCGAGCGCTGCCTGCGCCTCGGGGCTGTCAGACCCGGCCCAGACGGTGTTGATCGTGACCCGGAGGCTGCCGTCGTCCTTCGAACGATTCGCCAGGAACGCGCTGGTGACCTCGCGAGGCGCCTGCTGCGCCGCCTGAGCCCACGCGTACAGGACGTCGGCGATCCGGTCGCCGGGCGCGACGGTGGTCGTCGCGGAGAGAACCTCGGGCAGCGGCGTCGCCTTGAACTCGACCGACGTCACGACCCCGGCGGTCGCGCCGGTGCCCCGGAGCGCCCAGAACAGCTCGGGCTCGGAGTCCTTGTCGGCACGGACGGCACGGCCGTCGGCCAGCACCACGTCGAAGCCGGTGACGCTGTCGAGGGTCACCCCCAGGCTGCGGGCGAGAAGGCCGATGCCCCCGGCCGTCGCGACGCCCCCGACCGCGGTGTCGCCGAAGGTCGGGACGGGCACCACCCAGCCGCGTTCCTGCAGACCGGTCAGCAGCAGACCGGACGGCAGTCCCGGGCCGGCTTTCACGATCCCGGCTTCCTCGTCCACAACCGTGAGCTCGCGGCTATCCGACAGGTCGATGACGATACCGCCCACATTCGTGGAGGCACCGGCGATGCTATGCCCGCCGGAGCGGACGGCGAGCGGGAGGTCGCGATGCGACGAGGCGAAGGCGAGCGCGGCCCGGACCTCGTCGACGCTCGAGACCGCGAAGATCACCGCGGGGGCGCCGGGCGTGGAGTAGACCGACTGGCGCTGCTCGTAGCGGTCGTCCCCGGGGAGGATGGCCGCAGACCCGAGCTCGTCGGGGATGTCTGCGCTGGTGAGGACGGCGTTGCTGGTCGGATCCGACACGGATTTTTCCTTCTGACTGTTCTGATGGTGGATGATGCGAACGCCCTGCGGACGCGAAAAAGGTCCCGCCCGGCAATGCCGGACG
>JAATGR010000163.1 GCA_015654575.1 Actinomycetales bacterium
GAGGCACGCGACCTGCTGCGCAACCACGTCGTCGCCGTCAGCGATGCCGATCCGTTGGAGCGTGCCCGCGCCATGGCCGTCTGGGGCTTTGCGGAGTTCGAGTTGGGAGACCGGGACCGAGCCAAGCGGCTGGCGGCGGCCGCGTACCGGCTCGCACCGGAGGGTGCACTGACACTGAGCCTGGTGCACAGGGTCAGCGCCGCAGCGGACCAGGACGACGACCCGGTCGCGACTCAGCCTTCGGAGGCAAGCCCCGGATCGGCCGACTGACATCAAGGTGCCAGCCGAGTACTGCCAGGTCCGCGCGATCGCCTCCATCGCACGGTTGAACGGCTCGCCGAGCTGTCCGCTGTCTCCGGTGGCGACCACGCCGTGAGTGCCGACAGCGCGGCGGGCACTTCAGCCCACGCGCTCGAGCAGGTCGCTGACAGCGCGTCCCACCGGGGCGGGTTGCTGTTGCACCACGAAGTGCCCCGCATCGGGAACCCGAGTCAACCGCGCGCTCGGGACTAGCGCGGCGATCTCCTCCGAGTTCTCCGGAGCGATCAGACGGTCGCCGATGCCGTGGACCACCGCGACCTGGCAGGCGATCTCGCTCAGCAGCGGGCGCGAGTCGGCCCGTCCCATAACCGCCTCCTGCTGGGTCAGGAACGCGTCGACTCCGACCTCGTGAGCCATCGCGCGCCACAGCCGCAGCAGCGCCGCCTCCGACTCGGTCTCCGCCGTCACCAGACCCGGGAAGGCCATGTCGACCAGCGTGTCGAAGCTCCCCGACGCCGCAAGCTCGGACTGGCGCCGCCGGTTCGAGATGTCCTGTGGCGTATCGGGCCGCGCCGAGGTGCAGACAAGTCCCAGCGCCGCGACACGCTCCGGCTCCTGCCGCATCACCTCCAGCGCGACGTAGCCGCCCATGCTCACCCCGACCAACGCGAAGCGCTCCGGAGCGCTGGCGAGGAGGCGCTGCGCCATACCCGCCATGGACGCGTCACGACGCGTGTCGGCGATCGAGACGGACCCGAACGACCAGCCGACGGGCACCAGGTGGTTGAACACCCGCGACGAACACAGCAGAGGCGGAACCAGGACCGTGTGCACGCCCACATGGTGCAGCCGACCACCGACATCGCGGCGGGCCGGCGGGCCCGTCAGCCTCTGTCACCCGGCCTGATCGAAGTGGTCCGCAACGGCGGCGAGGGTGCTGGCGATCCGCTGCAGTGCGGCGTCGCCGGTGGTGCCGAGCGCGGCATCCATGGGCTCGACGAACGCCTCCCGGATCGTCTCCATCAGCGTCTCACCGTGCGCCGTGGGAAGCAGGGTGAGACTCCGCCGGTCCTGGTGGTTCGGCTGGCGGACGATCACGCCCAGAGACTCCATCCGGTCGATGAGCGCGGTGGTGGCTCCCGTGCTCAGCTCGAGGGAGGCCGCGAGCTCCTTGGGCGTCTCGTGCCCGCGCTCGACGATCCGCGCCAGGGCCCGCATCTCCGTGACGCCGATCCCCGCCTTCGCGGCCTGCCGGGCACGCATGGATTCGGTGGCGCGGACCAGCCGGATGAGCGCCTCTTGAACTTCCCCGACGCGCGTACCGCCGTCGCTCGACGTCGTGGACTCCTTCATGGTGGCGCACCCTCCCTCGTCACAGCCGGGCACGGACGCCCGGGACTGCGGTCACTCAACAATCTATCAACTTCACCCGCGAGTAGTTAGACAATCGAGGGATATCCCGCCCTAGTATCTCGACGCCACGATTACTTGATGCCACAGTCACTCGATCAAAGAGATACTCATGAGCACCATCGCCCTCGCCGGCGGCCCCGGCGGCGGACGCATCGATCGCCGCCGCCGCGCACTTCGCGTCGCGGCCTGGGCGGCCGTGCCCGCCGCCCTGCTGGGCAGCGCGGCGATCGTCGGCACGGCCTCCTACTCCGCTTTCAGCGCATCGAGCGCCAACAGCGGCGACTCCTGGTCCGCCGGGACGGTCCAGCTGGCCGACGACGACGCCGGCACGGCGATGTTCTCGGCGACGAACCTGAAGCCGGGGTCCACCGGCTCGAAGTGCATCGCCGTGACCTCGACCGGTTCGCTGCCGTCGGCGGTCAAGCTGTACGCGACCGGAGCCTCGACGACGAACGGATTGTCGAGCTACATCGACATCGCCATCACCCAGGGCACCGGCGGATCGTCGGCCTCCTGCACCGGCTTCACGCCGCTCGCCTCCGACGCCGCCGTCTACACCGTGACGCTCGCCGCGTTCGAGGCTGCCTCGACGGGATACGCGACCGGCCTGGCGGTCTGGGCCCCCACGGGCGCCACCCAGGAGACCCGGGTGTACCAGATCGCCTACAGCGTGCAGGCCGGGACGCCGAACAGCGCCCAGGGCGGCACGGCGGCCGCCGGGTTCACCTGGGAGGCGCAGAACAGCTGACGCTCTCGTGGCCACCCCGCTCTGGGTGGCCACGAACCGGCTGGCGACGACCATGGCGCTCCCCCTCCTCCGACTGCTCGCTCGCACGATCCTGCTGATCGCCGCCGGCTTCGCGCTCTGGGCCGTCCTGCCACTCCTGTGGGGCTGGCACGCGTCGACCGTCATGAGCAACTCCATGGCTCCGTCGATCCGCGCCGGGGACGTCGTAGTGACGATGCCGCAGCCCGCCGCAGCGCTGCGCGTCGGACAGGTGCTGCTGGCCGATGACCCCGACCACCCGGGCCGTACGCGGCTGCACCGTCTCGTCGGACTCGACGGCGACGCGCTGATCACCAAGGGCGACGCGAACCCGCATCCCGACTCGAGTCTGCTCCACCGGCAGACGGTCCACGGCGTCGGCATCACGAGGATCCCGTGGCTCGGGTATCCCGCCGTGTGGCTGCAACGGGGCGGCGGCGTTCCGCTCGCTGCCTCCGCGGCCGCGCTGCTGGGCCTTGGCTCCCTCGCGGCCGGACCGATCGAGCCCCGGGTCCGTCAACGGCGCCGCGGCCCCGTCCTGCGCGCGACCATCGGAACAGCTGCGGCCGTGCTGGCCGCGTTCGCGGTGGCTGCGCCCGCCTCGCCGTCCTCGTGGGCGGCGTTCGCCTCGTCGACGAGCGCCGAGGGGACCGGCTTCGTCGCCACGGAGACGTTCGACTGCCTGTCGCGCGCTCCACTGACACCGGCCTTCCTCCACTACCGGTTCGGAGAGCCCGCCGGCACCGTGGTGCTGGACTCCAGCGGCAACGGCCGCAACGGCACCATCCACGGCGGCGCGACTCGGGTGCCCGGTTCCTGTGCCGCGGGCGACGGACCCGCGCTCACGCTGGACGGCTCGAGCGGGATCGTCAGTACGCCGACAGCCTTGATGGCACCCGCTGAGTTCACGATCGAGCTCTGGGTCCGCACGACGACCGCGGTGGGCGGCCGCCTCGTCGGCTTCGGCTCGTCGCAGACGAGCTCATCGGCGACCACCGACCGCCTGCTCTACCTCACCGACGCCGGCCGCGTGGTGTTCGGCGTCGCTGCCGGTGCCCGCGTCACCGTCGCGAGCACCGCGGCCGTGAACGACGGCGCCTGGCACCTCATCGACGCCACGCTGGCAACGAACGGCGCGATGAAGCTCTTCGTGGACGGGGTCGCCGTCGCCTCCCGCGGCGCCGTCGCCGGCGTCATCGCCTACCCGGGATACTGGCGGATCGGCACGGACACGCTGCTGGGCTGGCCCGACGCCCCCACGCACTCCGGCGCCGCGGCGACGGTCGACGAGGTGACCGTCTACTCGACGTCGCTGAACCCCGCGCAGGTCTCGTCCGACCACGCGGCAGGGCGATGATCGCCGCACCGCCGGCAGGACGGACCACTGCCGCCACCACGCTTTGCATCGTTGCAAGAACCATGCAAGACTCCAGTCACCTGCTGAGGTAGCCCGCACAGGCGCAGCCCGACGTCGCCCTCGGTCCGCAGGCCCACCACTGCCCCCGGAGCACCACCCACGATGACGATGCCGATGAGCGCAACGACACCAGCCGCAGACACCTCGTGCCAGGGCGTCGGGCCGCGTCCCGAGTACCCCCGCCCCGACTTCGATCGCTCGGAGCGCTGGCTCTCGCTCAACGGCGAGTGGTCGTTCCTGCGCGGGGAGGCGGATCCCGCGATCGCCGAGTGGCCTGAGCGCATCGTCGTGCCGTTTGCCTGGGAGACCCCGGCGTCCGGCGTCGGTGCGCACTGGCTCGAGCGGGCGTGGTACCGGCGGTCCTTCGAGGTGCCATCGCAGTGGCGCGGCGACCGGCTGATCCTGCACTTCGGGGCGGTGCACCACGTCGCGACGGTGTGGATCGACGGACGCGAGGTGGGGGCACACCGCGGTGGGTACGACCCGTTCGAGTTCGACGTCACCGAGCTCGCCGCGCCGGGCGAGGCCCACCAGCTCGTCGTGCGCGTCGACGCCCCCGGCGACAAGCGCTCCATCAGTCATGGCAAGCAACGCAGCCTGCCCCTGGACGACTACGACAGCTGCTCCTTCACGCCGTCGAGCGGCATCTGGCAGACCGTGTGGCTCGAGCCGCGCGCCGCGACCTTCCTGGACTCCTTGCAGCTGGGTTCCAGCGACAGGCTGGACGCGATCACGGTCCGGGGCAGCGTACGGGGACCCGAGGCCGAGACCGCGACCGTCGCGATCACGGTCGACGGCAGCGCGGCGGGGACGGTCGAGGTCGACGCGAGCACGCTCGCCGCGGGGGTGGCGATCCCACTCGCCTCGCCCGTGCTCTGGGAGCCGGAGAACCCGCACCTCTACGACGTGGTGGTCGAGGTGCGTGGCGACAGCGGTCTGGACCGCGTCCGCTCCTCCACGGGGCTGCGTCGCTTCGAGACCCGCGGCGACGCCTTCTACCTCAACGGGCGCCGCATCTCGCTGCGCGGCGTGCTCGACCAGGGCTACTGGCCGCAGACGGGCATCACCGCGCCCGACGACGACGCCTTCGTCCGCGACCTCGAGCTGGCCCGCGAGCTCGGGTTCACCCTGGTCCGCAAGCACCTCAAGCTCGAGGACCCGCGGTTCCTGTACCACGCCGACCGGCTCGGCGTGCTGGTGTGGGCCGAGCCACCCTCCACCGGGCGCTTCTCCGACGCGGCCTCGCGCGACATGGAGGCACAGGTGGCGGCGATGGTGCAGCGCGACGCCAGCCACCCGAGCATCGTCGTCTGGGGCCTGTACAACGAGGAGTGGGGGCTCGACTGGGATCTGCCGGGAGACCCTGCCAAGCAGGACGCCGTCCGGCGCGCCGTCGCGCTCCTGCGATCGCTCGACCCCTCGCGCCCGCTGGTCGACAACTCCGGCTGGACGCACCTCGACACCGACCTCGTCGACTGGCACGTGTACGACGAGCACCCGGCCGGCTGGGCGACGAAGGTCCGCGAGCTGCTCAGCAGCGACCGGCCGACCTTCCCCGTCGCCGTCGCGGTCGACCGCGTGGTCGACAAGTCGCTCATGATCACCGGCGACGTGCCGCGCGACCGGCCGCTGCTCAACAGCGAGTTCGGCGGCGGGTACACCTCGGTCGAGCGCGGCTGGAACCTGCACTGGCAGACGCAGGAGCTGCGGCGGTACGAGCGTGTGTCCGGCTACGTCTGGACCGAGCTCACCGACATCGAGCAGGAGACGGCCGGGATCGTCGACGCGCACCGCGCGATCAAGGACCACGGCGGCCGGCCGCCACGGGACGCGAACGCGGACACGGTGCCCGTGTTCGACGTGACCCCGGTGGCACCGGGCCACGACCTGGACACCGACGGCAAGGTCGTCGCGTTCACCATGGCCGTGTCCCACCACGGCGCGGAGCCGCTGAGCCTCGACGTGCGGACGGGGTGGAGCCCGCGGTTCGGCGAGTCGCCGCACACTCCGCCCCAGCCGGTCGGCACGGTGGCGGTCACGCCCTTCCGCCTCAGCGAGCCGCTCGCCGTGAGCGTCGGCCTGCCCGACGACCCGTCGCTGCGCCGGCTGCACGTGATGCTCGTCGACCCGCGGACCAACGCGATCGTCGGGCGCGGGGCGCTCGACGTCGCGGACTGATCAGGCGCTGCGCCCCACCGTGCTCTCCCGCACGACGAGCCGGTGGGGTGCCCACGTGAACGGGGCCGCCTCGCCGTGGAGGCGCGCCAGCAGCCGCTCGACGGCGATCCGGCCGATGACCGCCTTGTCGGGCGCGATCGTCGTGACGCTCGGGGTGGTGTAGCTGCTCGCCTCGATGTCGTCGAACCCCACCACCGCGACGTCCTCCGGGATGCGCAGCCCACGTGACAGCAGCGTGCGCATGGCGCCGATGGCCACGAGGTCGTTGAAGCAGAAGACCGCGTCCGGCGGGCCGTCCGGGTGGTCCAGCAGCCGCGCCATCGCCCCGGCGCCGTCGGAGAAGTGGAACCGCGTGGTGGGGACGATCAGCGAGTCGTCGATCGCGATCCCCGCCGCCGTCAGCGCCTCGCGGTAGCCGCGCGTACGGAGCTGGGCGGTCTCGCCGGTGTCGTAGGGCTGGTCGCCGATCGCGGCGATGCGCCGCCGACCCAGCGAGACCAGGTGCTCCGTCGCTTCGCGCGCGGCCGTCACGTTGTCGATGACCACGTGGTCGTCCTGGGTCGCGTCGACCCGCTCGCCGAGCAGCACCAAGGGGATGTCGCTGTCGCGGCGGGCGATGTCCACGCCGGAGAGCGCCAGCGGGGACAGGATGACGCCGTCGAAGAGCTCCGCGCCGCCGCCCTGCATGATGAGCTCGCGTTCGCGGTCCGGCTCGCCGTCGGTCTGGTCGACGACCACCGTGTACCCGCGCGCTCGCGCCTCGGTCACCACCACCCTCGCGAGCTCCGCGAAGTAGGGGACGTCGAGCTCCGGCACGACGAGGGCGATCAGCCCGCTGCGACCCTGCCTGAGGTTGCGCGCGATGACGTTGGGGCGGTAACCGAGCTCGGCGACCGCGGCCTCGACCCGCACGCGCTTCTCGTCCGAGACGGGGACGTAGCCGTTGACGACGTTGGAGACGGTGCGGATCGACACTCCGGCGCGCTCGGCGACGTCACGCAGCCGGACCCCCGCCATGCGTGTCCCCTCCTTCGCGTCCCTGCCCGTCGCGGCCGCGATACGGATCGCTCTCGCCCTCGTCGCCCTCGCGGCCGGCGGGCCTGCGTCGGTGTCAGCCAGTCGTGCTGCCCTGCAGCAGCCCACCGCGGAAGTATCGCTCAAGCAGCAGGAACAGGATGACGATCGGCACCACGGTGACGAGCCCACCGGTGATGAGCACAGGCACCAGGTCGGGCTTCGTGCCAGTCTGCGCCGCCGCCGACATGGCCGCCAGACCGACGGTCAGCGGGTACTTGCTGCTCTTGCTGAAGATCATCAGCGGCAGGAAGTAGTTGTTCCAGATGGTCACGATGGTGATCAGCAGGACGGTCACGAGTCCCGGCGCGGACAAGGGCATGGCAATGCGCGAGAAGATGCGCCACTCCCCCGCACCGTCGATTCGGGCGGCCGCAATGAGATCCCGCGGTACCGCTGCCTCGATGTACGTGCGCATGAGGTAGATCCCCACCACCGAGACCGTGCTCGGCAGGATCATGCCCCAGATCGAGTTCACCAGTCCGGTCTTCGCGTACACGAGGAACAGTGGCAGCGCCACCGAGGTGATCGGCACCAGGAGCGAGGCCATGACGACGAAGAACAAGGCTCGTGACCCACGGAAGCTGAACCGGGCGAAGCCGTAGCCGGCCAGCGCCGACAGCACCGTGGCGCCGATCGAGCCGGCCACCGCGTAGACGAGCGTGTTCTTCAGCCAGGTGAGGAAGACGCCCGCGCCGCTGATGTTCTGGCCGAGCGACGCGATGTTGTGGAACAGCCGGAACGGGCCCGCGAACCAGAAGCCGAAGCTCTGGTAGACGTGCTGCTGGTCCTTGGTCGCGTTGACGAGGAGCCAGACGAGCGGCCCGAGGATGAACAGCGCGAACAGCCAGGTGAGGAGCGTGAGCAGCACACGCGTGGTCCGGTGCATCCCGTACAGGGCCGGGTCGACCCGGTCCGTCGCGACAACCGCGCGGCGGCTCATCGGAACTCCCCGTTCCGCCGGCGCAGAGCGAGTCCCCCGACGGAGACCAGCCCGATGATGACGGCCAGGATGACGGCGGCCGCGGCACCGAGGTTGTACTGGCCGCTGCCGACAGCGGTGTGGTAGACGAACAGCGAAGGCGTGAACCCGAAGGACACCGCCTGCGGCTGGAAGGTCGCCAGAATCGACGGCTCGGTGAACAGCTGCAGCGCCCCGACCCCGTTGAGGAACGTCAGCATGACGATCGACGACATGACCATCGGCAGCTTGATGCGCGTGGCGATGCGCCAGAACGAGGCACCGTCCATGAGCGCCGCCTCGGTCACCTCCCGCGGGATCGAGGTCAGCGAGGTGTAGAGGACCGTCATGTTGTAGCCGGTCCACTCCCAGATCACGACGAGGACGATGGTGGGCAGGATCAGCGTCTTCGAGAAGAAGTTGACGCCGTGCACCCCGATCGCGTCCATCAGCTTGGCGTAGGGCCCGAACCCCGGCAGCAGCAGGAACGACCACATGAGCGCCGCCACGACGCCGGGCACCGCGAACGGCAGGAAGTACAAGGTGCGAAAGAACCGGGCACCCGGGATGAGGCCCGAGTCGAAGAGCACGGCGAACGCGAATGCCAGCGCGAGCGTCACCGGAACCTGGACGACGGCGAATGCGAGAACGCGACCGACGCCGCCCCAGAACTCGCCGGACCGCAGCACGGTGGCGTAGTTCGCGAACCCCGAGAAGTGCTCGCCACCGATGAGCTTGCTGGTGAACAGGCTCGTGTAGACCGCGTAGACGGTCGGCGCCAGCATGAACAACCCCAGCATGAGCATGTGCGGCGCGACGAACACCGCGCCCGGCCACCGCCCCGCGTGCCTGCCGCTTCCCGGCCGCGCCGGGGACTCCCGCCGCCCACCGGATGGCGCCGGCGCGCCTGGTAGCGCCGGAACCGCAGTGCCAGCCACGAGGCCCTCCTCTTGTTGCGTGTCGGCCCGCCCCCGCTCAGGGGCGGCGGGGGCGGGCCGAGGACGTGGTGCCCGCAAGGTCACTCGGTCGTCGTGACCGTGAAGCCCTGCGACTGGGCGTAGCTGACGAGCTGCTGCTGGTAGGTCGCGAACGCCTGCTGCAGGGTCTCACTGCCGTCCACCACGCCGGCGAACGTCGACGTCCACTGCGTGAGCGCCGCCGTCATGATCGGCGGCCACTGGCCGTAGGAGATGCCCTGGGCGGCCTGGGCGAACACCTTGTTCGGCTGCGAGTCACCCGAGATCTGCAGCGTCGTCGCCAGGAAGCTGTCGTCGTTGAGAAGCGGCAGGTAGGCCGGGAACGCGCCGCCGACGGGACCGGCGAGGATCTTCCAGGAGTCGTCCGACCCGCCGAACCACTGGGCGAACTCGGCCGCCTCCTTGGCGTGCTGGGAGCCCTTGATGACCGCGATCGTCGACCCACCCCAGCTGCCGGAGAGCGTGTCTCCCGCCTTGACCTGCGGGATGGGCGCCGCGCGCCAGCTGCCCAGCGTCTTCGAGATGCTCAGCTGCATGCCGACCGGACCCCACGCCGGGCTCAGACGAGCGGCGTTCTTGCCCGAGTCCAGGTTGGACCACTGCGCCGGCGAGAAGTCGGCGGCCTTGGTCACCTCACCCTTGTCGATGAGGCCTTGCCAGTACTGGGCGAAGGCCGTCTCCTTGGCGCCAGTGAAGTGGATGCCGAGCGAGTCGCCGCCGGTGTAGTCGAACGGGAAGGCGCCCCAGTCCTGCATGAGGGCCAAGACATCCTGCGCCGTCTCGGGGTCGAAGTTCGTGATGGCGGCCGAGGCGTCCTTGGCCTTGAGCTGGTCGGCCGCGGCGGCGAACTGGTCCCACGTGGTCGGCACGGTGGTGATGCCGGCGGCCGCGAACTGGTCCTGCCGGTACCAGAGAGCGAGCGGGCCCACGTCGACGGGCATGGCGTAGACCGCGGTGCCCTGCGTCACCTGGCCCCAGGCGGCCGGGACCTCGTTGGCCCGGGCCGAGTCGATGCCGTACTGCGAAAGGTCTTCGAGGCTCTTCGTGATGATGAACGACGGCAGCTCGAAGTACTCGATCTGGGCGACGTCCGGCGCGCCCGTGCCGGCCTTGAGCGTGTCGCTCAGCTTGGTGTACTCGTCGCCCGAGGCTCCGGCGTTCTCGATGGTCACGCAGATGTCCGGGTGCGTGGCGTTGAACTCGTTGACGGCCAGGTCGTAGCCGGCCGACCAGCCCCAGAACGTGACGGGAGTCGCCGACGCGGCGCAGGGGAACGTCGAGCCGGTCGGGCTCGGCGCACCCGATGCCCCGCCGGCGGCGGACGTCCCGGCGGCGGCGGGCGTGCTGGCGCCGGGGGTGGAGCTGCCGCTGCAGGCGGCGAGCGCGAGGAGTGCCGCCGAGGCGACCAGCGGAATCACCGCCGAGCGTCCGAACCGGGCGCGGTGCCGGGGTGTGAGCCCGTCGCGCCCGGCAGTCCGAAGGTGGGACATAACGACTCCGATCTTCATCGATGGGTCAGAGCTACGAGGCAACGGCGTCGCGCGCCGCCGTGATGCGAGTCACCATAGACGGAAGATTGCATCGTTGCAATCGGGCTCCGCGCGCTGTTACGCGACCGTGACGAACGCCCTCGATCGCCGGGACCGACTCACACGCGCCGGGACCTACTCGCTCGGCCGCCGCTCGAGGCCGAGTGCGGCGCGCAGCGCCTCCAGGTGCTCGGCGACGATGTCGCCGAACGGGCGGTCGCCCTCCTGGTCCACCCAGTCGGCGAGCGCGAGCTCGACGAGGCTCGCGCTGGTCTGGGCGAGCAGCGACGCGGTTGTCGATGGCACACCGCGCTCGAGGAGTCCCGTGCGGATCGCGCCGGCGAGGTCCGCGCGCTTGCGAAGGCTGCGCTCGAGGAGTCCCGGGTCGGAGCGGATGATCGCGGTGCGTCGCAGGACCTTCGCGCGCCGGCCCTCGAGCTCCTGGTCGGCGAATCGCCGGATGCCGTCGACGACGACCTCGAGGGGCTCGGCCTCCGCGTCCGCCTCGGCGAAGATGCGGCGAACCATCCGGGGGAACTGGTCGTCGGCGTAGATGACCTCGCGCTTGTCGGCGAAGTGGCGGAAGAACGTGCGGGTGGTCAGCCCCGCGCGCTCGGCGATCTGCGGGACGGTCGTGGCCGCGAAGCCCTGCTCCTCGAAGAGGTCGAGGGCGGCGGCCTCGAGCCGCTCGCGGGCGTCGGGGCTCCACCGGCTCATGCCGGAACCCTAACCCGATGACACGCCGTGTCGTCATTGCTACAGTGATGACATTGCGTGTCA
>JAATGR010000089.1 GCA_015654575.1 Actinomycetales bacterium
GCACGCACCCGGTGCCTACTATGTCGGCGACCCCGACGACGTCGCCGAACGGATCGTTCATCTGCACGGATACCTCGGTCATGTCCGGCATTTCCTCCAGATGGACATCGGCGGCCTTCCCCAGGAGCACTTCCTGGAATCCCTGACCCTGCTGGCCACCGAGGTCAAGCCTCGCGTCGAGAGGCTCCTCGCCAAGGGAGCGTGACGGGGCCGGTGGCGCACGTGCTGCCTTGAGGACTGCGCGGTGCCCGTGCGGACATCACCGTTGCGGTGCCAGGGAAGCCAGTAGGTCGGCCACCTCGACCGAGTAGACGCCGATGCGCGAGTCGGCGATTCCGATCGGGATCCACAGCACTCCGTGGTGGATGAGTCCGCCGCAGGAGTACGCCACGTTCGGCACGTAGCCGTCGCGCTGGTCATCGCGGGATTCGAGGATGGGGGCGACGCTGCGACCGATGACGACGGTCGGATCGTGCAGGTCGAGGAGCAGGGCGCCGAGCGTGTAGGTGCGCATCGGGCCGACGCCGTGAGTGAGCACGAGCCAGCCGTGTTCCGTCTCCAGCGGCGGGCCGCAGTTGCCGGTCTGGACGATCTCCCACGCCTCCTGCGGGCCGTGCACTTTCCCGATCCGCGTCCAGGTCACTCCGTCCTCCGATTCGGCAAGAGAGATGTTCTCGCCGCCGGTGCGACACAACGCCAGGTATCTGCCGTCCACCGGGCGGGGAAACAGCGCCATGCCCTTGTTCTGAGCGGCATCTCCGACCAGGCGGTGAGCGGTGAACTCACGGAGATCGGAGGTCACGAGGAGGCGCGGTGCGATGTCGTGCCCGTCGTACGCCGTATAGGTGGCACGGTACTGCACCGTGCCATCGGTGTCGGTGAAGCGCACGAATCTCGCGTCTTCCATTCCGCGGTGCTCCTCGGCGGCGACAGGGGTGAGTACCCGATGGCTCAGCGCCGTCTCCCGGGGGAATGTCGCGCGATACGCCGAGGCCGCCAGGGTGCGGAGCACGTCGATCTGTCGACGACTGTCGGAGCGCGACACGAGTTCGGCGGGGATCGCGGCAGCTGCGGCGTCGATGTCCGATGCGAAGAACCGTGGCGGCAGCTCCCGCAGCACGGCATGAGAGGTCTCGTTGAGGATCCCCTCGTGTTCGGCCGTGGCGCGGAAATGCGCGATGCTCCACTCGCCGTCGCTCACCTGCGCGCGCCAGGGGGGTCGCTGGCGGTCCTGAAAAGTCCAGGTGGGGCCGGAGCCGACGACCGCTTCGGCGAACCCGATGGAGGAGAGGTGACCTTCTCCAATGGCGCGGAGGGCGATGGCGATGCGCAGCTGCCCGGGGTCGAGCCCGCTCTGGTCAGGATGCTCGACGGCACTGGGATTGCAGAGCGCCGCGCCTTCGACGGCGAGCTCCGCCGTGAAGCTCGCGCCGAGGACGATCCTCCGGGACTCGGTCATCTCGCCCGGATCGGTCAGCCGTGAGCTGACCGCGTCCGCGTTCGCGAGGAACAGCGCCCGGAGGTCCGGATGCCGTGCGCCGAAGTCGCGCATCAGAACCGCCGCGATCTCCTCGGTCTCTCCGGTGGGGAGGGCGAGGACGCGGGCGACGATGTCCGCGGCGCGCGAGTGGAGGACCGTCGGCTCCTCGCCGGGGAGGAACAATTGCCCGATCACCCGGTCCGGCTCGGCGTGAAGCGCCGCGGTATGCATCCGGCCGAGCATCACGCGCCGCTCAGCACGCCGAGGCGGCGCGCCTGCTGGTAGGTGCTGAGGGCGGCCAACGTCGACTCGGCCCCTCGGTTCTCGTTGCGGCCGTCGCGTTCGAGCCCGTCGAAGCCCGCGCCGGTTTCGGCGTCGATCATGGGGACGCCGGCGTCGTTTCGCCCGGCGAACCATGCCCAGGCGCGGCCGACACCGCTGCGCCAGCCGGTGTCGTGGGTCTGCGCGTACGCGCGGGCGCAGGCATCGGCGATCGCGGCGACCTCGATCGGCTGCTGATCGAAGAGCGGCCCGGCATCGCCGGGGCTGCGCCCGCCTGTGCCCGTCACGGAGAGTCTGTCGCCCGACGTCTCCACTGCCAGCAGGAAGGAGAGCAATCGCAGGCCTCGAGCTACCGCATCCTCATCGCCTAGCTCCGTGCCGGCCGCGATCACGGCCTCGGCGATGGAGGCGTTTCCGTATCTGAGACGCGGTTCCGGCCACGGCCAGCTCGCATCGGGCGGCGTCGGGACGGCACGGATGAGCGTGAGGAGCAGACGCCGGGCGACCGCATCGCCCGGGTGGGCGGATGCGACCTCGGCGGCGCCGAGCGCGGCGAAGACGATCGTGTGCAGGTCACCCGGTTCGTGCCGGGCGGCGCGATGGAACGCGCGCAGGGCGCGGACTCGGATCGCCGGGTCGGACGCCCGCGCCGCGGCGGTGCCGAGCGCCCACAGCAGCCGCCCCCACCAATCGCCCATGCCCGGTTCATCGGACCATTCACCGTGTTCGTTCATCCGGTTGTGCGCGAGTCCCTTTTCGGCGAGCGCGGCTTCGAGGAAGCTCACGTAGATCTCGCGCAATCGCCGAAGGTCGGAGTCCTGGTCCGGATCGCGGACGACCACGATGAGTGCGCGGGCGACGTCATCGACGCAGTAGCCATGCTCGCGGCGGGGCACGTCGAGCAGCGCGTGCTCGAAGATGCCGTGGTCGTCCGTGAGTGCACGCACGTGTTCGAAGCGCCGAGCGGCATCCATCATGCTGCCGCTGCGGCGTTCAGGGTGGCGGCCAGGAGCCGGTATTGGTCCGCGACGGCTGACCAGGTCATCTCGCTTGCGTCGTGCAGTGCGGCCGCCCGCATGTGTGCGGCCACGCCCTCCCTGGTCAGGATGTTTCGGAGGGCCGATGCGATCGCGCTCGGATTCTCATGCTCGACGACGATTCCCGCGCCGCCGGCGAGGAGCTCGACCGCGTGCGGGAACCCGGTGGCAACCACGGGAATGCCGGCGGCGACCGCCTCGGCGAGGACGCCCGACGTCGCCTGATCGCGCGAGTCGTAGGGCAGCAGCACGACGTCCGTCGAGGCCAGCAGCGCGGCGAGTTCTCCGCTGTCGAGGTAGCGCCCGTCGAGGTGGACAGAGGAAGAGATGCCGAGCTCGTCGACCAGCTGCGTGAGCGATGCCCGGTAGCTCTCACCGGCGTGGGCGAGGACCTTCGGGTGCGTCTGGCCGGCAACGATGTATTCCACCTCGGGATCGAGGTCGGTGAGCTGTGCGATCGCTCGGATGCCCCATTCGATCCCTTTCCCCGGTGAGATCAATCCCCAGGTGAGCACGCGTCTGCGGGCGTGAGGCGACTCCGCGGTCACGGCGAGATTCGTCACCCCATGCGGGATGACGTGCACCGATGTGGGTTCGACGGCGTACTGATCGATGAGCATGTCTCGTGCGCCGCTGGTCATCACAACAGTCAGGGATGCCAGTGCGCACACCTGCGTGAGAACCTCGCGCTGGTGCGCGGTCGGCGAGGGGAGAACGGTGTGCAGCACCACGATCGTCGGGGTCGTCATCGCGGCGAGCACGTCGAGGATCTCCCCGCCGTCGTCCCCGCCGTAGATTCCGTATTCGTGTTGAACGATCGCGACATCGCAGGCATTGAGGGTGGACGTGGCACCGATCCGGCTGCCGATGTCGCCGGCGATGAGCTCTGCCCTCACCCGCGGGGACGCCCCGATGCGATGGGGCAGCGCAAGGTCAGTGTCATCGATGACGCGCACGACGTCGGCGCTGTCCAACGGGCTGACGGTCAAGGCGTCCGAGAGGGCCTCGGTGAAGGTGGCGAGACCGCAACGGGTCGGCGGATAAGTGCTCAGGAAACCAAAGTGTGTCACGACGACGCGCTCCTCGTTGGGCCCGAGCGACCGCGTCGTCGAGCGATGGCGAGACGTCTGCCGATGGCATCCCTCGTGGAATCGCGGCGGCGAGGTCGTGATCCGGTTCACGCCGGGAGTGTGAAGCTCCCGAGCGCTGTGGCGCCACTCTACGCCGGATGCCTGTGAACCGGTCAGGATCCTCGGGTGAGCACGTGCTCATACACCCGCAGATAGTCATCGACCATCCGCTCGACGCCGAACCGAGCCGCGGCTCTGTCGTGGACACGCCGACGATCCAAGGCTGTAACCTCATCGACCGCGGCGATCGCCTCGGCCAGCGTCGTGACGGTGCGGCCGGTGACACCTTCGTCGATGATCTCTGCCATCGAGCCGCGCCGGTAGGCGATGACCGGGGTTCCGCACATCATCGCCTCGACGACGGACAGGCCGAACGGCTCGTCGAACGCGATCGGATGCAGCAGCGCCGCGGCGTTCCTGAGCACCAGAGCCCGTTCCGCCGGCCCCACCGAGCCGCGAAACTCCACGCGGTCACCGTCGATGTGCGGTTCCACCTCGGAGGCGAAGTACTCCTGATCGTGCACGATGCCGCAGATCACCAAGCGCCGCCCGGCGTGCCGGGCGATCTCGATCGCTTGCGCGGTGCCCTTGTCCGGGTGGATCCGCCCGAAGGACACGAGATAGTCGTCGGGGTCGAGCATCAGGGGAAGCTCCGCGGTATCGACACCGTGGTGCACCGTCGCCGCGTAGGCCAGTTCCGATGATCGATCGCTGTCGGAGATCGAGACGAATGCGGAGGACGCAGCCGCGTAGGCGGGCAGGATCGCGGGGCCGGAGAACCCGTGCACCGTCGTGACCATCGGCGCTCGCCATTGATCGCGGAACGCAAGCGGCAGCCAATCCAGCTGGTTGTGGACGATGTCGAACTCGTCTGAGCGCGTGATCGCGTGTGCGACGTGGAGCGCTTCCCAGACCCGACCGTCCATCGATGGGTCGGTCCCGTATCCGTGCGGCACGATCGCGTCGAGCTGCGCCTCGGTCACGGAGTCCGCGGTCGCGAACAGCGTGACGGCCACGCCCCGTCGCACCAGCCCCTCCGTGAGCAGACTCGTCACCCGCTCCCACGGGCCATAGTGCTCCGGGGGAGTGCGCCAGGCGATCGGGGCGAGCATTCCCACGCTCAGCGCCACGGCGCCTCGATGACCGGAGTCTGCTCAGGAAGCGACTTGCACCCCGCTGTCACGAACGCGCTCGTCCATGGCCGCCGTCGTCGGCCCACTCCTCGATCTGTGCACGGTAGCTCGCCTCCACGTCAGTCCGATCGACGACCGACTTAGGCCGGGCGAGGTCGTCGCCGGGGCGCTGGAACGACACCGACTCGGCGAGCTCGGCCACGGCCGTCGCACGGACCTGCTCGCTCGCGATGGCGTCCTGAAAGCGCACGGCCGCGGCATCCCGCCCTGCACGGACCCCCTCGCTGATCTCAGCGAGCCGTTCCGCGAGCATGCCCGCAAGACCGTCTCGCAACTCTTCCAGATTCGTGTTCGCGATCTCCAGGCGACGATCCGAGACCGTCACCTGAACCGTCGGGTAACCGGCCCTCTTGAGGAAGTCGCGCGTCTCACCGCCGAAGATCTGCGTCACTTCATCTCGATCGGGACGGCGGGTGAACACCGCCTCCACCGTGTAACGGTTTGGGGCCTCGTCGGTCATCAGCGCCGCAGGCAACGAACCCACCAGCACCGATCCCAGGCCCAGCGTCGCGGCATCTGCACCGCTCGTTCGTGTCTGTGTCTTCATGACCTGACGGTACGCCCCGAAGATGCGTGCCTCACAGGTTCGCCCGACGAACACGGCCTGCGTGCGAGAGCGCGAGACCTGCTCTCCGGGTCGTCCGAGATGAGTGCTCTCGTGCAGCGACGAACTGCCCCGGATCTTGGACGCGGAGAGGAGGCTCGACTCCGTGCCGAGCACGCGCACAGCGGCCGGGTAGAGGTGCGTCTGCCGCCGTCCCGCTTGCCGGTTTCAGACCGCGCTCTTGCGCTGCCAGACTCCGAATCGGTTGCCGGCCGGGTCGGCCAGGTGGGAGAACAGGATGACGCCGTTGTCCACCAACGGCAGCACTGTCCGGGAGCCGTTCGCCAGCGCCGCCGCGATGCTTGCGTGGATGTCGGCCACCCCGACGTAGAACACCGCCCACGTCCCGGCCCCGATCTCGCTCGTGTCCCACAGGCCGCCGGCGTTCTCGTGCACCGTGCCGTACCCGGCCGGGCCCGCCGGGCCGAACTCCCACCCGAGCACCTGCCCGTAGAACGCGCGAGCGGCCTCGGGGTCCGGGGCGCCGATCTCGAAGTAGTTCACGGTCTTCGTGGTCTCGCTCATCAGCGCTCGTCCTTTCGATCAGCGATACCGCCCGATCCGCGGTGTCGTCTCGTAACCGAGCGTGGAGCCTGCCACAGTGAGAGAGTCAACCCGCGCACGTCGCGTCACCGGAGAAGTCAGCGGATGGGCACGTTCACCTCGGTCACCCATTTGTTCGGGTCGCTTTCCCGCCCCGGCCCGACGACGTAGACGTTGAACAACGGGCCGATCTGTCTCCGGTCGTGCTCGGCGATCCACGTGCGGAGGGCCGCTGTCGCCTGTCCGATGGTCTCGAACCCGCCGTGATGCGTCGTCCATGCGACCCGACGGGCTGGGAGGTCGACGACCTCGAATCCGCTCTGCGGGGTGAACGGGCCCTGGCACTCGCGCCAGATCGCCATCTCCACGTCTTCATCGCGGTACTCCGCATCGAAGTAGGTCGCCCCGATCAGCTCTCCGAATCCGGCAGGATCCACGCCCGCGGGGGAGGCCAGCAGGGTGCGCAGGTCTGCCCACAGCTCTCCCTCCGCCGGGTAGCAGGCCACCGTGCGTTGCAACTGCAGCACCCGTGCTGCGGGGAATTCCCGCTCCGCCACGACGAACTCGGCTCCGTCGAGGCTGCAGCCAACGACAGCGCAAGCCGCCGCTGCAGGGTGAGCTGGTCTGCGGCTTCTTCCAGCGCCGCGATATGCGCTTGCAGTCGGCCGCGAAGCACATCGGGAGATTCCTCGTAGAGCGGAAGCAGCTCCGCGATCAACGGGATGCCGCACCCGGCATCGCGCAGCGATCGGATGCGACCGGCGATCTGCAACTGTTCCGGCCGGTACCGGCGATACCCGGTGAACGGGCGACCCCAGCCGGAGCCAACAGCCCGCGCTCGTCGTAATGGCGCAGCATCCGCACGCTCAGGCCCGCGTACCGCGAGAAGTCGCCGATGCCGAGCAGTGATCCCGATTCGCCAGTCATCGAGGCGGTGCTTCGCGTGAGCCGGGTCCGGTGCCCGTCCACGTCGCCGCCCTCGTGCCCGGTCATGACGCTCAGTCTTCCATCCGCCGACTGGGACGCATGCGTTGGTCGGCAGAGGCAGTGCAGGCAGGTACTCGGGCGCAGCGTCCATCGCGGCCGAGATCTGTCCTGATCGCTTTGTAGCGTGACGGTCATGGAAGCCGAACTCATTCGTCCGTACCGTGTTGATATCCCGCAGTCCGACCTTGACGATCTGGCGCGCCGGCTGGACCGGACGCGGTGGCCCGACGAGGCAGCCGGTGTCGGGCAGGAGTACGGCGTCCCGCTGAACGTCGTTCAGGAGCTGACCGCATATTGGCGCTCCGGTTACAACTGGCGCGCAGCGGAGGCGCAGATCAACGCGTATCCGCAATTCCGCACGGTGATCGATGGGCACGACCTGCACGTCGTCCACGTGCGCTCCGCCGAGCCTCGCGCGTTGCCGCTGCTGCTGTTGCACGGGTGTCCAGGATCGATCGTGGAGTTCCTGCCGATGGTGGGTGCGCTGACCGATCCAGTCGCCCACGGTGGCCGGCCTGAAGATGCGTTCGATGTCATGATCCCGACGATTCCCGGATTCGGGTTCTCGGGAGTCGCAGACGGATGGTCGGTGCCTCGGGCGGCGTCGGCGTTCGTCGAGTTGATGCGCAGACTCGGTTATGACACCTACGCGGTGCACGGCGGCGACACCGGGGCGGCGATCGCCCGGGAGCTCGGCCTGATCGATGCGGATCATGTCGTCGCGGTGCACGTGACGGCGCTGTTCGGCGCATCCGTCGGGCCGCGCGATGTCGACATGTCTCGCCCGGAGGAGGTGCGCTCGGCCCGGAAGTCGGCTCGCTATCGGGACGAACTCGGTGGGTACGCGATTCTGCAATCGACCAAACCGCAGAGTCTCGCCTATGCGCTCACGGATTCGCCTGTGGGCTTGCTCGCGTGGATCGTGGAGCAGTTCATGGATTGGACGGACTCGACTCCGGGGACGTTCGACGCCGTCGACCGGGACACGGTTCTGACCGATGTGATGATCGACTGGCTCAACAGAACCGCCGGTTCGTCCGCACGCTACTACCGTGTGGGTGCCGGCGGATGGGGTGCGGCGCCGGAGGTGTCGCGGACGCCGACGGCGGTGGTGTGCCTGCCACGAGACATCGCCACGCCGGTGCGTCGCATCGCGGAGAGCTTCGATGCGATCGTCCGGTGGACGGAGTTCCCGCAGGGCGGGCATTTCGGGGCGCTGGAGCAACCGGAGCTGATGACCGCCGATCTTCGAGATGCGCTCCGTGATCGCCGATTGCCGCCTCGATCAGCGTGACTCTCGTCGCTCGGCCGCCGTCGTGAGCGCTTCGGCGATACGTTCGCGGAACGCCGCGACGTGGGCGGAGACGTCGGATGTCGTGCTCATTGTCCAGCGAACGTCGGGCGGTATCCACGCGAGCGCCATCAGCAGTTCGGGAATCGATGCGCCGGAGATCGGCCAGACCACGCTGCCGTCCGATTGTTCTTGGGCGGTGCTCGCCCACTCGCCGAGCTGCTCCCGGACCTGGTCGATCGATGCATCCAGGTGGATCGTCGCTGCGAAGGTGGAGCGCATCGCCGCCTCGGCGGCGCGCACGTAGTCGGCGCCATCGGCGGCGGGAAGCGCCCGCGGAGAAAAACGTATCCCGGTGCGGGCGATGTCGTGGAGTCGGTCCACGCGAAACGTTCGCCACGCCTCGCGGTCGAGATCCCATCCGACGAGCAGCCAGCGACAGCTGTCCGTGGAGAGCGAGCGCGGTTCGACCCGTCGGGTCGAACCTGCGCCGGAGCGATCGACATAGTGGAAGCGCACACGCTCGGCGTCGCGGCACAGCAGCGCCAGCAGGCTCAGCGCCTCGGAGGATGCATGTCGCACCGGGCCGGGTGACACGCTCGTCTGCGAGTCGATCGCGGTGACACGTTCCCGCAGTCTCGACGGCAGCCTCTGTCCCAGGCGGGCCAACAGGCCCACAAAGACGTCTTCGGCGCCCTCCACTCCCCAGGTCGTCGCACTCGTGAGCCCGAGAGCAAGCGCGACGGCCTCTTCGTCGTCGAGCACAAGCGGGGGAAGGGAAGCGCCCGCATCGAGCCGATACCCGCCGGCGACGCCGGGATCCGCCTCAACGCGGTATCCCAGCCGTCGCAACCGATCGACATCGCGCCCAAGCGTGCGCTCCGATACCTCCAACTCGCGCGCGAGATCCGCGCCGCGCCAGAACCCGCGTCGCTGCAACAGCGCCAGAAGCCGTATCGCCCGAGCCGTCGGATCGCTCATCGGGCCCAACCATACCGTTGAACGAGGACAGGAACCGGCCGCAATGGCGGTGCCGTCTCTCCGCGGCACCGATCACGACGTTCAGCGTCAGAGGCTCGATCCACCCGTCGCGTCGATGGTCTGGCCGGTGATCCCGCGTCGGGCGAGTTCGGGGGAGACCGCACGGAGGACGCCCTCCAGCCAGGCTTTGGAGGCGGTACAGGCGAGGTGAGTGGGCGCGGCGACGCGGGTGTACCCGGTCGATACCGCGATCACGCGACGGTCGTCGTTCAGAGAGTCGGAGAGATGGTGGAGCAGGAACAGCGGCGCCGTGAGATTCACGGCCTGCACCCGTGCGTAGGTCACGGTGTCGAGCTCGGCGAGCGCCTGCGCGCCGTTGATCCCGGCGTTGCTGACGAGTACGTCGGTGCCCCGATGACCGTTCGCCGTGATCGCCGCCCGCCACGCGTACGCGATGGAGGCCGCCGCCTTCTCCCCGTCGGCCAGGTCGGCCTGGATTAGTACGGGCGTCGCCCCGCGGGATCGGATACGCTCCGCGGTCTGCTCCGCCGCGTCCCGGTCATGTCCGAAGTGGATGCCGATGAGGGCGATGCCGTGACGGGCGAGCGCGATGACAGCGGCGGCACCGATTCCTCGGGATGCGCCGGTGATGAGTGCGGTCGATCGAGTCATGATTTCTCCGTAGTGATCGCTCCGGAATGGGAGTGTGCGATATCGTAGCATTCACTATGGAAAAGGTGCGCAGGGTGGGAAGGCCCCGATCGTTCGATCCCGATGAGGCGCTGCACCGCGCGCTCCTGGTGTTCTGGGACCACGGCTTCGAGGGCGCGAGTCTTGCGCAGTTGCAGGATGCGACGGGGCTTACGGCCCCGCAGCTCTACCGGGCCTTTGAATCGAAGGAGCGCCTGTTCGAGCGGGCGGTACGGCTCTACCAGGAGGAGTACGGGTTCGCGATCGATCCCACGCTGCCGCTGGTCGACGCCGTCGATGCATACCTGGATCGCGCCGCCCGCGAGTTCACGGCCGACCCCGGACGCGGATGCCTGGTGTCGACCGGCCTGCTGGCGACCGGCATAGACGCCCACGCGGCGGCGGCGATCATCCGCGCGGAACGCAGCCAGGCGCTCGCCGGCCTGACGGAGCGCTTCCAACAGGCGATTGCGCGGGACGAGCTTCCTGCCGATGCCGACGCCGCCGGACTCGCCCGCACGGTCGGTGCCCTCCTCCAAGGCATGTCGGTGCAGGCGCGAGACGGCGCCGACTACGAGCAGCTCTCGCCCATCGCGACCGCTGCGAGAACGCTGCTCGCTGCGGCGACGACAAGCCGGCGCTGACCGGCGGCGCTCACCGGGACGCTGCGGCGTCGAGGCCTGCGATGATCTCCCGGGGATCGAAGGCGACCCGGATCCGGGTCATCTTCCCGTTCTCTACGTGCGTCCACTTGGCGGACGCTGCGGGGCCGGCGACCGTGCTGTGCAGGTCGAACCAGGTGATCACGTCGGTCTCGTTCGCAAGCCGCGCCTTCACCTCGATGCGGGTGAGGACCCGGCCGAGGCCAGCCAGGCCGGCGAGGAAGTCGTCGATCCCGTGGGCGCGGCCGAGTGCGCCGACGAAGTCGACGTCGTCGGACACGAGCGAACGGATGGTGTCGAAGTCGCCCGTCTCCCAGGCGGTGAAGTAGGTCTGGTCGATCTGCTCAAGGGTGCTCATACATCCAGGATCGAGCCCATGCGGACATCCGTCCAACAGATAGATGTGATCGTCACTATCATCGTTGCTCATGGAGGTGCATCAACTTTGCTACTTCGCCGCCGTCGCGCGAGAAGGATCGTTCACCGCGGCTGCGGCCCGATTGCACGTCAGTCAGTCCGGGGTGAGCACGCAACTCGCCAAGCTCGAGCGCGAGTTGGGGCAGCCCTGTTCCGCCGTGGCCGCACGCTCAGCCTGACACCGGCCGGAGAGGCGATCCTTCCCCTCGCGAGGGACGCGCTGGCAGACCTGGAGGTCATCTCCTTCACCGCCGCCGAGTTCGAGGGCGCCGCCCGGGGCCCGGTGCGGCTCGGCATGATCCCCGGATGCACGGTCCCCGGATTCCTCGATGTGGTGGCACGGCTCGGCGCCAGCCATCCCGGGATCACGCTCCACCTCAGCGAGGGGAGCGCTTCGGAACTCCAGCACGGGATCCGGCAACGAACCCTCGATGTCGCGCTCACCGGTTACGCCGGCACCCTCCCCGCCGACTTCGCGCAGCACCTCGTGACCGACGAACAGCTCCATGCGTTCGCCCCGCCGGGCACCGAACTCCCGAAACGGCCACGTCTGGCGCAGATCCAACGCCACCCGGTGCTGTGCCTCGCCCCGGGCAGCGGGATTCGAGCCGCCTACGACCGATCCTGTGCGAAGCTCGGCCTCGACGCGCGCGTCGATATCGAAGCGAGCTCCCCGCTCACCCTCCTCGGCCTCGCCGAACGCGGTGGCGACATCGCGATCCTTCCCGCCTCGACCTCTACCGCTGACAGTCTCGTCGTGACACCCATCTCCGATGCGACCGTCCACGCCCGGCTGGCGCTGATCATGCCGCACGAGCGGGCGGCCCCCGCCGTCCGCATCGTCACGGACAAGCTCACCGCGGCGCTCGCGGGGTAGCGGGCTGCGCCAGTATCGAACCAGTCGCAAGAAGTGTGACCGGCGCCCGGGCGGGGCGGACAGATTCCACGCGGAGAGTGGCCCGGCTGCCGAAGTAGGGCGAACGGGTCCAACGGAGCGCGCCGCAGCCGACCCCCTCACCGTGACCTGCAAGGCGTCACCTGCGGCCGGCCGACGTCGCGGGCGGTGCCGTACTCGGCGACTCCGTAGCTCAGGGGCGCCAGCCCGGGGGAGAGCGTCAGAAGTCCCAGGACGTCGAGCTTGCGACGCTCCAGGCCTGAGTCGCGCCGCAAGAACTTCGCGGCCAGGGGATCACCGTCGCGAGCGCCAGCGCGTACCCGGTAACCGCCCACTGGATGGTCGTCAACGGTGCCTCGAACTCGCGCTGCAGGGTGGTCAGCGCGACGTTCACCACCGTCGCGTCCAGGATCGTCCCGATGGCCACCACCGCGGTCTTCAGCACGGCGGAATCCAGCTTCTGCGGTGAGCCTTCCTTGCCGGGCGGTGCCACGGACCCTGCTCACCATCGCTGCTCATACGTCCTCCTATAAGTGGAAAATAAGTCTCCACTTAAGGAAGCAGGTGCCTGCTGTTGCGTGACAACAGCCCCCTCCCGATGCTCCTCGCGGTCTTGGGGAGGAGGAGGGCCACGAATCCGGCGGCGAGGCTGACTGCGGCGCACGCGACCAAGGCGACGTGGTATCCGCTCACGGTCGCGGCGGCCGGAGACGCGGCGCCGGTGTCGGCGGCGGCGACGTTGGTGGACACGGTGACCAGCACGGCGAGTCCGATCGCGCCGCCGATCTGTCGGCCCATGTTGAGCAGGCCGGAGGCGAGTCCGCTGAAGCTCGTCGGGATGCTGTTGGTGGCGGCCTCGGTGACTGGCAGCATCGTCAGACCGGTGCCGAGTCCGACGACGAGCGTCGGCAGGAGGATGTGGTCGACGTACGCCGGCTCGGTGGGGAGGAAGGACAGCCAGAACAACCCCACGGCCGAGATGACGCCCCCGATCAGCAGCAGCGATCGGGGGCCCAGAACGGGGATGAGGCGGCGCGAACCGAGAGCGCCGACCATGAGGACCACTGTCATCGGCAGGATCGCCAACCCGGTCTTGACCGCGCTGTATCCGAGGGCCTGCTGGAGGTAGAGCGAGAGGAAGAACAGGCTCGCGGTCATCCCGACTCCGACGAGCGCGACGATGACGTTGGCCACGCTGAGTCCGCGGTATCGGAAGATGCGGAGAGGGACGAGCGGGCTGCGGCTGAACGCTTCGATGACGACGAAGGCGGCGACCAGGGCTGTCGCGACGACGAGGCTCGCGATGACGGTGGCCGACCCCCATCCCTTCGAGGCGCTCTCGGAGATCCCGTAGGTGAGAGCGCCGATGCCGATTGTGATGGTCAGGCTTCCAGGGATGTCGAGGCGCAGTCGATCAGAGCGCACCGAGCGTTCCAGGCAGATCGCGGTGGTGATGAACAGGGCGATGCCGATCGGCACGTTCACGAGGAGCACGTACCGCCAGGACAGCGATGAGGTCAGCACTCCGCCGAGCACGAGGCCGACGGCGCCTGCGCCGGCGGCCGCAGCACTCCAGATCGACAGAGCCCGGGTTCGGCCGGTGCCCTCGGGGTGACTGGCTGTGATCAGGCTCAGACTGGCTGGCGCCACGGCTGCCGCACCGATGCCCTGCACGATCCGGGAGATCAGCAGCGCAGTGTGTTCTTGGGCCAATCCGCCCGCGAGACTGGCCGCCGTGAAGACGATCAGACCAGCCTGGAATACCCGCTTGCGCCCGAGGAGATCGCTGGCGCGAGAGGCCAAAAGCAGGAATCCGCCAAAGGTGATCAGGTATCCATTGACGACCCATTGCTGCTCAGAGACCGACAGACTCAGCTCCGTCTTCATGTCCGGCAGGGCGACGTTCACGATCGAGGTGTCCAAGACCACCATGAACTGGGCCACGCAGGCGATGACCACGACCAATCCCAGAGGCATGTGCGGGCGAGTCACTCGTTCGGAGATCGGCGGGTGTTCGGATCGCGCTTCGGGCATGATGCCCCTTACTAACTTGAACAGTGTTTAGGTTGAACGATGTTTAGGTTAGGCTGGCGGTGCCGGAGTGTCAATGAGCGCACGATCGGGGAAGGGAAGGTGACATGCGGCTGCATCGCGGTGACGTCCTCAGCGGCGCTCTTGACCTGCTGGACGATGAAGGACTCGACAACCTGACGATGCGAAAGCTCGCCACGCGCCTCGGCGTTCAGGCCGGCGCGCTGTACTGGCATTTCGCGAACAAGCAAGCGCTGCTGGATGCGATCGCTGAGCAGATCATCGACGGCGTCGGAGACCCGCTGCCGGATCTTTCCTGGGATCGGCAGCTGGCCCTTCTGGCCGGCCGGCTCCGGCAAGCTCTGCTCAGCCGCCGCGATGGAGCGCAGGTCGTGGCCGGAACCTTCGTGACCGACGCGAACACGATGATGGCCGGCACGGCGTTGATCACCGTGCTCTGCGCTGCCGGGGTGCGCCCGGAACGCGCCGGATGGACCGCGTTCGCGGTGGAGCACTACGTGCTGGGGCATACGATCGAGGAACAGGCTCAGCTGGAGCTGATCGACGACGACGCTACGGCGAAAGAGGCCGCTCTCCTGGCCGGCGCATCCTCGGAGGCCTCCGCGATCGCCATCCGGGCGGTACTCGATTCCGCACCCCAGGAGCGTTTCGAGTACGGACTCTCCCTTCTTCTCGATGGGATTCGCACCCATCTCGACGAGAGCGCGGAGCAGAGCCGATGACCAGATACGCCCCCACGCGCCGCCGCATGGTGACCGCGACGGTCACGCGGACGCAACGGCTGAGCCCTCATTACCTCAGGGTCACGATCGGAGGTCCGGAACTGGCGGACTTCGAGCATCAGGGCTTCGACCAGTGCTTCCGCCTGTTCTTCGCCCGCCCTGACCAGGAGAATCTGCGGATGCCGACGTTTAGTAACAACGGCTGGGTCGCTCAGTTCTTCGCGATGTCCGCGAAGACGCGCCCGTATGTCCGCAACTACACCGTGCGTGCGTTCCGCTCGGAGGAGCTGGAGCTGGACGTTGACTTCGTCATCCACGGCGACGGCCCGGCATCGAGCTGGGCGCTCTCGGTGGTTCCCGGAGATCCCGTCGGGCTCTTCGACGAAGGCGGCATGTATCGGCCCGAGCCGGATGCTCAGTGGCAGCTCGTCGTCGCCGACGAGAGCGGCGTGCCGGCTGCGCTGGCGATCGCGGAGTCGACGCCCGCGACCCTGTCCACGCTCCTCGCTCTCGAGATTCCGTCGAGCGACGATGCGCTTGCCGTCGAGCTCGGCGATCACATCCGGACGCGCTGGTGCGTTCGGGAGGGCCCGGGCGTCGCGCCCGGCGCCCGCGTCCTCGACGCGCTCTCCGAGTGGGATGTCCCCGAAGGCCCGGGATCCGTCTTCATCGCCGGAGAGAGCCGGATGGCGACCGGGCTGCGTCGTCACTTCGTGAATGAGCGACAGATGTCCAAGTCTCGGATCACCTTCTTCGGATACTGGAGGCAGGGGCGGGGGAGTCCTGGTTGATGTCTTCTCGGTCTGCGCCGCCGCAACTCCTGGCTTCACCGAGCCACGAGCACGCTGCGGCTGCTCCGCAATGACCACGCGATCATCGAGCTGGCTCACGAGGGCCGTGCGATCGAGATCACGCTGAACCTCTCCGCGGACGCACTGCCGAGCGATGGCGGCGAGATCCTCGATCAAGACACGTCATCGCATCGCAGTGATCACGCTGTAGCGGCCCACGGATGGCGTGTCCGGTCCGTGTGCCCGTGACAGCTCACCTCCGATACGCGCGGAGGAACGCGCGCGTGCCGTCGGACATGATCGCGTTCACCGCCGCCGTGTCGGCCGCCGTGGCGCGGCCCGCGGCCGGTCGTTCGTTCGCGAGCAGCAGCGTGAGTGCCTTGAAGTGCTCGGCGGCCAGATCGGCGTCGGGGGCGTCGAGCAGGCCGGTCTTGGCGAAGTGCCGGATGCGATCGGCCAGCATGCGTTCGGGTGCATCCGAGAGCTCATGCCTCTCCAGCTGCGGCAGTAGCGCGTTGTTCTCGCGTATCAGAGTGACCACGGTCGCGTAGTCGTCAGAGGCGATGATGGTGGTGCCGATCTCGACCGCGAACTGTGTGAGGGCGCGTTCGAGGTCGGCCAGGGTGCGGATGTCGGCCTCGTCGGACAGATGGGCGTCGGATGCCTGCTGCAGAGACGTGAGCAGCGATTCGCCGGCCGACTCGATCACGGCGGTCAGCAGCGTGCTCTTGTCGCCGAAGTAGTCGTACACCGTCCGTTTGGATGCGCCGGCAGCCGAGGCGACCCCATCCATGCTCGTGCGCGCCACACCGTCCCGGAGGAAGAGCTCGCGTGCGGCGTTCAGAATCGTCGCCCGCTTCGCTGCGTTGCCGTCCCGAAGGGTCTTGCCCGGCACTGTCGTCATTCCGTTCCTCCGAGCCGATGCTACAAGGCGGCGCAGAATTACACTGCACGGTGTAGTGTTCTCGTGTGGCTTCCGCATCCTCCGACATTGCCGCACCGCGGCCACTGGGCCTGATCAGCCTGGTCCTCGTCCTCGGCACGATCACGACCCTGCTCGATTCGACGATCGTCAACATCGCGATCGACCACCTCGCCACGACGTTCGACGCCTCGGTCGCCGACGTGCAGTGGGTGGCGACCGCCTATCTGCTCGCCTTCGTCTCGGTCATCCCCGTGTCGGGATGGCTCGCAGAGCGACTGGGCGCGCGACGCGTCTGGATCATCGCGATCGCGGTCTTTCTCCTGGGATCGCTGCTCTGCGGCTTCGCGTGGGATCTGCCGTCGCTCATCGGCTTCCGCGTTCTGCAGGGGCTCGGCGGTGGGCTCGTGCTGCCGGTCGCGATCACCATTCTGAGTCAGGCGGCGGGTCCCGACCGGATGGCACACGCCATGGTCGCGATCGGGCTGCCCGGTCAGCTCGCACCGATCCTCGGGCCCGTCATCGGCGGCGCGATCATCGAGAGCTGGGACTGGCACTGGCTGTTCTTCGTCAACGTGCCGATCTGCATTGCCGCGCTCATCCTGAGTCCGCTGTTCCTGCCCGCAGCTTCCGGCCGCCCCGGGCATCGCTTCGATCTCCTCGGATTCGTCCTGCTCACCCCCGCCGTCTCGCTCCTCGCCTTCGGGGTGAGTCAGGCTGTCGGCGTCGACGGATTCGCAGCGCCGAGCTCGTGGATGCCGCTGGCCGGGGGAGCGGTTCTGCTCGCCGGATTCGTCATCCGCTCGCTGGCGGCGAAGGGCGCGGCGCTCATCGACGTCCGGGTGTTCCGGCGGCGCAGCTTCGGCCTGTCGAGCGTCATCACGTTCGTGGCCGGCTTCTCGCTCTACGCGATCATGTTCCTGCTGCCGTTGTTCTACCAGAACGTGCGGGGACGGGGGATCTTCGAGACCGGACTGCTGCTGATCCCGCAGGGCGTCGGCACGATCCTGTTCCTCCTCGCCTACCGGCGTTGGCTGGCGACGGTGGATGCCCGCTTCGTCGTCGGCGGCGGTGTCGTGCTGACCATGCTCGGCATCCTGCCGTTCGCACTCTCGGGCACGGACGGCAGCGAGTCGCTGCTGCTGGTCGGACAGTTCGTGCAGGGGATCGGACTGGGAGCGGCCAGCATCCCCGTCATGACCATGGCGATGGCGAGCCTGTCGCACGACGAGACGCCCCGCGGCTCCGCCGCCTTCAGTGTCGTGCAACGGGTCGGGGCACCCTTCGGCGTCGCGGTGATCGCGGTGATCCTGCAGGCCTACGTCGGCGGATCGACGACCGCGGATGCCATCCTCCCGGCGTTCCAGGCCACGTTCTGGTGGGTCATCGCCCTCAGCATCGTGCCGTTGCTGCTCGCTTTCTTCATCCCTCGGCTGCGTCGCGCACCCGCGGACGCGGTGAGCGAGGAGGCGGTGAGCGAGGGTGCGCGCGGATAGGCCGACGGCGTTCTCTCCTCCTGGTGAGAGGAGCGGGTTGCTCCCGCGGAGGAGCGTGGGTTCTGTCGTCAGGGGGGAGCACTTCTGGTGACTGATTCGACCGTTCTCACCGTCCTCGTCCGCGTGGGTCAGGCCTCCGTCAATCGTCGTCTCGCCGACGCCGCCCCGGTCGGCATCCGGGTGCTGATCCAGTCGGGTGTCGACCAGCTGCCGCATGACACAGGGGATGACGACACTCCGCGGCGGCGCCCGGCGTCGGTCGGACACCGTCACTCGTCGAGTTGGAGGCGATATCCCATGCCGGCGTCGGTGAGAAGATAGCGGGGCGCGCTCGGGTCGGCTTCGAGTTTCTTCCGGAGCTGCGAGATGTACAGCCGCAGGTAGCCGCTGTCGCTCACGTGCTCCGAGCCCCAGATGCCGGTGAGCAGGGTCTGTCTCGTGACGAGCTTGCCGGGGTTGCGGATCAGGCCTCGAGCACCTGCCATTCCGTCGGGGTGAGTCGGATGCGCGTCGGCACGTTGTCCGTGGTGCGGACGACGCCGTGCGCGGCGAGGTCCACCGTGACATCGCCGAAGGCGACGATCGGTTCGGCGTCCCCGCGGGGAAGACGTCGTGTCAGCGCCCGGATGCGCGCGAGGAGCTCCTCGACGGAGAACGGCTTCGTGACATAGTCATCGGCGCCGGCGTCGAGCGCTTCGACCTTGTCTGTGGCGCCGCTGCGTCCGGAGATGACGAGGATCGGCGCATCCGACCATCCCCGGATGCCGTGGATCACGTCTATCCCGTCGAGTTCGGGCATGCCGAGATCGAGCAGGAAGAGATCGGGGTGATGGTCGATGGCCGCGGAGATCGCGTGCGATCCGTCGGCGGCGGTGAGGATCTCATACCCCTTGGCGGTGAGGGTGATCCGCAGCGCGCGCACGATCTGAGGATCGTCGTCGGCGATCAGGATTCTGGTGCTCACGCGTCCTCCCCGCTGTTCGTGCTCGGAGCATTCTCCGGCAGCGCGACCGCGAGGGCCACGACCATCGTCAGTCCGCCCCCCGGTGTGTCCTCGGGGGTGAGCGTTCCGCCGATGCCCTCGACGAAGCCCTTCGAGAGCGCGAGGCCGAGGCCGAGGCCGGTGGTGTTGTCAGTGTCGCCGAGTCGCTGAAAGGGAAGAAAGAGTTCGTCGCGCCGCTCGGGCGGGATCCCCGGGCCGTGATCGATCACGCGAATCTCCACGATGTCGGCGAACCCGCTCGTCGCCACGCGCACGCGTCGAGCGTCGGGGGAGTGCCGCACCGCGTTGGCGAGCAGGTTCACGATGACCCGCTGCAGCAGGACCGGGCCTGCGAGGACGGGCGGCAGCGCCGGGTCGAGGTCGATCTCTACCTGCCCCGGCCCCAGGGCCAGCTCGTCGAGGGCCGGCACGATCGTCTCCGCCGGGTCGACCGGCGAAGTGGTGATGGCCAGCACGCCGGCGTCGAGGCGGCTGACGTCGAGCAGGTCGGTGACCAGCGTGGCGAGCGCGGCGAGGCTCTCCTCGGCGGTGGCGAGCAATTCCTCCCGGTCGGTCTCGCTCAGCGCGCCGCGTGCGGCTCGCAGCCCACTGACGGCCGCCGTGGCGGCGGCGAGCGGCCGGTGCAGGTCGTGGCCGAGCGCCGAGAGGAGGGCGCTCCGCACCCGTTCTGATGCCGCCAACGGCTCGATCTCCCTGGCGGTCTCGGACCAGGGCGTTGTGCTCCAGCGCGGCCTCCAGCTGCGCGATGACGACCGCGAGGAGGCGCCTCTCAGCGGCCGCCACTCCCGCACCGTGCAACTCGAGCATGGCACGATCCCCGACGCGGATCCGCTCAGGCGCGGGATCCGATTGCGACCCCCCGTCGGCGGCGAGCACCTCGTGCTCGACCAGCAGTCGCGCACCCGAGAGCGCGAATGACTCGCGGGTGCGGCTCACCAGCGCCTGTACGGCGTCCTCGACCCGGAGGACACTGCCGGAGATCGTCGCAAGCAGCTCCGACTCCGCGGCGGCGCGGCGGGCGACGCGGGCCTGGCGCGCGGCGCGGTCGACGACGTAGCTGACGAGGATCGCGATGAGGACGTAAAGGGAGACGGCCAGCAGATGCGGGAACTCGTGGATGCGGATCGTGTAAAGCGGCCCGATGAAGAAGAAGTCGAGCGTGAACCCGGAGAGCACCGCGACGAACAGTGCGGGCGAGATGCCACCGACCAGAGCCACCACGACGACGAGCAGCTGATAAGCGAGCACGTCGCTCGTCAGCGAGTCCGGAGAGCGGAAGACCGTCAGCAGCCAGGTCAGCAACGGCCCCCAGACGAGGGCGAGGGTGAATCCGGCGAGACGCCGTCGCCAGGTGAGCGCGCCGCCCAAGCGGGGCAGCGGGAACCTTCCGCCGGCCCCGTCGTGGTTGACGATGTGGACGTCGATGTTGCCGGCCTCGCGGATCACCGTCGCGCCGATGCCGGGCCCGGTGAGCGCGGCCGAGAGCCGGGAGCGGCGGCTGACGCCGATCACGAGCTGGGTCGCGTTGACCGAGCGGGCGAACTCCGCGAGCGCGGTGGGGACGTCGTCGCCGGTAGCTGCCGCCGAGTTTGTCGAGCAGCGCCCGCTGCCCGGCGAGCTCGGCCGGATTGGCCGAGCGCAGTCCGTCCTGATTGTTGACGTGCACGGCGAGGAGTTCCCCGCCTGCGGACCGCGCGGCGATCCGGGCGCCCCGCCGCAGGAGCGTCTCGCCTTCCGGGCCGCCCGTGAGCGCCACGACGACCCGCTCGCGGGTCTCCCACTTGCTGTCGATGCCGTGCTCAGCGAGGTAGCTCTTCAGCGCCTGATCTACTTCATCGGCCAGCCAGAGGAGCGCGAGCTCCCGGAGTGCCGTGAGGTTGCCGAGCCGGAAGTAGTTCGAGCGGGCCGCATCGATCCGCTCCGCCGGGTAGACGTCTCCGCCGGCGAGCCGGTCGCGCAGCGCCTGCGGGTCGAGGTCGACGACCTCGACCCGATCGGCGCCGCGGAGGATCTGATCGGGCACGGTCTCGCGCTGCGGGACGCGGGTGATCTGCTCGACGACGTCGTTGAGCGATTCGATGTGCTGGATGTTGACGGTCGAGATGACGTCGATGCCGGCGTCCAGGATCTCCTCCACGTCCTGCCAGCGCTTCCCGTTCCGGGACCCCGGCGCGTTGGTATGGGCGAGCTCGTCCACGAGCGCGACATCCGGATGCCGGGCCAGCACGGCGTCCAGATCCATGTCCGCGAGTTCGACGCCGCGGTGCGTCACCGTGCGTCGGGGCACGGCCTCGAGCCCGGCCGTCATGGTCGACGTCGCGGCACGGCCGTGGGTCTCCACGAGCGCGATCACCACATCCTTGCCTTCGCCGAGGAGCCTTTTGCCCTCCTCGAGCATGGTGTAGGTCTTGCCGACGCCGGGCGCGGCACCGAGGAGCACCGGCAGTCGCCCCCGTGCCGTCGTCATGTCACTCCTCCAGGTCGTCCAGGGCCAGGTTAAGCTCCAGCACGTTCACGATGGGCTCGCCCAGATAGCCGAGGTCGCGGCCCTGGGTGTGCGCCGCGACGAGATCGGTCACTTCCTGGGCGGACAGTCCGCGGGCCGCCGCGACGCGGGCGATCTGGATCTTCGCGTATTCCGGGCTGATGTGGGGGTCGAGGCCGGAGCCGGACGCCGTCACCGCATCCGCCGGACATCGTCCACCGGGACCCCGTCGAACGCGGCGATCTGCGTTTTGAATGACTGGATCGAGTCGATGAGGTCCTGGTTCTCCGGACCGAAGTTCGAGCCGTACGAGTTCGTGCCGGTCCAGCCTTCCGCCGACGGCCGGGACTGGAAGTACTGCGGCAGCGGATTCCCGTCCGCGTCGAGGAAGCTCTGCCCGAGGAGGGCGGAACCGACGACCTCGCCCTCCGAGTCGGTCACGACGGAGCCGTTGGCCTGCCAGGGCGCGACCAGCTGCCCGACGCCGGTGATGGCGAACGTGTACACGACGCCGAGCAGCACCGTGAAGAGCGCCATCGCCCGAATCGCGACCCAGAGGGTCCGGCCGGTGGAGCGGGTTGCAGTGTTCATGCCGATGTCTCCTTGCGCAGTCGGTCAGAATCCGGGGATCAGGCGCACGACGAGGTCGATGAGCCAGATGCCGACGAAGGGCGCGACGATGCCGCCGAGCCCGTATACGAGCAGGTTGCGGCCCAGAAGCGACGAGGCGTCCCCCGGCCGATACCGCACGCCGCGGAGTGCGAGGGGGATGAGGATCACGATGATGATCGCGTTGAAGATCACCGCCGAGAGCACCGCCGATGCCGGCGAGTGCAGGCCCATGACGTTCAGCGCCGCTAGGCCGGGGAACACCCCCATGAACATGGCCGGGATGATCGCGAAGTACTTCGCGATGTCGTTCGCGATGGAGAACGTCGTCAGAGCGCCGCGCGTGATGAGCAGCTGCTTGCCGATGCGGACGATGTCGATGAGCTTGGTCGGATCCGAATCGAGGTCGACCATGTTGCCGGCCTCCTTCGCGGCGGAGGTACCCGAGTTCATCGCGACGCCGACGTCGGCCTGCGCCAGCGCGGGGGCGTCGTTCGTACCGTCGCCGGTCATCGCGACCAGGTTCCCGCCCTCCTGCTCCGCGCGGATGTAGGCGAGTTTGTCCTCCGGGGTCGCCTCGGCGAGGAAGTCATCAACGCCGGCCTCCTTCGCGATGGCCGCGGCCGTGATGGGGTTGTCGCCCGTGATCATCACGGTGCGGATCCCCATCGAGCGCAGCTGGGCGAACCGTTCGCGCAGCCCGTCCTTGACGATGTCCTTGAGGTGGATGACGCCCAGGATCCGACTCTCGCCGGATGCGCCCGTGGTTGCGACGACCAGGGGCGTGCCGCCGGAGGCGGAGATCAGCTCGGTGTGCTCGTCGAGCTCGGCGAGCACGTCGGCGGGCAGGGGAGCGCCCTCCGCTTCGAACCAGGCAATGACGGCGGAGCTGGCGCCCTTGCGGATGCGGGTCCCGTCCGGCAGGTCCAGCCCGGACATCCGGGTCTGCGCCGTGAACGGCACGATCGTTCCCGGCGTCGACGTGCCCACGTCGACGCCTTCCGCGACCGCGAGCTCGACGATCGAAGTGCCCTCCGGGGTCGGGTCCGCGAGTGACGACAGCGCGGCGGCGCGCACGAGCTCGCGTTCGGTCACCCCGTCGAGCCGTACGAAGGCACTCGCTCTGCGGTTGCCGTAGGTGATGGTGCGGGTCTTGTCCAGCAGCAGCGTGGTTACATCCCCCGCCGCCTCGACGGCACGACCGGACATCGCCAGCACGTTGCGCTGCACCAGCCGGTCCATGCCGGCGATGCCGATAGCGGACAGCAGTGCGCCGATCGTGGTCGGGATGAGGCACACCAGGAGTGCGACGAGGACGGTGATGCTCACCGGGGTCGCCGCGTAGGACGCCGCCGGGTTCAGGATCAGCGCGACGACGACGAAGATGATCGACAGGCTCGCGAGAAGGATGTTGAGCGCGATCTCGTTCGGCGTCTTCTGCCGGCTCGCGCCCTCGACGAGCGCGATCATCCGGTCGACGAAGGTCTCGCCCGGCTTCGACGTGATCCGCACCACGATCCGGTCGGACAGCACCCGCGTGCCGCCGGTCACCGCGGAACGATCCCCGCCGGACTCGCGGATCACGGGGGCCGACTCGCCGGTGATCGCGGACTCCTCGATCGAGGCGATGCCCCAGACGATGTCGCCGTCACCGGGCACGAGCTCGCCCGCGGAGACCACGACCGCGTCGCCGAGCCGCAGGTCCGCCGAGGCGACAGCGTCGACCGGGGAACGCTCTGCGCTCGGATCCGTGACCGCGTCGTACGCGTTCAGCCGGTGCGCGGTGGTGCTCGTGCGGGTCTTGCGCAGCGTGTCGGCCTGAGCCTTGCCCCGGCCTTCGGCGACGGCCTCCGCGACGTTCGCGAAGAGCACGGTGAGCCACAGCCAGACGGCGATGACCCCCGTGAACGACGCCGGCACGGCCGCGCCGCCGGAGGCCTGCGGGCCGCCCAGGAACGGTTCCGCGATCGCCAGCGCCGTCGTGAACACTGCGCCGACCCAGACGATGAACATGACCGGGTTGTGCCACTGGTCGCGCGGGTTCAGCTTGCGCAGCGCCCCAGGCAGCGAGGCCCAGGTCTGCGCCCAGGTGATCCCCCTCCGGGGGGTGTGCGCGGGGGTTTCGGTGAGTGTGGACATGGCTTACATCAGCCCTTCCGCCAGGGGACCCAGCGCGAGAACAGGGAAATAGGTGAGGGCGGCGACGACGAGCACGACGCCGATGACCAGGCCGATGAACATCGGCCGATGAGTGGGCAGCGTTCCGACGGTGGCGGGCACCTTGTCCTGCTCCGCGAGCGAGCCGGCCAGGGCGAGGACGAGCACGATCGGGATGAACCTCCCGAACATCATCACGACGCCCAGCGCGGTGTCCATCCATGGTGTCGACGCGGTGATCCTGGCGAACGCGGAACCGTTGTTGTTCGCCGCCGAGGTGAAGGCGTACAGGATCTCGGAGAAGCCGTGCGGACCGCCCCGGTTCCAGATCGTCGTGTTCATCACGTCGTCGCGGATGCCCGGGATCGCGAAGCTGAGCGCCGTGCCTGCGAGCGCGAGAACCGGCGTCACGAGGATGTACAGGCTCGCGAGCTTGATCTCCCGCGCGCCGATCTTCTTGCCGAGGTACTCGGGGGTGCGACCCACCAGAAGACCCGCGATGATCACGGCGATCACGGCGATCACGAGGATGCCGTAGAGTCCGGAGTCGACGCCGCCGGGTGCGATCTCGCCGAGCATCATGTTGAGCATCGCCATCATGCCGCCCAGCGCGGTGTACGAGTCGAACGTCGAATTCACCGCGCCGGTGGAGGTGATCGTGCTCGTCGTGCCGAACAGCGTCGATCCGGGGATCCCGAAGCGGAGCTCCTTCCCCTCCATCGCCGCGCCGGCGAGCTGCGTCGCCGTGCCGTGCCCGGCCAGCTCGAACGCGGTCATCGCGGCGAACGGCGCCACGAAGAGCACACCCATGACGGCGAGGATCGCGTAGCCCTGCCGGTTGTCGCCGACGATCTTGCCGAAGGTGCGTGGCAGGGAGAACGGGATGACGAGCATGAGCAGGACCTCGAACAGGTTCGTCCAGGCCGCCGGGTTCTCGAACGGGTGCGCGGAGTTCGCGTTTAAGAAGCCGCCGCCGTTGCTGCCCAGGAGCTTGACCGCCTCCTGCGAGGCGACGGGACCGCCCGGGATCGCCTGCGTCCCACCGGTGATCGTCGTGACGTCGGTGAACCCGTTGACGTTCTGCACGACCCCGCCGATGATGAGCACGATCGCCGCGAGGACCGAGATCGGCAGCAGGATGCGCAGCGTGCCGCGCACCAGGTCGACCCAGAAGTTTCCGATCGTGCCCGACCTCCGATACGCGAAGC
>JAATGR010000243.1 GCA_015654575.1 Actinomycetales bacterium
CGCCGCACTTCCGGTCTGAGTGCCGCGCCCGGGGCGCAGGCCTGAACGCGCGCGACGGCCACCACCGAATCTGTCGCAGCGGACCGCACCGACCGGGCAGAATCGATTCATGACAGCATTGGTTCGCGCTCTGATCGGCTGGGCGTTGCAGCGACGGCTGGTTCGCGCGTTCCTGCTCTACAGCGAGCACCGCGGCCCGGCGCTCGCCGACGGCATCACCTACCGCGCACTGTTCAGCGTGTTCGCCGCGGTCCTTCTGGGATTCTCGTTCGCCGCGTTCTGGCTGTCGGGCAATCCGGACGCCTGGCAGGCGCTGGTCGACGCGGTGGACCGTGCGGTGCCGGGGTTGTCCGATGTCATCGACTTCTCAAGCATCCACGCGCAGCTCGGGTTCAGCGTCGCGGGCGTGATCTCCCTGATTGGTCTTGTCGGCGCCTCGATCGGCGCGATCGGCTCGTTGCGGGCCGCGATCCGCGACCTCGCCGACACGCAGCGCGACGACGGCTTCTTCCTCTGGTCGCTGCTGCGCAACCTGCTGCTAGCGGTCGCGGTCGGGGCTCTGCTGATCTGCTCCGCCGCCGCGACGTTCGTCGGATCGGCCTCCATCGCGACGCTCACCGGATGGCTCGGCCTGCCGGGCGATTCCCCGGTGGCGAACGTCGCGACCCGGGTGCTGGGACTGGTGATCGTGTTCGTGCTCGACGTCGTCGTCGTGATCCTCGCGTTCGTCCTGCTCTCGGGGGTGAAGGCACCGGCGCGGGCGTTGTGGGCGGGCGCTGCGCTGGGCGGATGCGCGTTGACCGTGCTGCAGGAGCTGTCCGGGCTGTTCGTCGGCGGTGCCTCCTCGAACCCTCTGCTGGTCACGTTCTCCTCGCTGATCGCGTTGCTGTTGTGGTTCAACCTCTCGGCCCAGGTGCTACTGCTCTCCTCCGCCTTCATCATCGTAGACACGGCCGAGAGTCGGGATAGAGTCGCCGCCCGCTACGGCGCCGCCACGTTCGCCCAGCGGCGAGTGCAGCAGGCCGAACAGCGGGTGCGGTCCGCGACAGACGAGTTGCGCGCCGCGCGGGAGGCCGAGGCAGCGGAGCGTGCGAAGAAGGTGCCCAGTGGTGCGGATACCGCTGACGCCGGCGGCTAGGGTGGGCGCATGACCCTCGCACGACTTTCCGGAGGCCCACTCGATGGGCAGTTGATCCCACTCGAGGACGAGCAAGATGAGACCTATATCGCCGCCTACGGCGAGGGTCAGCTGGTCTACCGCCGAGGAGGGCCGGCGATCCACACCGGCACCGACGACGGCCCGACCGAGGTGAGCTTCGTCTACGTCGAGGGTACGGAGGACATCGATCCGGATCCCGACGGTCGCGACGAGTGACCGCGCCGGAGTCGACCTCGCTCGAGGTTGAACGCAGCTACGACGTCCGGGAAGACACTCCTGTTCCCGACTGGTCGGCGCTTCCGGGGGTCGCTGCCGTCGGCGACGCCGAGGTGCGCGAGCTCGACGCCCGCTATCTGGACACCGAGGACGTCCGGCTGGCGCGCGCCGGGATCGCCCTCCGCCGGCGCAGCGGCGGACCGGATGAGGGGTGGCACGTCAAGGTGTCCGTGGCCGAGGGGCGCCGCGAGCATCATTGGCCGCTCGACGGGGACGACGTTCCCGCGGGCGCGGCCGAGCTGCTCGAACCCTGGGGAACTCCGCCGTTCTCGCCGTTGGCCCGCATTCGGAATCGACGAATCGCCTACGCCCTGCGAGATGCGGACGGGGGACTGGTCGCCGAGATGGTCGACGACCACGTCACCGCGCTCGCTGCGCGCACCGGGCGGGTGCAGCGGTGGCGGGAGTGGGAGGTTGAGCTCGGCCCGGCTGCCCCGGCCGATCGCACTGAGCGGGACGCCTTCTTCGCCGCCGTCGAGCAGTTGGTGCGCGATGCCGGCGGCCTGCCCGCCGCCTCAGATTCGAAGCTCGCTCGCACGCTCGGCTGAGAAGACGCCGATGGCGTCACCCGAGCGGGTGACGCCATCGTGCGGAGAACCGGTGGTGCGGCTCAGAAGTTGATCATGTGGCCGGCCAGACCGTGGAAAGCCTCCTGCAGGGCTTCCGAGAGGGTCGGATGCGTGTGGACGTTGCGCGCCAGTTCGAGCGCGGTGAGGTCCCACTTCTGCGCGAGGGTCAATTCCGGCAGAAGCTCGGACACGTCGGGGCCGATCAGGTGGCCGCCGAGGAGCTCGAGGTGCTCGGCATCCGCGATGAGCTTCACGAACCCGACCGGTTCGCCCAGGCCGTGCGCCTTGCCATTGGCCATGAAGGGGAAAGTCGCGACCTTGATCTCGCGGCCGGTCTCCCGTGCCTGTGCCTCGGTGAGCCCGAAGGACGCCACCTGCGGGGAGCAGAACGTCGCCCGCGGCATGAAGCGGTAGTCGCCCAGCGTCTGTGTCTCCGCGCCGCCGATCGTCTCGGCCGCCACGACCGCCTGCGCCTCCGCCACGTGGGCCAGCTGCAGCTTGGCGGTCACGTCGCCGATCGCGTACACCCCCGGGATGTTCGTGCGCATGTGGTCGTCGATCTCGATGGCGCCTCGTTCGGTGAGCTTCACGCCGGTGTTCTCCAGGCCGTAGCCGTTCACGTTCGGGGCGAAGCCGACAGACATGAGCACCTTGTCCGCGACGATCGACGCCTGTGCGCCGTCCTTGCCGGTGTAGGTGACGGTGACGGTGGAGCCGTCGTCGACGACGGTCTCGACCTTGGTGGAGGTGAGGATCTCGACGCCGTAGTTCTTGTACTGCTTCGCGATCTCCTTCGACACGTCCACGTCCTCGTTGGGCAGTGCCCGGTCGAGGAACTCGATGATCGTGACCTTCACGCCGAAGTTCGTCAGGACATAGGCGAACTCCATGCCGATGGCGCCGGCGCCCACGATAACGATCGACGAGGGGAGGTCGCGTGCGAGGATCTGCTCCTCGTAGGTGACCACATTCTTGCTCAGGCTGACGCCCGGAAGCAGGCGGACGGTCGACCCGGTCGCGATGATCGCGTTGTCGAACGTGACACGTTCGGTCTGGCCGTCTGCCTTCGCGAGGTCGAGGGTCTTCGCGTCGACGAAGGTGCCGCGACCCTCGTACTCGGTCACCTTGTTCTTCTTCATCAGGTAGTGGATGCCCTTGACACGGCCGTCCGCCACCTCCCGGCTGCGATCCCAGGCGACGCCGTAATCGAAGTCGACGTGACCGGAGATGCCGAACAGCTGCGCCTTGTGGGCGAAGGTGTGCGCCAGCTCGGCGTTCTTCAAGAGGGCTTTCGAGGGGATGCAGCCCACGTTCAGGCAGACACCGCCCCAGTACTTCTCTTCGATGATCGCGACCGAGAGGCCGAGCTGTGCGCTGCGGACCGCGGCCACATACCCGCCGGGGCCCGCGCCGAGGATGACGACGTCGTAATGAGGCATGATTCCCACCTTATCTCCCGGGGTGGTCGTCCGCCGCGTCCGGAATGGCGTTCTTGCCCCGGGTTCGCGGGCCGGGCGAAGGCTGCGAATCGCGTCTGCGCCTGCGATGCCGTGCGTGCCATGTCTTCCGGATGCCGGGCCGCACGCCTAGCCTGGCCTCAGGCGGGTCCACTGCCCGCCACGACCACGAGGAAAGGGTGCGACATGGACGCGATGATGATGGACGCGATGTCCGACGAGATGATGACCATGCCCGGCGCGCCGGCCATGGAGATGGAGCTTCTTCAGGCCTGCATGGATGCCTGTGCCGCCTGTGAGCAGGCGTGCACGGTCTGCGCGCTGCAGGGCATGTCCTGCGCCCCGGCGTGCATGAACTGCGCCGACATGTGCCACACCATGATGCGGTCGATGTTGCGCATGAGCGGGATGACCCCCGCGGTCATGGTCGCCATGCTGGACGCGTGCATGGCGATGTGCCAGATGTGCATGGACGAGTGCATGGAGCACACCGGCGACGCCGTCTGCATGATGTGCGCGCAGTCGTGCCAGGCCTGCATGGAGGCTTGCATGGCGGTGAAGACCGCGATGACGGCGTGACGGGGCGTCAGCCCACTTCGCGCAGATTGAAGCGTGCCGCGCCGATGGCGAGCACGCGGTAACGGTCGTGCACGGCGACGGGCTCGCCGAGCCGGACGGCGTGCGAAGCGCCGGCCGCGTTGGCGAAGGTCGCCGTCCCGGATCCAGTGGCCCAGCGGATCGTCACGGTGTCGTCGCCGGTTTCCACGACGAACGCATCGCGCCACTGCGTCGGTGTGCAGGCCGCCAGTCGCGACTGCACGAGATGCAGCGCGTGCCCGGGGTCGTACGAGGTGCAGCGTCCGCCCAGCCGGCACATGCACTGGGCGGCCGATTGCACGTCGACGGGGCCAGCAGCACGGGCGGAATGGGACACGGTGTTCTCCGGGGATCTCTGACGGGTATGCCAGGACTTTAGGCGGGCTACTCCGCGTCCGCCCGTGCGGCGACACACGCGGCAACATTCGGGATCGGGCGCGGAGCATGGCTGTGCCGCGCCCGACTGCCGGCGACGCTTGCCGCCGTCCCGCCTGGTGAACTCCACGCGTGCCGGCCGCAGCTGACTAGACGCGGGGATGAGCTCGGCGCTCGTTACCTCCCGCGCCACGCCTCGGCACGGACCCGAGGCGCGAACCCCGACGGCCGTTCGATTGCAGGAAAAAGCACGACAGTGGGAGTGATCGTGACCGCGAACTCGGGCAAGCGCAGTCGCCGGCGAAGCTGCCGCACTCCCCGCGCGACAGGTGCAACGAGGAGCACGACCACGCCGACGAAGAATCTCAGGCCGATTGCGTCTGTGACGATCGCCCCGGCGAGGGGGGCCAGCCCGAGGACTGCGATCACGATCGCGAGGCCGATCTACATGCTGCCCTGCTTGCGCATGAGGCTCCGGAGAGTGTGCTCGGTGGCTGCCCGGCGGGCCTCGTCATAGCGCACGACCAGCGTCGCATCGGGGCTCATCGCGCGTCCGCGGTGGGGTCCTCGGGCCGGTCGGCGGCGTCGGCGAGCACACGACGTTGCTGCTCGTCGAGCGCGGGAGCCCCGCGAGGAGCCAGTCCATCAACGCGCCGGCCACCCACGACCGCGAGGTGTCGATGTGGGAATCGAAATACTCCAGCGCGCGATTTGTCTCGGCAGCGAGCTCTCCGGACGCCTCGCCACCACCTCGGACGACGAATGTATCCACCTCGATGGTCACGCGTGCGTCCCCCTCGGCTCGGTGTCAGCGTATATGGAGGACCCAAAACCCTCGATCACACTCGTGCGGCGCCCGGCCCCTACGCGACTCGGTCTCGGCAGGAGCGCGGAGCGGGCACCCGTGCAGCGGCTATGAGGTGCGGCCCCCGCCGTGCGGGCCGGGCGCCATCCGATAGGCTTGATCGCGGTGAGGAGGGCACATGGACGACAACCGCGAACGCCCGGGCGACGATATCCGGCGCAGTGCCGGTGGTGCGCAGCACGATACGACGCAGACTTTCGGTCATGACTCCGATCTGTCCTTCGTCCCGTTCGGCAGTGATCTGACCGATGCGGAGATGGAGGCCATTGAGGCGCTGCCCTCCCGATCCGCGTTGCTGATCGTCCGGTCCGGCCCGGCCGCAGGCGCCCGCTACCTCCTCGACACCGATGTGACGACGGTCGGCCGGCATCCCGACGCCGACATCTTCTTCGACGACGTGACGGTCTCGCGTCGTCATTCCGAGGTCACTTGTCTGGGGTCGGCGTTCGAGATCGTCGACCAGCGTTCACTCAACGGCACCTACGTCAACGGGGAGCGGGTCGACCGGTCCGCGCTCGTCAACGGCGCAGAGGTGCGCATCGGCAAGTTCCGTCTGACCTTCTTCGTCTCGCCCGCCGATCTGCCGGCGGACGAGTGATGGCGGCGGCGACCGCACGCGGTGCGGCCGCGTCCGGGCGGCTGATGAGCATCGGCCAGGTGCTCGCCCGGCTCGAAGCGGAGTTCCCCGCGCTCACCAGCAGCAAGCTGCGCTTCCTCGAAGCGCAGGGGATTGTCCGCCCCCGACGCACGGAGTCCGGCTACCGGAAGTTCGCCGCATCGGACGTGGAGCGCCTCCGACTCGCGTTGACGCTACAGCGCGATCACTACCTGCCGCTGCAGGTGATCCGCGAGTATCTCGACGACGTCGAGGCGGGGAAGTCGCCGGCGGCGCCGACGGGGGGCGCGCTCCGCTCCATCGTGCCGGCGTCGCGCCGCTACCGCCGCGACGATCTGCTGCGGGAGGCCGGTGCGCCCTCGCAACTGCTCAACGAGGCGATCGGCCTCGGCCTCGTCCCCGGAGGCGAGACCTACGACGACCGGTCGCTCGCGATGCTGCGATCACTCGTCGCGCTCGACCGGCACGGGATCGAGCCACGCCATCTGCGCGCGCTCCGTCAGAGCGCTCAACGCGACGTGGCACTGGTGGAGGCGGCGTTGGCTCCGCTGCGGCGTCGGTCCGATGCGACGTCGAGAGGACGCGCCGCAGAGGTGGCGGCCGAACTGTCACGACGGCTGGGCGAGGTGCGCGAGTCGATCGTGCGCCAGGCGCTGGAACAGCTCGAAGGCTGAGGCGACACGCCGCATCCCGGATGCGGATGTCATTGCTCCTGTGTGGCGGCTCATCTAGCGTGGAGGAAGACGACGTGGAGAAGAGGGCACACGGATGAACGTAGGCGAACCGAGCGGCGATGCCGGCCTCGCATCCGACCTCCTTTTCACGGATGGTCTTCCCCAGCTCGACGACCAGGTCGGATACCGCGGGGCACAGGCCGCTCGAGCGGTGGGCATCACCTACCGTCAGCTCGACTACTGGGCGCGCACCGAGCTGGTGGAGCCGACCGTGCGGGGCGCGAGCGGTTCGGGATCGCAGCGGCTGTACGGCTTCCGCGACATCCTCGTCCTCAAACTCGTCAAGCGATTGCTGGACACCGGCATCTCGCTGCAGCAGATCCGCGTCGCCGTGGAGCAGTTGCGCGCGGCCGGCGTCAGGGACCTGGCCGGCACGACCCTCATGAGCGACGGAGCATCGGTGTACCTGTGCACCTCGAACGACGAGGTCATCGACCTGGTCAGCCGAGGACAGGGCGTGTTCGGCATCGCGGTCGGCAAGGTCCTTCGCGAGGTGGAGTCCACGCTCGTCGAGTTCGACCCGCAGGCACCCGACACCGCGGACGAGCTCGCCGCCCGTCGCGCCCGCCGCACCGCCTAGAGCGGAACCTTCGAGCCGACGTCCGCGGGGGCGGCGCGCTGCGGCACTCCTCAGGCGGCGGGTGTGCCGTCATCCGGTGCGGCGATGCGCCCAGTGCGGATGATCCGGTCGAGGAGGGCGTCGAAGTCGGCGGCGAGCTCCTGCGCGGAGTCGCCCGGCCAGATGTGCAGGGGCTTAGCGGCGCCCTGCGCCTGCTGCAGCGAGGTGCGCTCCGGCAGCTGCGGGGAGAGCACGAGGGGTCCGAACATGTCCCGCAGTTCCTTGATGCGGAACTGGTGCTCGATCGACTGCGGCCGCACCCGGTTGACGACGATGCCCAGCGGCTGCAGCCGGGGGGACAGGCCGCGCCGGATCTCCTCGATGGCACGGAGCGCGCGGTCAGCCGCGGCGACGGAGAAAAGACCTGGCTCGGTGACGACGATGACGCGGTCGCTAGCCGCCCACGCAGTTCGCGTGAGCGCGTTCAACGACGGAGCGCAGTCCACGAGCACCAGGTCGTAGTCGGCCTCGACGGTGGCCAGGGCCTCCTCGAGCTTCCACACGTCGCGGACGCTGGGATGGGGGCCGTCGAAGTTGATCGCGGAGGGGCTCCCGATCAGCACGTCGATCGTGCCCGGGTGCACCTTCGTCCACCCGCTGGAGGTGATCGCCTGCCGGACGACCTTCTCCTTCGGGTTGGCGAGGACGTCAGCGACGTTCAACCGCCCCGCGACCTGGATATCCATGCCCGTGGACACGTCGGACTGCGGGTCGAGGTCGACGACCAGGGTCCGGACGCCACGGGCGAACGCCGCAGAGGCGAGTCCCAGAGTCACGGTGGTCTTGCCGACGCCGCCCTTGAGCGAGCTCACGGAAAGGACATGCACGATCGTCTACGTTACCGTCCTCTAGGCTGTGAACACACTCAGCCCGTGTGACGATGGCGTGCGCGGCGCCCGCGAAGTTCGACGGATGTGAGGTCCGAATGTTCCGTAAGATCCTGGTCGCCAACCGCGGCGAGATCGCGATCCGCGCGTTTCGCGCCGCCTACGAACTGGGCGCACGAACGGTCGCCGTCTTCCCCTGGGAGGACCGCGGATCGCTGCATCGGCAGAAGGCGGACGAGGCCTATGAGATCGGCGAGCAGGGGCGACCGGTTCGCGCCTACCTCGACGTCGACGAGATCATCCGGGTCGCGCTGGCCGCGGGGGCGGATGCGATCTACCCGGGCTACGGGTTCCTGTCCGAGAACCCCGAGCTCGCGGAGAAGGCTGCCGCCAACGGGATCGCGTTCATCGGTCCGCCGGCGTCGGTGCTCGAGATGGCGGGGAACAAGGTCACCGCGAAGCATCATGCGATCGCCGCGGGCGTTCCGGTGCTGCGTTCCACCGAGGCCAGCGACGACGTCGACGAGCTGCTGGCCCAGGCGGACGACATCGGCTTCCCCGTCTTCGCGAAGGCGGTCGCCGGCGGCGGCGGGCGGGGGATGCGGCGAGTCGAGACGAAGGAAGAGCTCGCGCCCGCGCTCGCCGAGGCGATGCGCGAGGCGCAGAGCGCGTTCGGCGATCCGCGCATGTTCCTGGAGCAGGCCGTTCAGCGTCCCCGGCACATCGAGGTGCAGGTGCTCGCCGACGCAACGGGCGAGACGGTGCACCTGTTCGAGCGCGACTGCTCGGTCCAGCGCCGCCATCAGAAGGTCATCGAGATCGCCCCGGCACAGAACCTCGACGAGGGGATACGGAAGGCGCTGCACGGCTATGCCGTGGCGTTCGCCCGGTCGATCGGCTACGTCAACGCGGGCACGGTCGAGTTCCTGCTGGAGACTACGGGCCCCCGCTCCGGCGAGGTCGTGTTCATCGAGATGAACCCCCGCATCCAGGTCGAGCACACCGTCACGGAGGAAGTCACCGACGTCGACCTGGTGCAGTCGCAGATCCGGATCGCCGCGGGCGAGACCCTCGCCGAGCTGGGTCTCGAGCAGGACCGGATCCAGCTGCGCGGCGCCGCACTGCAGTGCCGCATCACCACGGAGGACCCGTCCCAGGGCTTCCGCCCCGACACCGGGCGTATCACGACCTACCGCTCTCCCGGCGGCGCCGGCATCCGCCTCGACGGCGGCACCACCGCGGCCGGGTCGCAGATCAGCCCGCACTTCGATTCGATGCTGGCCAAGCTCACCTGCCGCGGGCGCGATTTCCCCGCCGCGGTCGCCCGTGCAAAGCGGGCGCTGGCCGAGTTCCGCATCCGGGGTGTCGCCACCAATGTCCCGTTCCTGCGCGCCGTGCTCGACGACGCCGCGTTCGTCGCCGGTGACATCAGCACGTCGTTCATCGACGAGCGACCCCAGCTGCTGACGAGCAACCCCTCGCGCGACCGGGCGACGAAGCTGCTGAACTGGCTCGCCGACGTCACCGTCAACCGGCCCTACGGCGACAAGCCGCTGATGGTCTCGCCCGGCAGCAAGCTGCCCGACCTCGACCTGTCCGCCCCGGCGCCCGCCGGTGCTCGCCAGCGGCTACGCGAGTTGGGTCCGGCCGGTTTCGCGAAGGCGTTGCGGGAGCAGACGGCGTTGGCGGTGACGGAGACGACGTACCGCGACGCGCACCAGTCGTTGCTGGCGACGCGGGTGCGTACCCGTGACCTGGTGCGGGTGGGGCCGCATGCGGCACGGATGACGCCGCAGCTGCTGTCGGTCGAGGCCTGGGGCGGTGCGACCTACGACGTGGCGCTCCGGTTCTTGGCGGAGGACCCGTGGATGCGGTTGGAGGCGCTGCGCGATGCGCTGCCGAACATCCCGATCCAGATGCTGCTGCGCGGGCGCAACACGGTGGGCTACACGCCGCGTCCGGTCGAGGTCACTGACGCGTTCGTGCGCGAGGCCGCCGCCAGCGGCGTGGACATCTTCCGCATCTTCGACGCGTTGAACGATGTCGACCAGATGCGCCCCGCCATCCAGGCCGTGCTCGAGACGGGCACGGCGGTCGCAGAGGTCGCCGTGTGCTACACCAGCGACCTGCTTGATCCGGCCGAGAAGCTGTACACCCTGGACTACTACCTGCGCCTGGCGGAAGAGATCGTCGCCTCCGGCGCGCACATCCTCGCCATCAAGGACATGGCGGGCCTCCTGCGCCCGGCCGCCGCGGCGAAGCTCGTCACCACGTTGCGGGAGCGTTTCGATCTGCCGGTGCACGTGCATACCCACGACACCGCGGGCGGTCAGCTCGCGACGCTGCTCGCGGCGAGCGCGGCCGGGGCGGATGCGGTGGATGCTGCGGCGGCACCGCTGTCGGGCACCACCAGCCAGCCGTCGCTGTCCGCGCTGGTCGCTGCCCTCGCCCACACCGAGCGCGACACCGGCCTGGATCTGCAGGCCGTCAGCGATCTGGAGCCCTACTGGGAGGGCGTGCGGGCGCTGTACCGTCCGTTCGAGTCGGGGCTGCCGGCGCCGACCGGACGCGTGTACCACCACGAGATCCCCGGGGGGCAGCTCTCGAATCTGCGGCAGCAGGCGATCGCACTGGGCCTGGCCGACGACTTCGAGCGCATCGAGGACATGTACGCCGCTGCCGACCGCATCCTCGGCCGCATCCCGAAGGTGACGCCGTCCTCGAAGGTGGTCGGCGATCTCGCCCTGGCCCTCGTGGCCGCCGACGCCGACCCTGCCGACTTCGAGCAGAATCCGCAGAACTACGACATCCCGGATTCGGTCGTCGGGTTCATGGCGGGCGAGCTCGGCGATCTGCCTGGCGGCTGGCCGGAGCCCTTCCGTTCCAAGGTGCTCGCCGGTCGAACGGTCTCCATCGAGGTGCAGCCGATCTCCGCGGAGGAGTCGTCCGCTCTCGACAGCGACAGCGACAGCGACAGCGAGAGCAGGCGTCGGACGCTGAACCGGCTCCTGTTCCCCGCTCCGGCGAAGGAGTTCGAACGCACCCGGGATACCTATGGCGACCTCTCGAAGCTCGGCACTCCCGACTACCTCTACGGGCTGCGCCCCGGCGAGGAGCACGTCGCTGAGATCGACCCCGGCGTGCAGCTGTACGTGGGCCTGGAAGCCATAGGCGAGGCGGATGCCAAGGGCATCAGAACCGTCATGACCACGCTCAACGGGCAACTGCGGCCGGTGTTCGTGCGCGACCGCAGCATCGCCGTGGAGACCCGTCAGATGGAGAAGGCGGATACGTCTCGCCCGGGACAGGTTGCGGCTCCGTTCTCCGGTGCCGTCACCATGAAGGCCGCCGTGGGGGAGACGGTGACGGTCGGTCAGCCGGTCGCCGCAATTGAGGCGATGAAGATGGAGGTGGCGATCACCAGCCCGGTCGACGGGGTGGTCGAACGCATCGTCGTGACAGGCACCGTCCAGGTCGAGGCAGGGGATCTTTTGCTGGTGATCCGACCGGCCGGATAGCCTGGGCGGGGCGTGTACACCGCCCGTTGAGGAGTTTCACAGCAATGTCCGAACCTATCGACCCCTCCGCCGAGCCCGGCGACGAGATCGCCTCCATGCGCATCGAGGATGCCGGCGTCGACCTTCTCGGCACCGGAACCGCGCAGGTCGAGATACCCCTGCTCGTCGAACGCGAGGAGGACGACCTCGTCGACGACGATGTCCCGCCGAACGTCGAAGACGGCTTCGACGATGCCGAAGCCGTCGAGGCCACCGACGAAACCGCGTCCGCCGACGGCGTGGACGATGTCATCGCCGCCACCGATGCGGAGCCCGAGACGGACGGAGAATCGGACGCGGACGCGGACATCGACGCTCCGTCGCAGCCGGTGGTCGCGCCGACGGCACCCGCGCCCGTGCTCCTCCACGAGCCCGTTGCGGCCGCGACAGTCGCCGCCGCGGTGACGGTCGCCCCCGCGTCCACGGTTCCCGCGCAGGCGCTTCGACGTCATTCGGTCGAGACCGCTCCGGTTGATCTCGCCTCCAAACGAGCGGGTGAGCGGGAGGCGCAGCGCGAGAGCGCCGACCTTCTCACCGGCGAACGCCTGGTGGCTCCCGGCCGGCTCCCCAAGCCCGAGCCCGAGGGCGCGTGGCCCCACTTCCTCTACACCATCAGCGGTCGTCGGATCAACCTCGGCGACAGTGCGGCCGCGCGGGCGCGCAAGGTCCTCGACGCGCGCATCGCCGCTCACCTTCCTGGCGGAGCCCGGTTCGTCCCGGTTCTGGCGCGAAAGGGGGGGGTCGGCAAGACCACGGTGACGACCCTTCTCGGTATGGCGCTCGCCGACGCGCGGGAGGATCGCGTCATCGCGATCGACGCGAACCCCGACCGTGGCACGCTCGCCGACCGGATCGGTGCTGATGCGGGAAAGACCGTGCGCGATCTGTCGCGCGCGGGGCTCACCGTCGACGGGTTCAACGAGTTCTCCGGCATGGTGGCGCGCGACCACACCCGTCTCGACATCCTGGCCAGCGACACCGATCCGCACGTCTCCGACGCGTTCAGCGACGCTGACTATCGTGAGGTTGCGCAGCTCGCGGCGCATTACTACTCGATCGTGCTGACCGACACCGGAACCGGCATCGTGCACTCGGTGATGTCCGCCGCGCTCGAAGCAGCAGACGCGCTGGTGATCGTCGCCGGTCTCAGCGTCGACGAGGCCCGGCTCGCGTCCGAGACGATCACCTGGCTGGAGGCGAACGGCTACTCGGATGCGGCTCACGACGCGGTCGTCGTCGTGAACACCTCGCGTACCGGGGCCGCTCTGGTGCGCGCGGACGAAGTCGAGGAGCACTTCCGTTCCCGGGTGCGCCGGGTCCTGCGTCTGCCCTACGATCCGCTGATCGCCACCGGCGGCGCTATCTCGTTCCGCGAGCTGCAGCCGGCGACCCGTGAGGCCGCACGCCAACTCGCCGCGACGGTGCTGGAGGGTCTGACGGCGCCGATGGCCGCCCGATGACGGTCCGCCCCATCCGACTGTTCGGCGACCCGGTGCTCAAGACCCCGTCGGCCCAGATCGACCGCATCGACGACGGCATCCGGTCGCTCGTCCAGGATCTGCTCGACAGCGTCGAGCTGCCGGGTCGCGCGGGTGTCGCCGCCCCCCAGATCGGTGTGGGGCTGCGGGCGTTCAGCTACCACATCGACGGCGACATCGGCTACATCCTCAACCCGGTGGTCGTTGAGGTCTCCGGAGACCCCGAGCCGACCGGCGAGGGCTGCCTGTCGGTGCCGGGCCTCTGGCACGACGTGCAGCGCTATCCGCACGCGAAGGTCGTCGGCATCGATCTGGACGGGAAGGAGGTCGTGCTGGAGGGCGACGGCCTGTTCGCCCAGATGCTGCAGCACGAGACCGATCACCTCGACGGCCACGTCTATCTCGACCGGCTGGAACGGGATGCCCGTCGCACCGCCATGCGCGAGGTGCGCGAGAGCGGCTGGTTCTGACGCCCGGGACGCGCTACGTGAGGCGGTCGCCGTAAGAAGCGGCTCAGGCAGGAATGGCGTCGAGCCGCGACGCCTCGCACAGCGCCTCGACGTATCGAGCCGGGGCGAACGTCTGGGCGGCTCGCTCCGCCGCGGCGGAGGCGGCGATGATGCGGGCGGGGTCGCGGACGAGGTCGACGAGGAGCGCTGCGATCCCGGCGACGTCGGGAGTCGCCGTTCGCAGTGCGGCGCCGGTGTCGAGTCCTTCGGTGAGAGCCGGGTCGGCGACGAGGACGCCGCGGCTCTCGTGGAGGGCTTCGATGACGACGACGGGCTGGTTGTCGAAGCCGTATGAGGTGAGGACGACGAGGTGCGCGCGCCGCATCCGCTCGGCAACGCCGGTGCGCGGCAGGCGTCCGGTGAGCCTGATCGGCGCGCCTCGGCGCTGCCAGCGCCGGAGCCGTCCGGTCAGGGGGCCGGCGCCGATGAATTCGATGCGGAGAGCGTCGACGCCGACGATGCCGGCGGCGAGGAGCCCTGCCTCCGCAAGGACCTCGGGCCGCTTCTCGGGAGAGAGACGGCCGACCCAGGCGACGCGCAGCGGGCCGTCGAGGTGCGTCAGCGGTGTGCCGGCCTCGGTGCACGCCGCGTCGGGGTTGGGGATGACGCGGACGGAGCCGAGCCCCGCGTGGCGCAGCGCGGCCGCCTGGTGCGCGGACGGAGAGACGATCTGATCTGCCCGTGCGGCGAGCGAGTGGGTGATGCCGCGGAGCGCGGCGTCGAGCGGCGAGTCGGCGAGGCCGTGGCCGGACGGGCCGTAGCCACGAAGCCAGCGGGCGACGCCGCGCACGCCGAGCGCGGCGATCGGCGCGAGCGGGGCGGGCACCGCGGCGGTCCAGAAAAAGGTGTGGACCGTGTGGACGGTCGGGATGCCGAGTTCGCGGGCGACCTGGATGGCGGCGGCGGCGAGGCCGAACTCGGAGTGGACCTGCACCGACTCGACGCCCTGCCACGAGAACTCGCGGCGTAACTGCTCGCGGAGCGTCGGGGTATTGCGGATGACGGGCAGGTCGACGCCGGGTAGCGTCCAGCCGGCGGGCACCCCGACGTTGTCGCCGATCAGCCCGTGCGTCGCCTCGGCCAGGCCGCGCATCGGCGCGACGACCAGGACATCGTGGCCGGAGCCTTCGAGCACACGTGCGGCGTCGAGAAAGGCGCTCTGCGCGCCGCCGAGGTAGTCGAGCGCGTAGTCGATGACCAGGGCGAGACGCATCAGACGCCCGGCCCGCCCGTGCGTGGGCCTGGAGTGCAGTGGACGAATACTTCTCGCCGACGTGCGCTGAGTTCCGGGAGCACCGGCTGGGCGCGCCTCGGGAGCACGCCGATCCGGCCGATCATCGCTCGCTTCCCTCTGCCGCCTCGGTCGGCTTCGAGGCGACGAGTAGCAAAAACCCGAGCCAAGGGAACGACGCGAGTGCGGAGATAACCGGATGGGACATGCTCTTCACGGTAGGTGGGGAGAACGGCGGAGTCGCACGCATGGGCGCATGTTCATCCGAAGTGATGAGGTCGGTGTCGCTCGTGGTCGCTTCCTTCGACGACCAACTGTCCATCGACGTGCCGCCGTATGAACCCCGGTACGGGCCGGCGTCGCGGCATCGACCGGCACTGTCGTGGCACCCGGAGGAATGTCCGGCGCCGATGGGGATGTGTCTGGTCGCGATGTCGGACCCCCGGTGTAGCGTCATTGAGGTCAGAAGAGGTCGCACAGTGCCCATCAGTGCGAGTCGGATGCCGTGACCCCGGTCACGGCCGGATCGGCGAGTGTGGGCGGAGTGTGGGATGGGCGGAAAGACGAGGTCCTCGTCGTTCGGGCGAGAGCTGGATGCGCTGGTGTCCGAGCTGGTTCAGATACATCGGCGGATCGCGGCGGCACAGGCCGGTGAGACGCGGCTGCTCGCTACAGCGGTGGAGCTGATGCTCGATCATGCGGCGGGGGTGCGGGAACGGCCGGATCGTCCGAAGAGCTCGGCGGATCTGCCGCTGCGAGAGATCGCGGCGGAGATCGCCGCGGCGCTCCGGGTCAGCGATCGGACGGTGCAGCGGCGTATGGGCGAGGCGGCGAGCCTTGTCGCGGAGTACCCGGCCGTATATGGGGCATGGCGTCAGGGCCGGGTGGATGCCGGCCATGTCGCGGCGATCCTCGACGGCGGGGCCGGGCTGAGCCACGACAACCGGACGAGGTACGAGCGGGTGGTGCTGGCGGTGGCGGAAAGGGAGAGCGCGGGCAGGTTGCGAGGCATGGCTCGCGAGATCGCGGCGCGCATCGACCCCGACGGCGGGTCCGAACGAATCAGGCAGCGTCAGTCGGAGCGGTTCGTGCGGGTGGCCGATCTCGGCGATGGGCTGAGCCGGCTGCTCGCTGACCTACCGACCCCGCTCGCTTACGCGATCTACGACCGCCTGACCCGCACGGCCACCACAATCGTTCCCGGCGACGAGCGCACCGTGCCTGACGAGCGCCCCACGGATGATGAGCGCCCCAGGCATGATGAGCGCAGCACGCATGGTGATCGCACCAGGCATGACGAGAGCGCTACGCATGGCGAGCGCACCGTGCCCGCAAGCACCGTGCCCGGCGAGCGCACCACGCCCGTGAGCAGCGCGTTCTCCGACGGTGACATCCTGGGCGCCGATGGCGCAGAGACAGCCGCCGTCGCGCCGGAGGATGGCTCGGAGACGGTGATGACCGGGCCATCGCCGGGCGCACGACCTCGCCGGGGCGGTGGGGACGACCCGCGGACGATGGATCAGCGGCGGGCGGACATCCTGGCTGACATGCTGCTGGCCGGCGCGCCCGTCGCGCACGGTACCGGCCTCGCGTCGGTGAGGGGGCATGTCCAGATCATGATGCCGGTGCTGGCCCTTGCGGGCACGAGCCGGGCACCGGCGGTTGTGCCAGGCCACGGTCCCGTCGACGCCGACCTGGCAATCCGCCTGGTGGGCAACGCGCCCGGTTGGGATCGGGTGATGACCGACCCCTACAACGGTGCGGTGCTGGCCACGGATCGCTACCGGGTGCCGGCGGATCTGACTCGGCTCCTGCGAGCCCGCGACGAGCGGTGCCGCTTCCCCGGCTGCGGGCGCGTCGCGGCAGGCTGTGACGTGGATCACACGCATGACGCTGTTCTGGGCGGCAAGACCAGCGCCGACAATCTCGCCCATCTGTGCCGGCGGCACCATACCCTCAAGCATCAGACCGCGTGGCAGGTCCGCCAGGTCGGCGGCGGCGTCCTGGAATGGACCGCTCCCTCCGGTCGATGCCACGACGACCGACCACCGGGCACCGTCCGATTCGTTCCCGATGAGAACGACGAGAACCCGCCACCCTTCTGACGACGCTCTTCTGATCGCGTCGCAAGAATCTCCCACCCCGAAGAGCCGGACCCGCGGTTCAGCGCGTGACTGTGACTGCGTCTGGGGCTGCGTCTGCGTCTGCGACCGCGCCCGCGACGCCTACGGCAGCGAGATGTTCGTCGTGTTCTCTGGCACGCGGTAGAGCTCTTCCACGTCGTCGGCGAAGTCGGTCAGGATGACGCTGCGCTTGATCGACAGCTTCGGGGTCAGATGGCCGCTGGCCTCGGTCCACTCCGTCGGCAGGATCGTGAACTTGCGGATCGACTCGGCGCGCGAGACGCCGTCGTTCGCCTTGTCGACCGCGCGCTGCACCTCGGCGCGCACGGTGTCGTTGCGCGCCGCATCCGCCAGCGACATGTCCTTGTCGAGCCCCTTGCCCGCCAGCCACGTCGGTAGCATCTCGGGGTCGAGGGTCACCAGTGCGGAGATGAACGGCTTCTGATCGCCGACCACGACGACCTGACCCACGATCGGGTTGGCCCGGATCGGATCCTCGAGGGCGGCGGGCGAGACGTTCTTCCCGCCCGCGGTCACGATGATCTCCTTCTTGCGCCCCGTGATCGTGAGGAAGCCGTCGGCGTCGAAGGATCCCAGATCGCCGGTGCGGAACCATTCGCCGTCGAACGCCGCCGCGGTGGCCTCGGGATTGCGCCAGTACTCCTTGAACACGTCGATGCCGCGCACCTCGATCTCGCCGTCCTCCGCGGTGCGGACGCCGACCCCCGGCAGCACCGGGCCGACGGTGCCGATCTTCGCGTCGCGCGGCCGGTTCACCGTCGCCGGCGCGGTCGTCTCGGTCAGCCCGTAGCCTTCGAGGATCGTCACCCCAAGGCTGTGGAAGAAGTGACCGAGTCGCGCGCCGAGCGGCGCCGAACCGGAGATCGCGTACACGATGTTCCCGCCCATCGCCTCGCGCAGCTTGCTGTAGACCAGCCTGTCGAACAGCGCGAACCGGATCTTCAGCCCCAGCGGGATGCGCTCCCCGTCCTGCAACCGCCGCGAGTGCTCGACGGCGGCCGATACGGCGGCGCGGAAGATCCCGCCCCGTCCACCGGCCTCCGCCTTCTGCTCGGCGGAGTTGTAGACCTTCTCGAACACGCGCGGCACCGCCAGCAGGAACGTCGGATGGAAGCTGCCGAGCGCGTCGAGGAGGTGTTTCGTGTCGGGCTGGTGTCCGGTCTTGACCCCGGCGTGGACGTCGAGGATCGAGATGAATCTGGCGAAGACGTGTGCGGTGGTGATGAACAGCACGGTTGAGGCGCCCGGGATGTTGACGACCTCCTTGAGGCTCTCGGCGGCGTTGCGCGCCAGCTCCACGAAGTTGCTGTGCGTGAGGACGCAGCCCTTCGGCCGCCCGGTCGAGCCGGAGGTGTAGATCAGGGTCGCGAGGTCCGACCCGACCGCGAGGGAGCGGCGTCGCTCGATCTCCGTGTCGGGCACCTCGACGCCTGCGGCGACAATCCGGTCGAGGTCGCCGGCATCCAGCTGCCAGCTCTCCGCCACAAGCGGAAGGCGTCCGCGCACCTCGGCGAGGCGCTGGGCGTGCTCCGTGCTTTCCACGATGCAGGCGACCGCCTCCGAGTCGGACAGGATCCACTCGATCTGGCTTGCCGAGCTCGTCTCATAGATGGGCACCATCACGGCTCCGGCGTAGAAGAGCGCGAAGTCCACCAGTGTCCACTCGTACGTGGTGCGTGCCAGGAGGCCGATCCGCTGCCCGGGCGCGACGCCGACCGCGGCGAACCCCCTGGCGAGCGCGATCACCTGCCCGCGGAACTCGGATGCCGACACGTCTCGCCAGCCGTCGCCGTCGGGGACGGCGAAAAGCGCACGATCGGGCGTGGCGGCGACCCGTTGTTCGAGCAGGTCCGTGATGTTGTCCTCGGGTGCGGCTGGCACGATCGCGGGGGTGTTGAACTCGACGATGCTCATGACGGCAGCTCCCTTGGTACCGGCGGTCATTGACACTTGATTGTAGTCACCGGTGGAACTGAGTTCCACGGTCGCCTCACGCACTACTCTGATCGGGGCCGATCGGGAAGGACGGGACGTTGCGCGCAGTGGGCATCGACATCGGGGGAACGAAGATCGCGGGAGCGGTCGTGGACACCGACGGCGCCATCGTGCGGCAGGTCCGAGTGGCGACGCCGGCAGCGATCACCGGCATCCAGACCGTCGTCGCCGACATGATCGCCGCCCTCGCGGACGGCGAGGACGCGGTGGCCGGCGTCGCCGCCGCCGGCTTCGTCGACCGGGACCGCTCGACCGTGTACTTCGCGCCCAACATCGACTGGCGCGACGAACCGCTGCGTGACCACCTGCAACACCTCACCGGGGTGCGGGTCGTCGTCGAGAACGATGCGAACGCGGCAGGGTGGGCCGAATACCGGTTCGGTGCCGGCGAAGGTCTCGGCGACGTCGTCATGCTCACTATCGGCACGGGCGTCGGGGGAGCGATCGTGATCGACGGCGAGCTCCTGCGCGGCGGTCACGGCATCGCGGCGGAGCTCGGTCACCTCCGGCTCGTACCCGACGGGCGCATCTGCGGCTGCGGGCAGCGCGGCTGCCTCGAGATGTACGGCTCGGGGCGTGCGCTCCAGCACGAAGCCGAGGAGATCGCGCGCGACGCCGCGTTCGGCATCGGAGCGGAGTTGCATGACACGCAGCAACGCGCCGGCGGCACGATCCCCGGCCAGGAGATCTCGCGCCTGATTGTGGCCGGCGACCCGGGAGCGGCCGAGGCGATGCGGCGCGTGGCCACGGCCATCGGCACCGCGTGCGGAAGCCTCGCTGCGGTGCTCGATCCGCAGCGCTTCATCATCGGCGGGGGAGTGTCGCAGCTCGGCGACGTGCTCCTCGCACCCATGCGGGAGGCGTTCGCTGCGGCGATGCCCGCGTACGAATCGAGGCCGGTCGCCGACTTCGCCGTGGCCCGACTCACCAACGACGCCGGTGTCATCGGCGCGGCGGATCTCGCCCGTCGGGCGTTCACTGCGGGAGGATGAGTCGGTGTTCTACTGGCTGATGAAGTACGTGGCGATCGGCCCGATCCTGAAGGCGGTGTTCCGGCCGTGGATCGTGGGCCGGCGCAACATCCCCGCCACCGGCGCGGCGATCCTCGCCAGCAACCACCTGTCCGTCTCGGACTCGGTGTTCCTGCCGCTCATGATCGACCGTCCGATGACGTTCCTCGCCAAGAGCGACTACTTCACCGGTCGTGGGCTGAAGGGCTGGGCCACGCGGGTCTTCATGAAAGCCACCGGTCAGATCCCGATCGACCGTTCCGTCGGCCAGGCCTCCGAGGCGTCGTTGAACACCGCACTCCAGGTGCTCGGGCGTGGAGACCTGCTCGGCATCTATCCCGAGGGCACCCGGAGCCCCGACGGGCGTCTCTATCGGGGTCGTACCGGCATCGCCCGGATGGTGCTGGAGGCGAAGGTGCCGGTGATCCCGGTCGTCATGGTCGACACCGAGCAGATCATGCCGATCGGGCGCACCATCCCGCGCATCGGCCGCGTCGGCATGATCATCGGGGAGCCCCTCGACTTCTCCCGCTTCACCGGATTCGAGTCTGACCGGTACGTGCTGCGTTCGGTCACGGACGAGATCATGGTGGCCCTGCAGCGGCTCGGTGCGCAGCGCTATGACGATGTCTACGCGTCGACCGTGAAGGAGCGTCTTGCCGCACCGACCGCCTCGCAGCCCCGATAGACTGAGCGGATGCCTCAGCAGCTCGACGCCCTCGATCAGTGGCGCAGCCTCCCGATCAAGCAGCAGCCGCAATGGGGGGATCCCGATGCCGTGGCCGCCGTGTCCCGCGAACTCGCCTCGCAGCCGCCGCTGGTCTTTGCGGGCGAGGTCGACAACCTGCGTGACCGGCTGGGCGCTGCGGCATCCGGTCGTGCGTTCCTCCTGCAGGGCGGCGACTGCGCGGAGACGTTCGCCGGAGCCACCGCGGAACAGATCCGCAACCGCATCAAGACGGTGCTCCAGATGGCGGTTGTGCTGACCTACGGCGCCTCGATGCCGGTGGTGAAGATGGGCCGCATGGCGGGACAGTTCGCCAAGCCGCGCTCGTCCGACTCGGAGACCCGCGGCGATGTCACGCTCCCCGCCTACCGCGGCGACATCGTCAACGGGTACGACTTCACCGAGGCCTCCCGTGCGGCCGACCCGGGGCGGATGCTGAAGGCGTACCACACCGCGGCATCCACGCTCAATCTCATCCGTGCCTTCACACAGGGCGGTTTCGCCGACCTGCGCGAAGTGCACAGCTGGAACAGGGGATTCGCCGCGAACCCGGCCAACCAGCGCTACGAGGGGATGGCGGCCGAGATCGACCGCGCCGTGAAGTTCATGGCGGCGGCCGGCGCCGACTTCGACGAGCTCACGCGCGTCGAGTTCTACACCGGGCACGAGGGTCTGCTCATGGACTACGAGCGCCCGATGACCCGCATCGATTCGCGCACCGGAACGCCGTACAACACCTCGGCTCACTTCGTGTGGATCGGGGAGCGCACTCGCGATCTCGACGGTGCGCACGTCGACTACTTCTCGAAGATCCGCAACCCCATCGGGGTCAAGCTCGGACCGTCCACGTCGCCCGAGACGGCCCTGGCGTTGATCGACAAGCTCGACCCGGATCGCGTGCCCGGCCGGCTGACCTTCATCACGCGGATGGGGTCGGGAAAGATTCGCGACGCCCTGCCGCCGCTGCTGCAGGCCGTGAAGGATTCGGGCGCGCAGCCGCTCTGGGTCACCGACCCGATGCACGGCAACGGCATCACCTCGCAGAACGGGTACAAGACGCGTCGGTTCGACGACGTGGTGGACGAGGTCCGCGGCTTCTTCGAGGCGCACCGCGCCGTGGGAACGCACCCCGGTGGCATCCATGTGGAGCTCACCGGTGACGATGTGACCGAATGCCTGGGCGGCTCCGAGATGATCGACGAGGCGACGCTGGCGACCCGGTACGAGTCGTTGTGTGATCCCCGCCTGAACCACATGCAGTCCCTCGAACTCGCGTTCCTAGTGGCCGAGGAGCTCGAGCGCCGCTGATCTGTAGGGCGCCCGCGGTCCCGTCTCCGCCCCTCCCGTCCCCGCCGGGCGTGCCCTCTCCTCCGCAGGCGAAACCCCGCTGAGCAGGACGTCTTCGGGGCAGATCGTCCTGCTCAGGCGATTTCTCCTGCGGAGGCGATGGTCGCCTCGTCCGCAGCTGTGAGCGCGGGGCGGGATCAGAAGGATCCGCTGATGCTCAGCGTGATCGTCGCACCCTTCGCGCGTTGCGTGCCCGCAGCGGGGTTCTGTGCGGTGACCTCGGTCACCGAGTCGGGGAAGAGATCCCAACTGGCGTTGTAGGTCACGTCGAAACCGGCCGCCTTCAGCGCCGCCTTCGCCGCATCCCGTGTCTGGCCCACGACGTTCGGCACCTCGAACAGCTGCGGCCCCTTCGAGACGCGCAGCGTGACGGTGTCGCCGGGGATCCAATTCCCGCCGCCGGTGCGGGCGGTGATCCCGATGACGTCGCCGGAGTCCACCGTGTCGCTGTACTCCTCCGAGGAGGACACCAGCAGACCGGCATCCGTCAGAGCCTTCGTCGCTTCGGTCACCGTCATGCCCGTCACATCGGGCAGGGAGCCCTTCGACGCGGTGAGCGAGGCCGAGTCGCCCTCGTGCACGGTGCACCCGTTGGTGCAGTCGACCGTGGTGGATGATCCCTGCGGGGTCACGGTCGCGCCGATGACGGTGCCGGATGCGCTGGTGGTGAACTCGTACGCTGTGTCGCCCACCGTGACGGATGCCGCCTGCAGCGCTGCGGTCGCCTGTTCGATCGACATCCCCGCCAAGGTGGCGATGTCATGTGGGGCCGGACCAAGCGAGACGACGACGCTCACGGTGGATGCTTTGTCGACGCGTTCGCCGCTTCCGGGGTCGGTGCGGATCACCAGGCCGGTTGCGACATCGACGCTGTACTCGGTGTCCTGTTCGGCGACCAGTCCTTCGGCGGCGATCACCGCCTGCGCCTGATCGAACGTGAGCCCGGTCACGGCGGGCACGCCCACCAGCGATCCCGGCCCGGACCCGAACCACCACCCGCCGCCGCCGGCGACCAGCGCGACGATCAGCGTCAGGGCCAACAGCCATCCGCCCTTGGCGGTGCGCCGACGGGATCGACGCCGTAGCAGCGTCGCATTGTCGGCTGAGGGCGTCGCCGGCAGCACTCCGGTCACCGGCGCGGAGAACGCCTTCGTCACTTCGCCGGAGTCGAGCGTGTCGTCCGAGATGGCGGTGCCGACCGCGATGGTGCGCGCGACCTGGGGTGCTATCCCCAGTTCGGCTTCGATCTCGCGCAGCCGGGTCAGCATCGCATCGGCATCCACGGGGCGCCCGTCCGGGGAGCGCTCGGTCGCCCAGAGCACGAGTTCGTCGAGCTGTTCCGGCACGGCCGGGTTCTTCACGCTCGGCCGCGGCACGGAATCGGTGGCGTGCTGATAGGCGATCTGCATCGGCTGCTCGCCCTTGTATGGTTGCTCGCCGGTGAGCATCTCGTACAGCATGATGCCCAGCGCGTAGATGTCGCTGCGCGCGTCGGCGCTGCCGCGGGTGACGAGCTCCGGTGCGAGGTAGGCGATCGTGCCGAGCAGCATCTGGCCGCTCGCGGTGTTCGCGGTCGTCGCACGGGCCAGGCCGAAGTCGCCGATCTTGATCCGTCCGTCCTCGGCCAGGAGCACGTTCTCGGGTTTCACGTCGCGGTGGACGATTCCGGCTCGATGGGCGGCGGCGAGCCCCGAGAGGATCGCGTCCATGATGGTGATCGTCTGCGTCGTGCTGAGCCGCCGCTGCTCGCGCATCAGCTCGCGCAATGTGATCCCCGGAAGATATTCCATGACCATGTAGGCCATGTCGTCGTCCTGCCCCTGGTCGAAGACATTGACCACGTGGGGGTCCGCCAGACGGGCCGCTGCGCGCGCCTCTTGGATGAAGCGTCCTTGGAACACCGAGTCGTCACTCAGGTGCCCGTGCATGATCTTGAGCGCGATCCGGCGTTCGAGTCGGAGGTCGGTCGCGACGTATACCGTGGCCATCCCGCCACGTGCGATACGGGCGCGCACGCGGTATCGGCCGTCGACCAGACGACCGATCAGCGGATCCGCGCGCTGGCTCGTGCTCACGCTGAGAGTCTACGGAGGACAGATGGGGAGCACCGGTATGGCTCGCCCGCCGCGTGCCGTCGGAATGGCCGAGCGCGTGCCGGATCAGCCGAGGACCTGTCGCAATGGGATAGTGGCAGGGTGAGCGAACAGACCGAGTCCGGCGTCGAGACCGCCTGGCTGACCCTGCCCGACCTCGTCGAGGTGCTCGGCGAACCGCTGGGCCGTGTGCGGCAGCGGCTCGACGACGCGCAACTGATCGGCTCACGGAGGGGAGGCGTGTTCGCCGTGCCGGCCGTCTTCCTCGTCGAGGGGGAGCCGCTGGGCTCGTTGCGTGGAACGGTGTTCGCGCTGCGGGACGCGGGACTGACCGATGACGAGGCCATCGACTGGTTGCTCGCGGTCGATGACACCATCGGCAGAGCTCCGATCGCGGCGCTGCTGGCCGGGCATAAGAGCGAGGTGCGCCGGATCGCCCGCACGCTGAGCTGATCAGGCTCTGCGGACGACGGCCGCCTGCGCCAGATCGCGCAGCCGCCCAACGGCGTGCGAGCCGAGCGGGGCGTCCGAGAGTGCGCGGTCGGCTTCTTCCGCGTAGCGCTCGATGAGCTCCTCGATGCGCGCCAGCGCACCCGAGGCGACGATGGTCTCCTGCAGGGAGCGGATCTGCGTCGCATCCAGCGCGGGGTCCCCGATCAGTCGGTCCACGGTTCGTCGCTCGCTCACCGTCACGGCTTCGCGCGTATAGGCGACCAGGACGGTCCGTTTCCCCTCGCGCAGGTCGTCACCCGAGGGCTTGCCGGTGACGCGCTCGTCGCCGAAGACGCCGAGGACGTCGTCGCGGAGTTGGAAGGCCATGCCGATGGGATGCCCGAACGCGGAGAGCGCCTCGAGCTGCGGGCGATCCGCTCCGGCGAGGGCTGCGCCGATCAGCAGGGGCTGCTCGACGCTGTATCTGGCAGATTTGAGCGACGCGACCCGCAGCGCGCGGTCGGCGTGCTCCGTATCGGGGGCGACGGTGAACGCCGATTCCTCGGCGATGTCGAGGTATTGCCCGATCGTGACGTCGCGGCGCATGCGGGCGTACTGCGCGCGCACGCCCGGGGCGACCTTCGGCGCCGTTCGCAGACCCTCCTCGAGCAGATCGTCGCTCCAGGCCACCAGCAGGTCGCCGAGCAGGATGCCGGCAGAGCGGCCGAACGCGCCCGCGTCGCCGTGCCAGTCGCTGCCCGCGTGCAGCTGCTCGAGTCGCCGGTGCGACGCGGGGCGGCCGCGCCGGGTGTCCGAGTTGTCGATGATGTCGTCGTGGACGAGCGCGGCGGCGTGGAAGATCTCGAGCGCGGCGGCGGCGGCGATCGTTGCCTCCGGCGGCGCCGCGGACGAACCTCGGGTTTCGGAGACGGCGTCCCAACCGGCCAGACAGAAGCGCGCGCGGAGTCGCTTCCCACCGTCGATCGTGCTCTGCGCGGCGTCCACGAAGCGCGATGCCTCATCACCCCAGGAGGAGGTCGTCCTACGTTGGTCTTGGAAGAAGATGTCGAGTCGCTGAGAAACGGCTTCCATCGCATCCGGGGTGCTCGACACGGCCCTAGCCTAGTCATTGGGCAGATGCGTAGAATCGGCCTCAGATCGTCATCCGAGGAGGATGCATGCCCCTCTCCGAACAAGAGCAGCGTCTGCTTGATGAGATGGAACGCCATCTCATGGGCCGAGACGCAGATGTCGTCAGCGCCGACGGCTCGGGGCGCGCGCTGAGCTACCGGAACATCGTGCTCGGGTCGTTGCTCGTCCTCGTCGGGCTGGGCGGCCTCATCGGGGGTCTGTCCACCCAGGTGGTCGTCATCGGGGTCATCGGTTTCGTGGTCATGGTCGCCGGCGTCCTCCTCGCTATCACGCCGTCGCGTCGTCTCACCGCCACCGTGCGCCCGCCGCGCGCCGCGGCGGGGAGCGGAGCGGGCTCCTTCATGGACCGGATGAACGACCGATGGGATCGCCGTCAAGGGGGTCGTTGATTCCCTGATCCTGCTGTGAAGCGCCGACCTTCGGGTCGGCGCTTTTTTGTTTTCGGACGCCGTCGTGTCTCCGTTCCGGTGGCGATGCCCGTGATGTCGGTGCCATGTGTAGTGAAGTGGAGGAAAGTGGAGTACCGTGGAGCAGACCTCACCGGGCCGGACAAGGAGGGAGTGATGCTCGAATGCTGCTGGGCACGCACACTCCCAAGCTCGACGACAAAGGGCGCGTCATCCTCCCGGCCAAATTCCGCGACGACCTCGGAGACGGCGTCGTGATCACCCGTGGTCAGGAGCGGTGCCTGTACGTCTTCAGCACGGTCGAGTTCGAACGGGTGCACGAGCGCATCCGAGAGGCGCCGTTGAGCAACAAGCAGGCGAGGGACTTCCTGCGCATGTTCCTGTCGGGCGCCAGTGCGGAGAAGCCGGACGGTCAGAACCGCGTGGTTATCCCGCCGGCGTTGCGCAGCTACGCCTCTCTCGAACGCGAGCTCGTCGTCACCGGCGTCGGTGCGCACGCGGAGATCTGGAACGCGGACGCCTGGCAGGCCTACGCGAACAGTAACGAAGAGTCCTACTCCGAGATGGAGCAGGAGGTGATCCCGGGCTTGTTCTGAGCCCCATGCTGCGATTTCCCGCCGCTCACGCCCTGACACACTTCCCCGGTGCCAGGTCGCAGAGCGGAGGGGAATCGGAGCAGGGGGACCGCCCGTGCACGATGGAACTCCGCGACATCCACACCCCGGTGATGCTCGAACGCTGCGTCGAGCTGCTCGAGCCCGCGCTCAGTCGTGACGGCGCCGTGATGGTGGACGCCACGCTGGGAATGGGCGGGCACACGGAGGCGATGCTGCGGCGTTTCCCCGGCCTGCGGGTCATCGGGCTCGACCGGGACACCGCTGCGCTCGCGATCGCCCGCGAGCGCCTCGCCGCCTTCTCCGACCGGGTCGCTTTCGTCCACACCGTTTATGACGGCCTGGCATCCGCCGTCGCCGGCTTCGGCGCAGCGAACGTCGACGGCGTTCTGTTCGATCTCGGGGTGTCCTCCCTGCAACTGGACGAGGCCGACCGCGGGTTCGCGTACGCGAAGGATGCGCCGCTGGACATGCGCATGGATCAGACGGACGGTCCCACTGCGGCTGACATCGTGGCGAGCTACAGCGAGGGCGAGCTGCGGCGGATCTTCGAGCACTATGGCGAGGAGCGTCTGGCTGCGCGCTACGCGCGCGCCATCATCGCCGCGCGCGCTCAGGAGCCGGTTGTCCGGTCGGCCCACCTGGTGCGCATCCTGGACGCCGCGACCCCCGCCGCGCTGTCGCACAGCGGCCACCCGGCCAAGCGGGTCTTCCAGGCGCTGCGGATCGAGGTCAACGGCGAGCTGCGCGCCCTGGAGCGGGCGCTGCCCGCCGCGCTTGGCGCGCTCTCCGTGGGCGGTCGCATCGTCGTCCTCTCCTATCAGTCTCTCGAGGATCGGTTCGTGAAACGCGCGTTCGCGGCGGCAGCGGCATCCACCGCTCCGGCAGGTCTCCCGGTGGAGCCCCCCGAGCACGCCCCCCGCTTCCGACTGCTGGTCAAAGGCGCAGAACTGGCCGACGAGCAGGAACGCGCCCGCAACCCGCGCGCGACCCCGGTGCGTCTGCGCGCCGCCGAGCGCGTGAGGAGCGCCGCATGAGCGCGGGCACGACGGCCGTCATCGAGCCGCTCGTCCCGGACGAGGTCGGCCGCGAGCTTCCCCGTCGCGTCCTTCGTCCCCTCGAGCGTCCCACTCACAGGCGGCGGCCTCGCCTGGCGTACGGGATCGTCGCCGTCGCCGGAGCGCTCGCGATCGCGGCGGCGCAGATGCTCCTGTCGATCCTGTCGACGCAGAGCTCCTTCGAGATCGCCCAGCTGACCAGCCAGCAGCAGCAGCTCACCTGGCAGAAGCAGATCCTCTACGACCAGGTCGACGGTCTCAGCTCACCGCAGTATCTGGCTGCGAACGCGGCGGCGCTGGGAATGGTCATCAATGAGGCTCCGAGCTACCTGCGCCTGAGCGACGGCGCGATCCTGGGCACGTCGCAGGCGGCTGCGGACGGCTCGTCGGTCGATGCTCTCGGGCGCAGTCTCGTCAGCAACAGCCTGGTGGCCGACACGCCGTTGGTCACCGACACGGATAGCACGATCAGCGGCACGCAATCGACCGACGACGCAACCGGAGGCACCGCCGACGACACCACGGGGGACACCACCGATACGGCGACACCCCCCGCGCTGACCGACGGACTGCCGACCCCGGCCACACACTGAAGAGATGACGACCAGAAGCACTCGCACGCCACGGCGTCGCACCGTTGTCGCCCTCGCCGTCGTCCTGAGCGTGGTGGTCGCCTTCACCGTGCGTTTGGTCGACATTCAGGTCGTCGATGCGCAGGAGTACGTCGCCCAGTCGCTGTCGATGGGTATCGGTGTCACGACGACCACCTATGGGACCAGAGGATCGATCGTCGACGACGACGGAACGGTCCTCGCGAGCAGCGTGCTGGAGTACGACGCGCAGCTCGATCCGAAACTCGTCGGGTCGGTCGAGCGCACGGACGACAACGGTCAGACCGTCGACGTCGACTGGCCCACCATCGCGGGCGAGATCGGCGCCATCACCGGACAGAGCGCAGAGGAGGTCGAGAAGATCGTCTCCGACGCCCTCGCGGCCGATCCCGACTCCCGCTACGCGCAGCTGGCCACGGGGCTCTCCACCGAGCAGTATCGGGCACTGGCCGACCTCGACCTGCCCTATCTGGCGATGTACTCCAGTCCGGCGCGCACCTACCCCAACGGCGCCGTGGCGGGGAACCTCCTCGGTTTCATGAGCTCGGACGGCACCCCGTTGGAGGGGCTGGAGGAGTCGGAGAACGAGTGCCTCGCCTCCACCGACGGATCGGTCACCTACGAGCAGGGCGTGGACGGGAACATCATCCCCGGCACCGAGGTCGACACGGCCGCCGTCGACGGCGGCACGGTCAGCTTGACGATCGACGAAGATCTTCAGTGGTACATGGAGCAGCTCATCGCCGAACAGGTGCAGAACCTGGGAGCGCAGGACGGTCAGATCATGGTCGTCGAGGTGAAGACCGGCGAGATCAAGGCCGCAGCCGAATACCCCACCGTCGATCCGAACGACATCGACGCGACAGCAACGGAGGACCGCTCGAGCCGCATCTTCCGCGACACCTTCGAGCCCGGCTCCACCTTCAAGGCGCTGACGGCGGCGACGGCCATCGACACCGGCATCGCGACGCCCACCTCGACCGTGACAGCGTCCAGCTCCGAGACGTTCGCGAGTGGCGCGACAGTGACAGATGCGGAGAGCCACGGCGCGACCAACTACACCCTCACCGGTGTGCTCATCGACTCCTCGAACGTCGGAATCTCGAAGTTCGCCGAGCAGATCGACTCGCAAACCCGCTACGACTACCTGCAGGCCTTCGGCATCGGTCAGGGGAGTGCGGTGGACTTCCCCGGCGAGGCGCACGGCGACCTGAAGACCGTGGACGAATGGGATCCGCAGACGACGCTGAACATCTCGTTCGGACAGGGCGTGTCCACGACCCTCCCTGAGCTCGTCGGCGCCTACCAGGCGATCGCGAACGACGGCACGAAGGTCCCGCTCTCGCTCGTGAGCAGCTGCACCCAGGCTGACGGCACGGTCATCACCAACGACGCCGCCGATTCGACGACGCAGGTCATCAGCAGCGACACCGCCACCCAGGTGCAGGAGATGCTCGAGAACGTGCTGCTGCAGGGATCGTTGGCCAAGAGCGTCGCGATCAGCGGCTACCGCATCGCGGGCAAGACCGGCACCGGTGAGATCGCCGAGAACGGCAGCTATAAGCAGGGCGTCTACTGGACGACCCTCATCGGCTTCGCCCCCGCCGACGATCCGCAGTACATCGTCGCGGTCACGCTGGACCAGCCGACTGCGGTAACCTCATCTGCGGCCAACGCCTCCGCGTTCCAGGACGCAATGACACAGGTGCTCAAGACATACCGGGTCATGCCGTCCACCACGGAAGCCACCCTGCTTCCGAAGACGGGCTGAGTCGCACCCACCTGACATGATCGAACTTTCTCACTCCCGCATCGCCACGGTGCTCGGCGGCAGCCTGCGCACGGCCGCCGGCGACGGTCCGGACACGACGGTGCGTGGCACCGTGGACACGGACTCCCGGCTCATCGGTGCCGGCTACATCTTCGTGGCCAAGCCCGGGGAGACCACCGACGGGCACCTGTTCGTGCCCGCGGTGGCGGCGGCCGGTGCCGCACTGGCGATCGTGGAACGTCCGGTCGACGCGCCGATCACGCAGATCGTCGTTCCGGACGCGGTGACGGCCCTCGCCGATCTTGCGCGCGAGGTCGTTGCCGTCGTGCGGGCCCGAGGCGATCTGCGGATCGTCGGCATCACCGGCTCGAACGGGAAGACCACCACGAAGAACCTGCTCGCCCGCATCCTCGGTGACGACGGCGAGACCGTCGCCCCCCGGGCGTCGTTCAACAACGAGGTGGGCGCGCCCCTGACGATGCTGCGCGTCGGCGCTGACACGCGCTACCTCGTCAGCGAGTTCGGCGCGAGCGGACCGGGGGAGATCGCCCGACTCGCCGGCCTCGTCACCCCGGACATCGGCGTCGTCCTGATGGTGGGCCTGGCCCATGCCGGCGGTTTCGGCGGCATCGAGGCGACGTTCCGTGCCAAGGCGGAGCTCGTGCGGTCTCTCCGACCGGGCGGCCTTGCCGTGCTGAACGTCGACGACCCGCGGGTGCGCGCGATGGCGCCGATCGCCGCAGAGCAGGGTGTCGAGGTGCGCTGGTTCGGCCGCGATGGTCAGGCCTCGGTGCGGGCCGACGACGTCGAGGTGGGGGAGTCGGGAACCCGCTTCACGCTCCACGCCGACGGCGTCACGAGGCTCGTGCGGCTGCGGGTGCTCGGCGCGCATCACGTGATGAACGCGCTTGCGGCCGTCGCTGCCGCCACCGCGCTCGGCGTCACGGTCGACGACTGCGTGGCACGGCTGGAGACTGTCGAATTGGCGGAGCGGTGGCGGATGCAGCCGATGGGCTCCGAGCGGGTCCGCATCATCAACGACGCCTACAACGCCAGCCCCGACTCGATGTCGGCCGCTCTGCGCACGCTGGCGCAGATCGTGGGGCCGGGGCAGCGGGCCGTCGCCGTCCTCGGCGCGATGAGCGAGCTGGGCGAGCAGGCCGGCGAGGAGCACGACCGCATCGGCGAGCTCGCGGTGCGGCTGCGCATCCCGCGGATCGTCGTCGTGGGCGCTGAGGCGCGCCGCCTGTATCTGTCCGCCGTCGCGGAGGGATCGTGGAGCGACGAAGCGGTGTTCTTCGCCACGGCGGATGAGGCTTTCGACTACTTGCAGGGAGAGCTGCGCGACGGCGACCGGGTGCTGGTCAAGTCCTCCAACTCCGTGGGCCTCCGGTTCCTCGGCGACCGTCTGGGAGAATCCTTCTCGTGAGATCTCTCCTGACCGCGGCGGCGATCTCGCTGGCATTCACACTTTTCCTCACCCCGGTGTTCCTTCGGGTGTTCCGGAAGTGGGGGTGGGGGCAGGTCATCCGCACCCCGGAGGACGTGCACAACCCCAGCCACGGGGCCAAGCGCGGCACGCCCACCATGGGCGGCACGATCTTCATTGCGGGTTCGCTCGTGGGCTACTTCATCGGCACCTACGCGGGCGGGAACCCGCCGACGCTGTCCGGACTGCTGGTGATCTGGATGATGGTCGGTTTCGGCCTGGTCGGGTTCATCGATGACTTCATGAAGGTGAGGCGGCAGAACAGCCTCGGCCTGTCCGGCTGGCGCAAGATCGCCGGGCAGCTGATCGTCGTCGTCGTCTTCGGCGTGGTCGCGCTCAACTTCCCCAACCCCGACGGGCAGACCCCGGCCACCGCCTACATCTCGTTGTTCCGCGACATTCCCGCGTTGTCCTTCATGGCCTTCGGCGCGATCATCGGCTGGGTGCTCTACCTGGTCTGGATCTCCCTGGTCGGGGTGGCCGCGTCCAACTCCGTCAACGTGTCCGACGGCCTCGACGGCCTCGCCGCGGGCTCGGCGATCTTCGTCACGAGCGCCCTCGCGCTGATCTCCTTCTGGCAGTTCAAGCAGCCCTGCGACCTCGACGCCCTGGAACGGGGCCTGCAGGCGTCGTGTTATCAGACCCGGGATCCGTTCGATCTCGCGATCATCGCGGCCTCCTTCATCGGTGCGCTCGTCGGGTTCCTGTGGTGGAACGCGCCGAAGGCGCAGGTGTTCATGGGCGATGTCGGCTCGATGTCCATCGGCGGTGTGATCGCGGCCCTCTCGATCCTTACGCGCACCGAGATCCTGCTGCCGGTGATCGCGGGCGTGTACGTGATCGCGTCCGGGTCGGTCATCCTGCAGCGCCTGTACTTCAAGCTGACCCGGGGTAAACGCCTGTTCCTGATGAGTCCGTTGCACCATCACCTGGAGATGCGCGGCTGGCCGGAGACGACGATCGTGGTGCGGATGTGGGTCATCGCCGGCCTCCTGGCGCTGGCGGGCGTGGGGCTCTTCTACGTGGAATGGCTCGTCCGGGTATGAGCGGCCGGGCGCCCTCGCTCGCCAGCTGGTACGCCGACTGGACCGGCCTGCGCGTCGCCGTCCTCGGCCTGGGCGTCACCGGGTTCTCGGTCGCCGACACGCTCGCCGAGCTCGGAGCGGACGTGCTGGTGGTGACGGAGAGCGCGGACGACGAACACGCCCGACTGCTTCCGGTGATCGGCGCGCGGCTGCACGTCGGTCCGCTCTCGGAGGTGCCCGCGGCGCTCGTCGCACATGCGCCCGAGGTGATCGTCGCCTCTCCGGGCTTCCCTCCCTCGCATCCGGTCGTCGTCTGGGCGCTGGCGTCGGGCGTCCCGCTGTGGGGCGATGTGGAGCTTGCCTGGCGCGTGCGGGACAAGGTCGCGGGCGCGGGCGGCACCGCGGCCGAGTGGATCCTCATCACCGGTACAAACGGCAAGACCACCACCACGCAGCTGACGGCGACCATGCTGGGTGCAGCAGGTGTGCGCGCCGCGCCGTGCGGCAATATCGGCGTCCCGGTGCTCGACGCGATCCGGGATCCCGCCGGCTTCGATGTGCTCGTGGTCGAGCTGTCCAGCCATCAGTTGTGGTATCTGTCGCTGCAGACAGGACCGGATCCGCTCTCGCCGCTGGCCTCGGTATGCCTCAACCTCGCGGCCGACCACCTGGAGTGGCACGGTTCCTTCGCCGCCTATCGCGAGGCGAAGGCGCAGGTCTACGAGCGCACGCGCGTCGCCTGCGTCTACAACAAGGCGGACGACGCGACGAGACGCATGGTCGAGGACGCGGAGGTGGTCGAGGGAGCACGGGCGATCGGATTCGACCTGGGGGTCCCGGGGCCGAGCGATCTCGGCGTCGTGGACGGCATCCTGGTCGATCGTGCGTTCCTCGACGACCGCGCGAGCTCCGCGCTCGAGCTGACGACCGTGACGGAGCTGGCACAGTCGGGGCTGGCCGCGCCGCACCTCGTGGCGGACGTCCTCGCCGCCAGCGCGCTGGCACGGGCAGCCGGAGCGAGCCCGGCCGCCATCCGCAACGCGCTGCGCGACTTCCGCGTCGATGCGCATCGGATCGAGATCGTCGCCACGTCCGGCGGGGTGACCTGGATCGACGACTCGAAGGCGACGAATCCGCACGCGGCCGACTCCTCGCTCGCGCTGTACCCCGGGTCGATCTGGGTCGTCGGCGGGCTCCTCAAAGGCATCGACGTCTCACAGCTGGTGGCGATGCGGGGCGGCGCGGTCAAGGCGGCAATCGTCATCGGCGTGGATCGGGAGCCGATCACCGCGGCGTTCGCGCGACACGCGCCGCACGTGCCGCTGTTCGAGGTCGTCGACCCGGAGACTGAACAGGTCATGGCACGGGTCGTCGAGCTCGCCGGCAGGGTCGCGCGTGACGGGGACGTCGTCCTGCTCGCCCCCGCCTCCGCATCCTTCGACCAGTTCTCGTCCTACGCCGACCGTGGCCGGGCGTTCGCCCGGGCCGTACGCGAGAAGATCGAGAGGGAGGCCGGTGGCGGACACGACTCGGACGCGACCGGCGACCTCGACTGACGAGGCCCGCCGGGGTCTGGCAGCCCGTGTCTCCCTCGGCAGGGTGTTCGCGCCGGTTCCGAGCGAGTTCCTGCTGATCGCATCGACCGCGCTCCTGCTGACCGGCTTCGGGGTGGTGATGGTCCTGTCGGCGACATCGGCGACCTCCGACTCCACCGACGGCAACCCCTACGACGCGTTCATCAAGCAGGGAGTGTTCGCCCTGATCGGCATCCCCCTGATGTTCCTGGCCTCCCGGATGCCGCTGAAGTTCTGGAAGCGCATCGCGGGGCCGGCCCTGCTCGTGGCCATCCTTTTCCAGCTGCTCGTGTTCACGCCGCTCGGGATCACCAACGACGGCAACCGCAACTGGATCAGCATCGCCGGCATCCAGGCCCAGCCGGCCGAGTTCCTGAAGCTGACCCTGGCGCTGTGGCTGGGGTTCATCCTGAACCGGAAGAAGGCCCTGCTGGGAAAGTGGAAGCACGCCTTGATCCCGGCGATCCCGGTGGCGCTGCTGGTGATGGGGACGGTCATCGCCGGCAAGGATCTCGGCACCGTGATGATCCTCGTGCTCGTGCTGCTCGGCGGGCTCTTCTTCTCCGGCGTGAAGCTGCGGGTTTTCGTGCTCCCCATGGTGCTCGCGATCGGCGGCGTCGCGATCTTCGCGGTGACCAGTCCCGACCGGATGCGCCGCATCATGAGCTTCCTGAATCCTGACTGCCTCGCCGACTACTACGGCGACTGCTACCAGCCGCTGCACGGCATCTGGGGTCTGGCGGGCGGCGGCCTGTTCGGTCTGGGCCTCGGCAATTCGAAGGAGAAGTACAGCTGGTTGCCCGCGGCCGCCAACGACTACATCTTCGCCATCGTCGGCGAGGAGCTGGGGCTGGTCGGATGCGTCGTGGTGCTGGTCCTGTTCGCATTGTTCGCCGTCGGTGCCTTCCACGTGATCCGCAAGACCGACGACCTCTTCGTCCGCACCGTCTCGGGTGCCATCACGATCTGGATCGTCGGGCAGGCGCTGATCAACGTCGGCGTGGTGCTGCGCCTGTTCCCCGTTCTCGGCGTGCCGTTACCCTTCATGTCGCAGGGCGGCACCTCGCTGATATCGGTTCTGCTCGCCTCCGGGGTGCTGCTGTCCTTCGCGCGCACCCTTCCGCGACGAGATCGTGTGCTTCCGTCCCCCGCTCCATCGCCGGGTAGGGTCTTGGGGTGACGACCTACCTGCTGGCAGGCGGCGGGACCGCGGGACACGTGAATCCGCTGCTGGCCGTGGCCGATCTACTGCGGGCACGTGAACCGGACGCCGAGGTTCTCGTGCTCGGAACCCGCGAAGGCCTGGAGGCGCGGCTGGTCCCGGAACGCGGCTACGAGCTGCTGTTCGTGGACAAGGTGCCGTTCCCACGCCGCCCCGACCGCCGTGCGTTGGCGTTCCCCGGGCGGTTCCGCCGCGCCGTCGGGCAGGTTCGCGAGATCATCGGAGACCGAGGCGTGGGCGTGGTGATCGGGTTCGGCGGGTACGCCGCCGCTCCGGCATATGTGGCGGCCCGCAGGGAGCACGTGCCGACCGTGGTGCACGAGGCCAACGCCAAGCCGGGACTCGCGAACGTGCTCGGCGCGCGCAGAGCCGCCGCAGTGGGCGTCGCCTTCGAAGGAACCTCCCTGCGCGGAGCTCGCACGGTCGGGATGCCGCTGCGCCGTGAGATCGTCGACCTGGACCCGGATGCCCTCCGGGTCGAGGCCAGCGCGCACTACGGCCTCGATCCGGCACGCCGGACCCTGCTGGTGTTCGGCGGTTCCTTGGGTGCCCGGCGGCTGAACGAGGCGTTCGCCGACGCCTATCGGGACGTGCTGGACGCCGGCTGGCAGCTGGTGCACCTCACCGGCGCCGGCTGGAGCGGGGACGACCCGGGCGCGCCGGGCTACGTCGTCCGCCCCTACGAGGACCGGATGGATCTCGCCTTCGCTGTCGCCGACTTCATCGTGTCCCGTTCGGGCGCCGCGACGGTGTCCGAGATCAGTGCCCTCGGCATCCCCGCCGTCTACGTCCCCTATGCGGTCGGCAACGGTGAGCAGGCGCTGAACGCGCGTTCCGCCGTCGCGGCTGGGGCGGCCATGATGATCCCCGATGCGGAGTTCACCCCCGAGCGCGTGCGCACCGGGGTACTGCCACTGCTGACCGACCCCGACCGTCTCGCGCGCATGCGCTCCGCCGCGTCGACGGTCGGCACGCGCACCGGTGCCGAGAATGTGGTGGCGCTCATCGACGAAGCGCTCGCGCCTCTCGGGGATATCGGCCCGCATTAGCACGGCCCTCGTCGCGGACGGGATCCTTGCCGTCCCCGCGCGCCCGGAGCCGGCGCGCAGGAGCCGAACCTAGACTGACAGGGTCATGATCAGACCCGACCTGAGCCTGCCCATCCCCGACCGCATCGAGGCCGCCCACTTCATCGGAATCGGCGGTTCCGGCATGTCGGGGCTGGCGCGGATGTTCCTGGAGCGCGGCATCCGGGTCTCCGGCTCCGACCGGTCGGACAGTGCCGCGCTAAGCGCTCTGCGGGAGGCGGGGGCGACGGTGCACGTCGGGCATGAGGCGACGAACCTCGCCGCCGACGTCGACACCGTGGTCCACACCGGCGCGATCTGGCCGGAGAACCCGGAGTATCTCGCCGCGAAGGAACGCGGGCTGCACGTGATCCACCGTTCCCAGGCGCTGCACTGGCTCATCGGCGGACGACGCCTGGTCTCGGTCGCCGGGGCCCACGGCAAGACGACTTCGACCGGGATGATCGTCACCGCGTTGCGGGATCTCGACGCGGATCCGAGCTTCGTCAGCGGGGGAGTCATCGCCGACCTCGGCCGCTCCAGCGGCACCGGGAGCGATCCGCTCTTCGTGATCGAGGCGGACGAATCCGACGGCACGTTCCTCCTCTACGACACCGCGGTCGCGCTCATCACGAACGTCGACCCCGACCACCTGGACCACTGGGGCACGCGGGATGCCTTCTTCGACGCCTTCGTCCGGTTCGCTGCGGCGGCGTCGGAGGCCGTCGTCATCTCGGCCGACGATCCCGGCGCCCGACGCGTGACCGATGCGCTGTCGCATGGACGGATCGTGACGTTCGGAACGGACACGGCAGCGGATGTCCGGGTGAGCGAGGTGACCTCGGCAGGGCCGGTCGCGTTCACGGTCAGCGCCGACGGCGAGTCCGCCCGGGTCGCGCTCGCCGTCCCCGGCGTCCACAACGCTGTCAATGCCGCGGGAGCCATCGCCGTACTGCGGGTGCTTGGATACTCCCTGGCGGACGCCGCGCGCGCCGTCTCCGGCTTCGCCGGCACGGTGCGACGCTTCGAGCTGAACGGCGTCGCGCGCGGGGTCAGCGTCTACGACGACTACGCGCATCATCCGACCGAGGTCGAGGCGGCGCTGACGGCGGCCCGGACCGTGGTCGGAGACGGCAGGATCATCGCCATCCACCAACCCCATACGTATTCGCGCACCCAGCTCATGTCGCCGCAGTTCGCCGCCGTGCTTGAGCGCCTCGCCGACCGCACGGTCGTGCTCGACGTGTACGGTGCCCGCGAGGACCCGGTGCCCGGCGTCACCGGAGCGCTGGTCAGCGACGCGTTCACCGATGCGAGCTTGGTGCGCTTCGTCCCGGATTGGCAGCAGGCCGCCGACTACACCGCCGCCATCGCCAGGGATGGCGACTTCGTGATCACGCTCGGCTGCGGCGACGTGTATCGGATCATCCCCGCGGTGCTCGATTCCCTGGCACACGCCGCCGAGACGGGCGACTAATTCCCGTGCGCAGGCCGACCCCGCTTCCGCCGCCGTCGCGCCCGTCCGGTGCGCCGGCAGCCCCGCGGGTGTCCGCGCCGCTTCCCAGCCACTCACCGAATCCTCTGTCCCCGACCGATCCGGTGAGCGCTCCGGATGCGGACGACGCCCTCACGCAGCCGATCGCGCCGCTGGTCCGGTTGACGTCGCCCGCCGACGATCCGGGACAGCTCACGGATCCGGCGGAATCGCAGGATCAGGCGCAGGAGTCTCTGCGCCTGCGCGATTTGTGGCAGGCCCGCCGCGCACGGCGAAAGGCGCTGAGCGCCGAGGTCCGCCGTTTCACAGAGAGGTCGCGGCGGCGTCGGCGGGTGTGGATCGGCGTCGCGGTCTCGCTCGTCATGCTGGTGATCGCCACGGTCGGGGCGGCATACAGTCCGCTGTTCGCCGTCGAACATATCGACGTCGTGGGCACATCCCAGCTGGACCCTCAGACCGTCGAGGACGCGCTGTCGGGGCAGGTGGGCACGCCGCTGGCCGCGATCGACGAGTCGGCGGTGAAAGCGGCGCTCATCGCGTTCCCGCTCGTCGAGTCCTACACGCTCGAGGCGTCACCGCCGCACGACCTGGTGGTGCGCATTGTGGAGCGCACGCCCGTGGGGGTCATCGCGTCGGACGCCGGGTACACGCTGTACGACGCGGCGGGGGTTGCGCTGAGCACGACCGCTGACCAGCCCACGGGGTACCCGTTGATGACCATCGACGGTGGCGTCGGTTCGGATGCCTTCATCGCGGCCGGACAGGTGATGCGGGCGCTGTCCGAGGACGTGCGCACGCAGGTCACGGCCGTCACGGCCTCGACCGCCGATGACGTGACCCTCATGATCTCTGGGGCGCAAGTGGTGTGGGGCAGCGCCGACCGATCGGCGGAAAAGGCGCTCGTGCTCACCAAGATCCTGGTCGCGCGTCCCGGCGCCGCCAGCTACGACGTCTCCAGCCCGGACGCCGTCGTCGTCGGCTGAGACATCGACTTCCCGACGAGGTTTTTGCGACACGCCGCCAGCGTCCCGGAGTGCAGGCGACCTCCGCATATTTTCATTTCAGGAATTGCATACCGGGCATAACTTTAACCCTCTACGTGAAGATGAGGGTTGAGGGGCCGGGGCGACAGAGCGGTGCGGACAAGACGGAGGCCGGCATGAGCCAGAACCAGAACTACCTCGCGGTCATCAAGGTCGTCGGGGTCGGCGGGGGCGGCGTCAACGCCGTCAACCGCATGATCGATCTCGGCCTGCGCGGGGTCGAGTTCATCGCGGTGAATACCGACGCGCAGGCGCTCCTCATGAGCGATGCCGACGTCAAACTCGATGTCGGGCGGGAGCTCACGCGCGGACTCGGCGCCGGCGCCGATCCCGAGGTCGGACGCCGTGCCGCCGAAGACCACGCCGAGGAGATCGAGGAGGCGCTCGCCGGCGCAGACATGGTCTTCGTCACCGCCGGCGAGGGTGGCGGCACCGGAACCGGGGGTGCCCCGGTGGTGGCGAAGATCGCGAAGTCGATCGGTGCGCTGACCATCGGCGTGGTCACGAAGCCGTTCTCCTTCGAGGGTCGACGCCGGCAGAGCCAGGCGGAGGCCGGCGTCTCCCGCCTCAAGGAGGAGGTCGACACCCTCATCGTGGTGCCCAACGACCGGCTGCTCGAGATCAGCGATCGCGGCATCTCGATGATCGAGGCGTTCGCCACGGCGGATCAGGTGCTCCTGGCCGGTGTGCAGGGCATCACCGACCTCATCACGACCCCGGGACTCATCAACCTCGACTTCGCCGACGTGAAGTCGGTCATGCAGGGCGCGGGATCGGCGCTCATGGGCATCGGCTCCTCGCGCGGCGCGGACCGTGCGATCAAGGCCGCCGAGCTCGCCGTCGAATCGCCGCTGCTCGAAGCCTCGATCGAGGGCGCCCACGGTGTGCTGCTGTCGATCCAGGGCGGGTCGAACCTGGGCATCTTCGAGATCAACGACGCCGCTCAGCTGGTGAAGGAAGCGGCGCACCCTGAGGCCAACATCATCTTCGGAACCGTCATCGATGACACCCTCGGCGACGAGGTCCGGGTGACGGTCATCGCCGCGGGCTTCGACGGCGGTGAGCCGACACCGCGCATCGAGCCGGTCACGGCGGTCCGTCCGGCCACCGCTCCGGTCGAGGTCGCGACATCCGAGGACGTGGCGGAGGCCGCCCGCCCGGTCACGGAGACGAAGGCGGTGCCGGTCGCTGCGGGGATATCCGAGCCGGCATCGTACGATTCGGCCTTCAGCGACGACGATCTGGACATCCCCGACTTTCTGAAGTGACCGACGATCTCGCAGCGCGGCTGGCCGCGGTCGATGCGCGCATCGACGTGGCGGCTGCGGCGGTGGGGCGAAACCCTGCGGGCATCACGCGGATCGTGGTGACCAAGTTCCACCAGGCGGAACTCGTCGCCGAGTTGCACGCGCTGGGCGTCCGCGACGTGGGGGAGAACCGGCAGCAGGAGCTGACGGCCAAATCCGAGCTCCTGCGTCGGTTCGACGACCTGCGCTGGCACTTCATCGGTCAAGCGCAGACAAACAAGGCACGAGCGATCCGTGAGTCGGCCTCGGCTGTGCATTCCGTCGATCGACCGCGTATCGCCGAGGCGCTCGATGCCGTCGGGGGAGAGACGCTCGATGTGCTCCTGCAGGTCAACCTCACCGAGGACCCCGCGCGTGGCGGGGTCGCGCCTTCCGGGCTCGAAGGCCTCGCCGAGCATGTGCTCTCGGCATGTCCCACGTTGCGGCTGCGCGGCGTGATGGCCGTTGCCCCTCTCCACGAAGCGCCGGCGTCCGCGTTCGAGCGACTGGCGGGGCATTCGTCCCGGGTCCGGAGTGTCGCTCCGGATGCCGACTGGATCTCGGCCGGCATGACGGGAGATTTCGTCGAAGCCATCGCTGCCGGCGCGACACACCTGCGGATCGGCTCGGCAATCACGGGTCCACGGCCGGAGCGCCGTTAGCCTCTCAACAGACGAGCAAACGGAGGATGCTGATGTCGAACCCGCTGAAGAAGACCATGGTCTACCTGGGCCTCGCCGATGAAGAAGAGACCTATGAAGAGCAGCCGGCCCCAGCGCGCGCGAGCCGCAAGAGCGAGCAGCAGGTAGTCGAGAAGCCCGCGGCGCCCGTGACCCCGATCCACCGGCCCGCCGTGGTTCGTCAGCCCGCGGTGGGAGCAGTCAGTGAGATACTCACCGTGCACCCGAAGCAGTACCGTGATGCGCAGGTCATTGCCGAGAACTTCCGCGATGGCATCCCGGTCATCATCAACCTCTCACAGATGAGCGACGCTGACGCACGCCGACTGATCGACTTCGCCAGCGGTCTCTCGCTGGGGCTGTACGGCCGTATCGAGCGCGTCACGAGCAAGGTTTTTCTGCTGTCGCCGGAGAACATCGCGATTTCGGGTGACGGCGGCGTTGCGCAGGCCGATCCTGAAGCCGCAGGTTTCCCGCAGTCGTAGAAGATCGTGGATGTTGTCCGTCTCGTCGCCCAGATCGCGAACGTCCTGGTCCTGCTGTACATCCTTCTGCTTCTCGTAAGGCTCGTGCTGGAATACATCCCGATCTTCAACCGGGAATGGCGTCCTCATGGCGCCGGGCTGGTGGCGGCTGAACTCGTCTACACCGTTACCGATCCGCCCATCCGGCTGTTCCGACGTGTCATCCCTCCGCTGCGCATCGGCCCCGTCTCACTGGATGTCGCGTTCGCGCTGACCATGCTGCTGTGTTTCATGCTGTTATCGGTGACGCGAGCGCTGTCGTAGCGGTGTGCCCTCGACGGTCTGCTCAGGACGCGCGGCTATGCTGTCGTGAAGCGGCCCGTACTGCGGGCATCTCATCCCCCTGGCACGCCGCCACGCCCTGAAACGAGGAACACCATGGCATTGACTCCGGATGACGTCGTCACTAAGCAGTTCCAGCACGTCCGGTTCAAAGAAGGTTTCGATCCGGACGAGGTCGACGACTTCCTTGATGAGATCGTTGTCGAATGGCGCAAGACCATCGCGGAGAACGAGGAGCTGAAGGCCAAGCTCGAGTCGCTCGAGTCCGGCTCCGCCCCCGCCGCACCTGCCGCCGTCGAGGAAGCCGTCGCCGCTCCCGTGGAGCCTGTCGCACCGGCTGTACCCGTAGAGGTCGCGCCGGCCGCCGACGCCAGCCAGACCGCCGGCATCATCGAGCTCGCGCAGCGTCTGCACGACGAGCATGTGGCCGAGGGCAAGGCACAGCGCGATCAGCTCATCTCGGAGGCCAAGTCCCAGGCCGCGTCGATCATCTCCGATGCCGAGACCAAGGGCCGTGACGAGCTCGCACGCCTCGAGAAAGACCGCGCCGTGCTGGAGACGCGCATCACCGAGCTCCGGCAGTTCGAGCGCGACTACCGCTCGCAGCTGCGCGATCTCATCGAATCCAAGCTGCGCGAGCTCGACACCTCGTCGAACGCCTCGGGCAGCACGCCGGTTTCGGCGATCGGCCTGTAGGCCGGAGGTTGGCGCCCCGCTCCGCGCTTCGCCCTGCGACGGCCGGCATCCTCATCGCGTTCCTGGCGGTGACGGTGCTGGCCGTCGACCAGTTGACGAAGTATCTTGCACTGGCCTTCCTGCCGCTCGAACGACTCGTGCCGGTATGGGGGGATACGTTCAGTCTCTATCTGGTCCGCAATTCGGGAGCGGCGTTCTCGTTCGGCTCCGGGTTCACCTGGATTTTCACCATCGCGTTGGCGGTGGTCGCGGTGGTGATCGTGGTGCTCGCGCTTCGCATCCGGTCCCGGGCCTGGGCCATCATTCTGGGGCTGCTCCTGGGCGGCGTCCTCGGCAACCTCTCCGACCGGCTGTTCCGGGATCCGGGGTTCGGCGTCGGTCATGTCGTCGACTTCATCTCCACGCCGTGGATGTGGTTCTGGACGACTCCGGCGATCTACAACGTCGCCGACATGTTCATCGTGACGATGATGATCGGCGTCGCCGTGCTGGTGGTCACAGGTCTTCGTTTCGACTGGACGCGCGAACGGAAGGACCAGGCGGCGCAGGACGGCGAGGCGTCGTCCTCGCAGACTCCTGATGAGTCGGTGCCTACGGCAGTCCCCACGGACGACCCGCTGGCCGACGACATCCCGCCCGAACGGCCCGGCCTCGCTCACGAGGGCTGACGTGGAGTCGCGTTCGCTGCCTGTGCCCGACGGCCTCAACGGGGTACGCGTCGATGCCGCACTGGCGAAGATGATGGGATTCTCCCGTACCTTCGCGGCTGAGGTCGCTGACGTCGGCGGGGTGACCCAGGACGGGCGCCCCCTCGGTAAGAGCGACCGGCTCCGCGGCGGCGCTTGGCTCGACGTGACCTGGCTGCCGAAGGAGCAGCCTCGCGTCGTGCCGCTCGCCGTCCCCGGCCTCGGCATCGTTCACGACGACGACGACATCGTGGTGGTCGACAAGCCGGCAGGCGTCGCGGCGCATCCCTCCCTCGGCTGGGAGGGTCCGACGGTGCTGGGGGCGCTCTCGGCGGCCGGCTACAGCATAGCGACGACGGGCGCGGCGGAGAGGCAGGGCATCGTCCACCGGCTCGACGTGGGCACCAGCGGCCTCATGGTCGTCGCAAAGAGCGAGGCCGCGTATGCGTCGCTCAAACGCGCCTTCAAGGAGCGCGAGGTCGAGAAGGTGTACCACGCCGTGGTGCAGGGCCATCCGGATCCACTGGCAGGAACGATCGACGCGCCGATCGGCCGGCATCCGAACCATCCGTGGAAGTTCGCGGTGATACCCACCGGCAAAGACTCCGTCACCCACTACGACACCGTGGAGGCCTTTCCGGCCGCGTCGCTCTTGGAGATCCACCTGGAGACCGGCCGTACGCACCAGATCAGGGTCCATATGGCGGCCCATCGGCATCCCTGCGTCGGTGATCCGCTCTACGGCTCGGATCCGACGCTGTCCGCACGGCTCGGGCTGACCCGGCAATGGCTGCATGCGCATCGGCTGTCGTTCGCGCACCCGGCGACCGGCGAGCAGGTCACGTTCATCTCCGGCTACCCCGAAGACCTCGCGCACGCCCTGGAGATCTTGCGCGGCTCGTAGACTCGGAGGGTGGCCGCCGACTCCTTCGTACACCTCCATGTGCACAGCGAGTACTCGATGCTCGACGGCGCGGCGCGTATCGGCGCCATGGTCGACGAGGCGGTCGCACAGGGCATGCCGGCGATCGCCGTCACCGATCACGGCAACACGTTCGCCGCCTTCGAGTTCTATAAGGCAGCGACGGCGGCCGGCATCAAGCCGATCATCGGCGTCGAGGCGTACGTCACGCCCGGAACCCACCGCAGCGACAAGTCCAGGGTCCGATGGGGCGGACCGGACCAGTCGGACGACGACGTCTCCGGCGGCGGCGCGTACACGCACATGACGCTGCTGAGCCGCAACACGACCGGCATGCACAACCTCTTCCGGCTCTCGTCGCTGGCCAGCATGGAGGGCTACTACTTCAAGCCGCGGATGGACCG
>JAATGR010000106.1 GCA_015654575.1 Actinomycetales bacterium
GGCGATTCGCTGACGGTCAACGAGGCCACCGGGACGCCCGCAGCGGCAGCGGTCCGCAGCTCTCCCTCCAGCAGCGCGCGAGCGATCCCCCGCCGCCGATGGGTCGGCGCGACCGTCACCGACGAGATCGCGCACGACGGAACGCGGCCGTCGGGCAGCGTCAGCGGCGCGATCCAGCTGGCCACCGTGCCCACCGGGCATTCCGGCACCGGAGCGCTCGCATCGAGCACCCCGAGCAGACGGCGATCCTGCCATCTGGCCGCCACCGCGTCGTCTTGCGCTGTTGTGCGTTCGGGTTCCAGAAATCCCCGCGCCTGCGCGCCATTCCAGGCGACGAACTCCGCGCCCGAGTTCGCGAACCGGCGCAGCGTCAAGCCCTCCTCGGCCAGACGATCGGCGGATGCGGCATCCACCGGCGGATCGTAACGCTCCATGACGACCTCCTCAGTCGATGATGCGGGCACCCGGCACCGGCCCGTGGACGTGCAGCGCTCGGTGCCCCGCGGCGGACATCAGCACCTGCAGTTCGATGGCGGCCTCCGCGTCGGAGGCCAGGAACGCCAGCGTCGGACCCGACCCGGACACCAGCCCCACCAGCGCCCCCGCCCGCTCCCCCTCGTCGAGCACGCGCGTCAGATCGGGGCGCAGCGCCAGCGTCGCGGCCTGGAGATCGTTCTGGGCCGACTCCGCCAGCATCCCGGCATCCCCTGCCCGCAACGCGTGCAGGACGTCGGTCGCGACCTCCGGACGCCGCCGCGGCGGCGCGATGTCGACCGCGTGACGGTTGCGATGGGCGTCGAGTGCGCGGTAGACGTCCGGGGTGGACAGCCCCTGCTCGTCGGTGACGATGACCCAGTCGAATCGTCCACGCGCCAGCGCGGGACTGAGCACATCACCGCGTCCGGTGCCGACGGCTGTCCCCCCCATCAGGGAGAACGGGACGTCCGCCCCCAGCCGCGATCCCAGCTCCTGCAGGTCGTGGCTGCCGAGCCCCGCCCCCCAGAGCGCGTCGCACGCCACCAGGGTCGCCGCGGCATCCGCCGATCCGCCACCCATGCCCCCGGCGACCGGCACGCCCTTGACGACGTCGAGGTGCACGCCGCCGCGCCAGCCGATCTCGTGCGCCAGTAACCGCGCCGCGCGCACCGCGAGGTTCCGATCGTCATGGGGCACACCCGAGACGTCCATCGATCCGGTCACCGAGACCGTGAACCCGTCTGCGGGGGTCGCCCAGACCTCTTCCACGGCAGAGACCGCCTGATACGCGGTAGCGACATCGTGGTATCCGTCCGGCTGGACCGACCCCACCTGCAGGAACACGTTGATCTTCCCGGGCGCACGCACGTGCACCCGGCCGGGGACGGCACGAATCGTCACAGTCTCGACGACACCGCCCAGAGGTCGACGTCGACGGCGCTTGAGACCGCGTCGATCCGCTCCAACTCCTCCACATCGAACGCGGGACCGTTGACAGCCGCGATATTCTCGTCCAACTGGGCTACGCTCGACGCGCCGATGAGTGCGGACGCCACGACCGGATCGCGCAGCGTCCACTGGATCGCCATCTGCGCGAGGGTCTGGCCGCGCTCCTGGGCGATCACGTTGAGGCTCCGCAGGGCAGCGATTGCTTCCTCTGTCAGTTTCTCCGGGACGCGCCGTGGCTGCTCCCGCCGTCCGATGCCGTCGACGAGGTACTTGTCGGTCAACAGCCCCTGTGCGAGCGGGGTGAACGCGATCGCCCCCAGACCCTCCTGCTGCAGCACACCGGTGAGGCCGTCTTCGGCCCAGCGGTTGAGAATCGAATACGACGGCTGATGGATCACGAGGGGCGTGCCGAGGCTTCGCGCCACCGCGACCGCCACGGCGGTGCGCTCGGCGCTGTATGAGGAAATGCCGACGTACTGGGCCTTCCCCGCCTTCACCACAGCGTCCAGTGCCCCGATCGTCTCCTCGATCGGGGTGACCGGATCGACCCGGTGCGAGTAGAAGATATCGACGTAGTCCAGCCCCATCCGGGTTAGCGAAGCATCCAGGCTGGCCAACAGGTGCTTGCGCGAGCCCAGGTCGCCATGGGGCCCAGGCCACATGTCCCAGCCCGCCTTCGACGAGATGATGAGCTCGTCGCGGTAGGGCGTGAGGTCCTCGCGTAGCAGGCGTCCGAAGTTCGTCTCGGCCGAACCGTGGGGCGGTCCGTAGTTGTTGGCCAGGTCGAAGTGGATGATGCCGCGATCGAAGGCGTGCCGGATCATCCGGCGTTGCCGATCGAACGGAACGTTGTCGCCGAAGTTCCACCACAGTCCCAGCGAGATCGCCGGCAGATACAGTCCGGATCGACCGACCTGACGGTAGGGCAACGCGGAATACCGGTCCTCGTCGGCGACGTAGGGACGGTGGACGTCTGCGGCGCCAAGGGAAAAACGGGGCTCGTAGCTCACGCCAGCAGCCTATCCGCGCGAGACGGGGACGCGCACGCCCTCAGGCTCTGGCGACGCGCAGGAAGTCATCGACCGACAGCGACTCGCCGCGCGCGGTCGGGTCCACCGCGGCGCGCTCGAGCAGTGCAGCCGCCGCCGCGCTGCCACCGACAAGCCCCGACAACGACTGACGAAGCATCTTGCGCCGCTGACCGAACGCGGCGTCGACGAGCGCGAACACGCGACGGCGTTCCTCGTCGGTGCCGCGCTCCTGCGCATCACGCTCGAAGGCGACGAGGACGCTGTCCACACCGGGGACGGGCCAGAACACCTGTCGGGACACGGTGCCCGCCAGCGTCCATCGCCCGTACCATGCGGCTTTCACGCTGGGCACGCCGTAGACCTTCGAACCGGGTGCCGCAGCGAGCCTCTCGCCCACCTCCGCCTGCACCATGACGACGCCCCGGCGCAGGTGCGAGAACGTCTCAAGGAAGTGCAGCAGCACCGGCACCGACACGTTGTAGGGCAGGTTCGCGACCAGGACCGCCGGCCCGCCGGGAAGCTCCGTCACTGTCAACGCGTCCGCATCCATCACCGTCAACGCACCGGAGCGGACGTCGTGGTCGGCCGCCGTACGCGGCAGACGCGCCGCCAGCCGGTGATCGATCTCGACCGCGACCACCTCGGCGCCGCTCTCCAGCACGCCCAGCGTCAGCGACCCCAGCCCGGGACCGATCTCCACCACCCGGTCTCCGGCGCCCACCCGCGCGAGCTGCACGATCTTGCGCACCGTGTTCGCGTCGACGACGAAGTTCTGGCCGAGCCGCTTGGTCGGGGTGAGCTCGAGCTCGGCGGCCAGCGCGCGGATCTCAGCCGCGCCGAGCAGGTGCACGGTCATGCTTGTCACTTTAACCGGCGGGCGTCGCCGTCGATGACCGGCACCGACGCCGACGCCCGGTCGGAGAAAACCTCAGGCCTCGGCCTCGTCGCGGGGCTTCACATACGGGTCGGACTCGCCGGCGTACGCGGCCGATGCGGCGATCCCGATGATCTGCTCGTCCCGCTCACGTGCCTCTCGGAGCAAGTCCTCGATGTGACCGGCGTTCTCCGGAATGCCATCGGGGATGAACTCCAACGTCGGCGTCAGCCGCACACCGAGTCCGCGTCCGACCTCGCTGCGCAGCATCCCGGTCGCGGCCCGCAGAGCCTCGGCCGAGTCGAGCCGCTCCTGCTCAGTGCCGAGCACCGTGTAGAACACCGACGCGTGCTGCAGATCTCCCGTCACCCGGACATCTGTGATGGTGACGAAGCCGAGGCGCGGGTCGCGCAGCCCCTTCTCCAGCCGCTCGGCGATCAGCACCTTGATACGGTCCGCCAGACGTGACTGCCGTTCGCTTGCCATGGGTTCTCTTCCTCTTCTCTGCCCGATCGAGCGCGATGAGACGGGACGCCCGGGGACGTCCCGTCTCATCGCTCCACGCTCGTCGAGCGCCGTCACTCGATGGTCGCCGCGCGTGCGGCGCCGATCAGCCTCGCGGCTTCTCCACCATCTCGATGGTCTCGATCTCGTCACCCAACCGGATGTCGTTGTACTTGCCCAGGCCGATACCACACTCGAAGTCGGTCTTGACCTCGGTGACGTCGTCCTTGAAGCGGCGCAGCGACTCGATCGCGAGGCCATCGGCGATGACGATTCCCTCACGGATGACCCGGGCCTTCGCGTTGCGGGTGATGGTCCCGCTGCGGACGATGACACCGGCGATGTTGCCGAACTTGGAGGAACGGAACACCTCGCGGATCTCGGCGACGCCCGACTGGACCTCTTCGAACTCCGGCTTGAGCATGCCCTTCAACGACTGCTCGACGTCGTCGATCGCGTTGTAGATCACCGAGTAGAAGCGGATGTCGACGCCCTCGCGTGCGGCACGCTCCCGAGCCTTGGCATCGGGACGCACGTTGAATCCGATCACGATCGCGTTGTCGATCGAGGCCAGGTTGACATCCGACTCGTTGATCGCGCCGACGCCGCGGTGGATGATGCGCAGCTGCACCGAGTCATCCACCTCGATCTTCAGCAGCGACTCCTCCAGCGCCTCGACCGCACCGGAGACGTCGCCCTTGATGATGAGGTTGAGCGACTCGACCTTGCCCTCCTCCAGCGCGCGCGTGAAGTCCTCGAGGGAGATCCGCTTGCGTGCCTTGGCCAGCTGGGCGTTGCGCTCGGCAGCCTCGCGCTTCTCGGCGATCTGACGAGCGGTGCGGTCCTCCTCGGTGACGATGAACGTGTCACCGGCGCGCGGGACCGAGTTCAGCCCCTGCACCTGGACCGGACGCGACGGATAGGCCTCTTCGACCGCATCGCCGTTCTCGTCGATCATCGCGCGGACGCGGCCATAGGCGGTGCCCGCCACGATCGCGTCGCCGACGTGCAGCGTCCCGGACTGGATGAGCACCGTGGCCACCGACCCGCGTCCCTTGTCGAGCTTCGCCTCGATGGCGACACCACGGGCGGCCTTGTTCGGGTTGGCGGTCAGGTCGAGACCCGCGTCCGCGGTCAGCAGCACGGCGTCCAAGAGGTCCTGGATGCCGATGTTCTCGCGCGCCGACACGTCGACGAAGATGACGTCCCCGCCGTACTCCTCGGCGACCAGTCCGTACTCCGTGAGCTGCTGACGCACCTTGGCGGGGTCCGCATCGGGCTTGTCGATCTTGTTGACCGCCACCACGATCGGCACCCCCGCGGACTGCGCGTGGTTCAGCGCCTCGACCGTCTGCGGCATGATGCCGTCGTCAGCCGCGACCACCAGGATCGCGATGTCGGTGACCTGCGCGCCACGGGCACGCATGGCGGTGAACGCCTCGTGACCGGGGGTGTCGATGAAGGTGATCGCCCGCTCGATGCCATCGTGCTCGGTCCACACCTGGTACGCACCGATGTGCTGCGTGATGCCGCCGGCTTCGGCCGCGACCACGTTGGTCTGACGGATCGCATCGAGCAGTCGCGTCTTTCCATGGTCGACGTGACCCATCAC
>JAATGR010000096.1 GCA_015654575.1 Actinomycetales bacterium
GGACCCCATGCTCGAAAAAGACAGGCTCATCAAGACTTCGCGATTCGTGGTGCATACCGGATTCATTGTGAACCGGTTGTTTCTGGTAGCCGTAGCTCTGGGACTGTTGCTGTCGTGGATTCTCTCCTCTCAGCTCGCTACGCTGCTCCTACAGCAAAATCCTGGAACCGATGTGAGATCGCAGATGACCGGGCTGCGCCTGATGATGCTGTTGGGGATCGCGATGTCTGCGGCGATCGCGGCCGCGATCGCATCGCCGCCGTCGATGGCGGAGAGCCCGGCCAGGATGCTGCCCAGCCCGTTGTCGGCCGACAGTCCCGCCGCCGCGATCGCGTCGCCGTGGGTCTCGAACACGTCGGCGAAGAACGCCTTGACGACATGGCCGAAGATCAACGGGTCGCTGACCTTCATCATGGTGGCCTTCAGATGCACCGAGTAGAGCACGTCGTCGGCCTTGGCGGTCTGGAGCGTCTCCCGCAGGAAGGCGTCCAGCGCTGCGGCGGAGAGGAACGTGCCGTCCACGATCTCGCCCGGCAGCACCTTGAGGCCGTCCTTGAACACGGTGACGCTGCCATCGGTCGCCACGTGGCGGATCGTCAGCACGTCGTCGTCGGCGATGACGACCGACTTCTCGTTGGTCGCGAAGTCGTCGTGGCCCATCGTGGCCACCCGCGTCTTGCTGCCGGCGGGGAACGGCTTGTTCAGGTGCGGATGCTTGCGGGCGTAGCTCTTCACCGACAGCGGCGCGCGACGGTCGCTGTTACCCTCGCGCAGCACCGGGTTCACCGCAGATCCCTTGATCCGGTCGTACCGGGCGCGGGTGTTCTGCTCGTCGAGACCGTTCGGCTCGTCCGGGTAGTCGGGCACGTCGAAGCCCTGCGACTGAAGCTCCGCGATGGCGGCCTTGAGCTGTGGGATGGACGCCGAGATGTTGGGCAGCTTGACGATGTTCGCCTCGGGCAGCGTCGCCAGCCCGCCCAGCTCCGCGAGTGCGTCGCCCACCTGCTGCTCCGGCGTCAGCCGCTGTGGGAAGGCCGCGAGGATGCGGCCGGCCAAGGAGATGTCTCGCGTTTGGAGCGCTACTCCCGCCGGCCCCGCGATGGCGCGGACGATGGGCAGAAAGGATGCGGTGGCGAGAGCCGGGGCCTCGTCGGTGTGCGTGTAGATGATCGTTGAATCGGGCACGTGTCGTCTCTCCGTACGGGCGGACCGGGTCGTCGCCCACACTACCGCACCGGGCAGCGAACTCTCTCGACGTCGAGATAGTTTCGGCGGTGGCCGCACCGGGGTCTGGCGGCTAGCCTTTGAGCATGAGCGACCTGCGTCTGGAAGAGCTGTCCGCCGCGACGATCGTCGCCGTGAACTCGATGTCCCTGAAGCCGGGACAGGAGCAGTTCATCGCGCCGGTGTCGTACGGCACGGCGGCCACCGTGGTCAATCCGCGGACAAGTTGGCAGAGGGTGGTGCTGGACGGCGACGAGGTCGTCGGATTCGTCAGCGCCAACTTCGATCCGGACGAACCCCAGGAGTACTTCCAGTCCGTGCTGTGGCGCATCAACGTGGATGCCGACGACCAGGGCCGTGGCGTCGGCCGCTTCGCGGTGGAGGGGGTGAAGAGCGAGGCCAGGGCCCGCGGCATCAGCCACGTGGACGTCATCTACGAAGAGGGCGAGGAAGGCCCGCAGGCCTTCTTCGAGCACGTCGGCTTCGTCGCCGTGGGCGAGACGGAGTTCGGGGAGACGGTCGCGCGCGTCACCCTCTGACGCGTCGGGCGCGGGCGCGGCGAACACCTTTGTCGGCCTCGACCACGACGGCGGGGATGAGCGACAGCCCGATCGCTAGCAGCCACTGGTCGCCGGTGAGCGAGGTGGTCATCAGCAGCCGCTGCAGGAAGCCGACCTCCACGCACGCGACCGTCAGCACGACCGGGATCCAGCTCCACTTCAGCGCGTTCGCGATCGGCGCCGCGATCCCGGGCGCGGGATCCCGCCGCATCGCGAAGCCGGCCAGCACCGAGCTCAGGCTGGTGACGACGAACGCCATCGTCACCGGAACGGATGCCTCGGCCGTGCTCGGCGACCCGGGCGCGGTCAGCAGTGCCACGAGTCCGACGGCGAAGATCACGAAGCCGTAGCAGAGCCATTGCACGACCGCGCCGGGGTGCGAGAGCGTGACCCGCACGTCGCGCGGCGGATGCTGCATCAGGTCGTCGGGGAACGGATCGAGGGTGATCACGATGACCGGCGCGAACGTGATGAAGAAGCTCAGGAACAGCACCATCATCGGCGTCAGCGGCACCCCGTTGTTGATGTCGAAGACGCTCGCGGCCACGAAGAGGAACACCAGCGAGAACAGCGTCGACATCTGGTAGCGCACGTAGCTGACGATCTTGTCGTAGATCGCACGTCCCAGGCGGATCGCGGAGACCAGCGTCCCGAAGTCATCGTCGGTGAGGATCATCTTCCCCGCCTGCTTCGTCACCTCGCTGCCCGATCCCATCGCGACGCCGATGTCGGCCTGCTTGAGTGCCGCGGCGTCGTTGACGGCGTCCCCGGTCATCGCGACCACGTCCCCCGTCTCCTGCATGAGCCGGGCGACGCGCAGCTTGTCCTCGGGGGTGACCCTGCCGAACACGTGCAGTTCGGGCAGCCGCGCGGACAGCTCCGCATCGCTCAGGGCGCGCAGCTCGGGACCGCTGATCGCGCCCGCGCCGAGTCCCAGCTCCGCACCGATCGCCGCCGCAGTCACTGCGTGGTCGCCGGTGATCATGCGCACGTCGATCCCGGCGTCGCGGGCGATGCGCACGGCCTCGATCGCGGACGGGCGCAACGGGTCGATGATGCCGACGAGCGCGACGAAGGTGAACTCGTCGACGAGCGCCATGGGGTCGGATGCGGCGTCGGCCTCACGCCCCGGCAGCGGGCGGGCGGCGAACGCAAGCACCCGCAGCCCCTGCTCGCTCAGCTGCGCGTTCGCCGCGAGGATCTCGTCCCGCATGTCGTCGATCGGCACCCGCCCGTCGGCGGTGAGCGCCCACGCGCAGCGGTCGATGACGACGTCCGGACCGCCCTTCATCGTCGCGAGGAAGGTCTCCTCGCCCTCCAGCGGGGCGTGGTGGAAGGTGACCATGAACTTGTACGCCGAGTCGAAGGGAACCTCCGCCTCTCGCGCGTACAAGCGCCGCGTCGACTCGGCGTCTACCCCGAGCTTGGCGGCAAGCACCACGAGCGCGGCCTCGGTTGGGTCGCCCACCACGACGCCGGCGTCGGAGACGGTGGCGTCGCTGTTCAAGCACAGTCCGTAGGCGAGGGGGGTGAAGTAGGGCACCTCGGCGCCGGCCGCGTGACGCAGCGCGCCGGTCTTGCCGTACCCCGTGCCCTCGATCTGGAACCACTGCCCCCGCGCGTACAGCCGGGTGGCGGTCATCTCGTTGAGGGTGAGCGTGCCGGTCTTGTCGGAGTTGATGGCGCTCGTCGCGCCCAGAGTCTCCACGTCGCTCAGGTTCTTCACGATCGCCCGTTGCGCGGCGAGCTGCCGGGCGCCGTAGGAGAGCATGCTCTGCACGAACGTCGGCAGGCCGGAGGGGATCGCGGACACCGCCATCGCGATGCCCACCAGCAGCACCGTCGACAGCTCCTCGCCGCGCAGCAGCCCGATCGCGATCATGACGGCGACCGCGCTCCACGCGATGATCGCGAGCACCTTCGTCAGGCCGGTCAGCTCGCGCTGCAGCGGCGACGGCACCGTCTTCACCGCGGTGAGCATCGACGCGATGCGCCCCATCTCGGTCTGCAGGCCGGTGCCGGTCACGACGAAGGTCGCGGTGCCGCGGGTGACGGTCGTGTTCTGGAAGAGCATGTTGGCGCGGTCGCCGAGGGCGACGTCGTCCCCGACGAGGGCTGCCGCATCCTTGCCGACCGGCGCGCTCTCCCCGGTGAGCGCCGCTTCGGCGCTCTCGCAGGTAGCCGCGCGCAGCACGCGGCCGTCGGCCGGGATCAGGTCCCCCGCCTCGACCTGAACGACGTCGCCGGGCACAACCTCGGGCGCCGGAACGAGCCGGACGCTACCGCCGCGGACGACGCGCGCATGCGGCACCTGCATCGTCGCGAGCGCGTCCACGCTGGCGCGCGCGGTGATCTCCTGCCGCGTGCCCATCACGACGTTCAGCAGCACGAGGGCCGCGACCACGACCGCGACCGGGACCTGCCCGATCAGGATGCTGACCACGACGACCCCGATGAGCATGAGGTTCATCGGGTCGACCACGGTCCGCAGCGCGATCGCCCAGGCGCTGGGCTGCGGCGGCGCCGGGATGGTGTTGGGGCCGTACACGGCCAGCCGCGCGGCCGCTTCGGCGTCGCTCAACCCGTCGACCGGATCGGTGGACAGGTCGATCGCGACGAGCGCAGCATCCCTGGTCCACCACGTCTCCTCCGGCGATTCGACCGCCGGTTTCGCGCCGTCAGCCGGCGGCGTGCCCTGATTCCCCATGTGCGACTCTCCCCGACTGGTCTCGCCCGATCCCCCGGCGCCGGATCCCGCCGCCGTCTCAGCAAACTGTAGCCGCGGCCCGCGGGTGGATGCGGCGGTGGGTGAAGTGCAGCGGGTGAGGCGCGGCAGTCTCGGAGCGTCGCAGAATTCCGCGAATGTCGGAGCCTTTCCGCGGAATTCTGCGACGGTGGCGTGATTCCGCGACCGCGGACCGCGCCCGGGTGCCGTCACACGAGCGACTGCCGCCAGGCGCTGTGCAGGCGGGCGAAGCGCCCGGTTCCGGCGATGAGGGCGGCGGGGGCGTCGTCCTCCACGACCTCGCCGTGCTCCATGACCAGCACCCGGTCGGCGATCGCGACGGTCGAGAGCCGGTGGGCGATGATGATCGCGGTGCGGTCTGCCAGCAGCGTCTGCAACGCCTGCTGCACCATCCGCTCGCCGGGGATGTCGAGCGATGCGGTCGCCTCGTCGAGGATCAGCACCGCCGGGTCGGCCAGGAACGCCCGCGCGAAGGAGATCAGCTGCCGCTGCCCGGCCGAGACCCGGCCGCCGCGCTTGTTCACGTCGGTGTCGTAGCCGTCGGGCAGGGCGCGGATGAACGCGTCGGCGCCGACGGCGCGCGCGGCATCCTGGATGTGCTCGTGCGTCGCGTCCGGCCGGCCCAGCGCGATGTTGTCGGCCACGGTGCCGCTGAACAGGTAGGCCTCCTGCGTGACCATCACCACGGCGCGGCGGAGATCTGCCCCCGACAGCTCCCGCAGGTCGACGCCATCGAGGCTGACCCGGCCGGCGATGGGATCGTAGAACCGCGCGGTGAGCTTCGCGAGCGTCGACTTTCCGGCACCGGTCGTGCCGACCAGGGCCACCGTCTGACCCGCGGGGATGTCGAGCGTGAACCGCGGGAGGATGGTCTTCCCCTCGCCGTAGCCGAAGACGACCTCATCGAAAAGCAGATGACCGGATGCCCGCGGCAACGCCGCCGGGTGCGCCGGCTCCGGCACGCTCGGCTCCTCCTCCAGCACACCGGACACCTTCTCCAGGGCGGCGGCCGCGGACTGGTACTGGTTCAGGAACATCGCCACCTCCTGCAGCGGCGAGAAGAAGTTGCGCACGTACAGCACCGCCGCCAGCAGCACGCCCACTTCGAGGCCGCCCGCGGCGACCCGCGCGCCGCCCCAGGCGAGCACGACGGCCAGGGTGATCGCCGAGATCGCCATGAGTCCCGGTTCGAAGGTGCCGAACAGGCGCATCGACCGCATGTTGACGTCGCGGTAGCGGCCGCTCAACTCGCCGAACTCCGCGTCGTCACGTTCCTCGGTGCGGAACGCATTGACGGCGCGGATGCCGGTCATCCGCTCGACGAACATGACGATCACCTGGGCGCTGACCACGCGCGAGGCGCGGTACGTCGCCTGCGAGCGACGGTGGAACCACCGCATCAGCATCCCGAGCGGAACACCCATCGCCACCAGCACCACGCCCGACTGCCAGTCGACCAGCAGCAGTGCGATGAGCGTGAACCCGCCGTACATCACGCCGGAGACGAGCTCTTTCAGGCCGCTGTCGAGCAGTTCGCGGATGGCGTCGAGGTCGCTCGTCTGACGGGAGATGATGCGTCCCGAGGTGTACGACTCGTGGAACTCGAGGCTCAGCCGCTGCGTGTGCCGGAAGATGCGCGTGCGCAGGTCGATCATGATCGCCTGCGTCACGTGGGCCGCGGCCACCGCGTACCAGCCCATGAGCGCGGCGGCGACGACGGCGCTGACGAGGTACACGGCGAAGACGCCCACCGTCGGCAGCCAGTCCGCCGCGTCCAGCACGGCCGGCAGCGCGCTGTCGATGCCGTAGGCGATGAGGGCGGGGCCAAGCACCTGCATCCCGGTCGAGACGACGAGGACGACCGCGGCCAGCACGAGCCGCCCCCGTACCGGGCCGATGAGCGCGCCGAGCAGCCGCAGCGAACGACGGCGGATGTGGCTGCTCTCGGCATGTGTGTAGTCGGTGCGCTCCTCGCCCGAGGTTCCGGTCACGGCGCTCATCGGGTCACCTCCTCGTGGTCGACCGACGCCGCATCCGTCTCCTCGTCCAGACTGGAGATGACGTGCCGATAGGCGGCGCTCGTTCGCAGCAGGTCGCGGTGGGCACCGACGGCGACGATGCGGCCTGCCTCGAGCAGCGCGACCCGATCGGCGAGCGCGACGGTCGAGGGCCGGTGGGCGACGATCAAGGCCGTCGTGGTGTCGAGCACCCTCCGAAGGCCCGCCTCCACCAGCGCCTCGGTGTCGACGTCGAGCGCGGAGAGCGGGTCATCGAGCACAAGCACGGCGGGGCGCGCCGCGACGGCCCTGGCCAGCGCGAGCCGTTGGCGCTGTCCGCCGGACAGGCTCAGCCCCTCCTCGCCGATGACGGTGTCGACGCCGTCGGGGAGCTCGTCGACGAAGCCCGCCTGCGCGACCTCCAGCGCCTCGCGCAGCACGGCGTCGGCCTCAGGCGAGTCCGGTACGAGCTCGTCCCTGCCCAGCAGCACGTTCGCGCGCACCGAGGAGGAGAAGAGCGTCGCGTCTTCAAACGCGGTCGAGATGTGGGTGCGCAGCTGGCTCAGCGTGAGGCCGCGCACATCCACCCCGTCGAGGGTGACCCGGCCGGCGGTCACGTCGTAGAGGCGGGTGGGCAGGGTCGTCAGGGTGGTCTTGCCGGAACCGGTGAGGCCGACCAGCGCGACCGTCTCCCCCGGTTCGAGCACCAGGTCGACGCCGTTGAGGAGGTCGCGGCTGCCGGGAGCGGCATCCTGATATCGGAAGTGGACGCCCTCGAACGCGAGGCGTCCCCGTGCCGTGGGGAGGGCGGCCGGCTGCGGCGGATCGGTGATGCTCTCGGTCTCGTCGAGCACCTCGAAGATGCGGTCGGTGGCGGTGCGGGCATCCAGCAGGAACGAGAACAGGAAGCCGATCGACTCCATCGGCCACCGCAGCACGGTCGCCATCGCGAAGAACGCGAAGAGTTCGGCGACCTGCAGCTGACCGGTCGCAGCGAGGCCGATGCCGGTGAGCAGGCACAGCGCGAAGGCGATGCCCGGCAGCAGGGTCAGCCAGAACCAGATCCAGCCGACCGCCGCCGCTTTGCGCAGTTCGGTGCCGCGCAGCGTCTCAGCCTGGCGGGTGAAGTTCGCGAGCGCGTGGCCGCCCCGGCCGAACGCCTTGAGCACGCGGATGCCGTGGACGCTCTCCTCCACGGCGGTGGCGAGATCGCCGGCCTGGTCCTGGCTCTGCCGGGTGAGCACGCCGTAGCTCTTCTCGAAGCGGTAACCGGCGTACCACAGCGGTGCGGAGCACACCAGGAACACGGCGCCGAGCGCCCAGTGCCAGCGGAACAGCAGCACGGTGCCGATGACGATCGTGAGGACGTTGACCACGAGCATGATGAGGCCGAAGGCGAGCCAGCGACGGATCGTGCTGATGTCCTGCATCATCCGGCTGAGCAGCTGGCCCGACTGCCACCGGTCGTGGAAGGCCACCGGGAGTCGTTCGAGCCGGGAGGTGAAGGTGGTGCGCAGCGCGTACTCGATATGGGTGGAGGGCGACAGCACCAACCAGCGGCGCAGCCAGACGAGGCCAGCCTCGGCCAGGCCCAGTCCGAGCACGGCGGCCACGCCCCAGATCAACGCCACCGGGTCGCCGGAAACGGCAGGCCCGCCGACGAGCGCCTCTAGCGCAAGCGGGATCGCGAGGGCGACCAGGGCGGCGGCGAGCGCGCTGACAGCGCCGGCCAGCATCCGGGGCAGCACCGTGCGGGCGAACGGCAGCAGACGCGCGAGCGCGCGCGGCGTGGAACGGGCGGAGAGAGAGGACATGAAGCTTTCGCAGTGCGGGAATCGGGGGTCGGCCTCGCCCCGATCCGCGTGGACGGCGGACGCCACGAACCGAGCGCGGCGACGGAGGCGAAAGCCTTTCAGCCTAAGGGGTGCGTGGGGAAAGCGTCAACGCGACGACGCCGGTCAGCGCGCCGCCCGCGCCTCGCGGTCGAGCAGGCTGCGCTTGATGTCGAGGCCCCAGGCGAAGCCGCCGAGCGCGCCGCCGGTGCGGAGCACCCGGTGGCAGGGGACGAACAGGGCCGGGGCGTTGCGTGCACAGATGGATGCCACCGCGCGCACCGCCCGCGGGTTCCCGAGGCGCACGGCGAACTCGGTGTACGTCAACGGCGCGCCCGGCCGGATCTCCCGCAGCGCCCGCCAGCCGGCGAGCTGGCCGGGGGTGCCGGCCTGGAAGACCTCGACGGCGTCGATCGGGCCGAGGTCGCCGGCGTAATAGGCGCGGACGGCGGCGGCGGCATCCGTGTCTCCCTCTTTCATGGCGGCGGGCCGGTCGTCGGGCTTGAGGCGTGCGAGGATCGCGGCCGGGTCGGCCGTCCAGCCGGAGGCGAGCACGCGTTGCCGCACGTCGGCGAGCAGGGTGAAGGCCCCGTCCGGGGTGTCGATGGTCTGAATCAGGGCGGTCATCGTCATCCTCTGGTTCTGGGGCGCCAGCGACGCCCTGCTTCTACCATGCACCGCGGAGAACAGACCACGCGATCTTCCGCATCGACGGGCCCGACGGGGCTGAGTCCTATAGCCGGTACGGTCAGAATCCCCGGTGCACGAAACTCGTTTCAGCTACCCGTCAAATCCAGCATTGACGAGTGGGCTCATACCTCTTTGCCGTAGACCTTTCCACTGGCCGCCGGACCTCTGACTTTTCCTACCAACCCCGCGATGGCAAAGATCGTCAGCAGGTACGGCATTGCCAGCAGATCGCTGGGGATTGTAGACCCCACCTGGCTGGCCAGGTTCTTGAGGTTCGTGGCGAAGCCGAAGAACAATGCCGCCAGTGCTGCGTACCACGGGTTCCAGCGGCCGAAGATCAGTGCCGCCAAGGCAATGTAGCCTTGGCCGGCGGACATCTCGCGGCTGAACGCTCCCACTGCCCCGATAGTTAACGCTGCCCCGCCCAGCCCGGCCAGCGTGCCAGAGACAGTGACCCAGACCATGCGGGTGCGGTTCACGTCGATGCCCATGGTGTCTCAGGATGCAACGCGCCGACGGCGCGAGCTCGCCAGACCCCATCAGCAGCCGAACCAACTCTCAGGACCGATCACGCCATCGTCCCACCATCATCGAGAGAGACAGTGCCGCCCGGGTCACCGTCGCCACCCCAGATACCTCATCCGCCCATGGCAGGCATCGTGAGGCGTCGGACACGCCCGTATTCAACGGTGAGCCGTCTTGCCGCCGCGATATCCCCGCGCCGACCCGCTGCCCGCTGAGCCTATGCACCGAACCGTCTCGGGCTGAATACCGTCACATCAGGCTCCTCGCGCGACGCCTGCACCCACGCGATGATCTCCTCGTCCGTCGGCACAGCCGGGATCGGCTGCCCCTGCGGCGGCAGATCAAGCACGACCTGGACCCGGATGCCGCCCAGCTCACGCAACCCAGACGCCGGTACCAGCCGCGCCCCGGGCAGCAACACCACCTCCTGATCCGCCGGATGGGCAGAGAACATACTGATGTCCCGCGCCCCGGTCGCGAGGAACAAGTGCACGCTCACGGCACGGAAGTTCTCCGTCGCCACCCGCAGACTCCGACTCGTCGGAATCACCGCATCCGACGTGAACGGGGTCTTCAACTCGAAACCCGCCACCCGCCAGGAATAACCCGCGAACACCGGCAACTGTGCAAGGGCCTCAGACAGACCCGCAGCAGGATCACTCATCACGCCCTCCTCGCGAACTCATCGAACAACGCACCTACGGCCTCATCACCAAGCTCCTCCGCCACCGCCACCAGACGCGCCTCCTCCTCCGACACCGCCTTCGTGAAAGGCGACGGACCACCCGGATTCTGCGCAACCCACGGGTACTCCTCCACATCATTCGCCGTCACCCGCGGCACCACCGGATGACTCGAGGGCCGTGCCAGCAACTCCGCCGTCCACGCACTCCCCCACCGCTGCCAACCCACCACCACCAACGTCACCGCGACCGGCCGATTCAAAATCATCGTCCGCACCCGCCGCACCCCACCCACCAAAACCTCAACCCAGCCCACATCGAACTGCAGGCTCACCCCATCCCCCACCGACCACAACACCGCACCCACCTCAGACACCGGAAGCCGCCCAGCCAACCCCGACAACACCGGACGCACCCTCGCACCCCACCTCGCCGCCGCCACCCCCTCATCCGGCGCCTTCAACATCTTCACCACCCCCACATGCCCACCGAACACCGCAAACATATGAGCATTCAACCCCGCCCACAACACCCCATCAGACGGCACCACCCACCCACTCACCGCACAACCTCCCGCAAATGAACCCGCCAGATCTGATCCTCGTCCAACACCTTGCTCACGACCTCGAACTCGGTACCGCGCTGGAACAGGAACTCGGACTCATGCTGATAACGCGAGAACGGCGAGACCTCCACCGGCGTCTGCGCATCGATCGTGATGACGCCGGCAGTCTCGCCCCTATCCACAGCATTAGTCGCGAACCTATCCGCTACCGACGCATCGTTCGAGGCACTCATGAACGCGGGATCCGACCAACGCTCCCCGACCGTGAACTGATCCAGGAAATCCGGGGTGATCCCGACACCCCGCGTGTAGGGCGCCCCCAGCGACGGCGCGGCCGGGAGGTTGGCAAGTCCCTCGGTCGTGTTCGTGATCCGGGTCTCAAGCCCGGCAACATCCGCCGGAGGATTGCTCAACAGGTCCCTCAGGTACGGGTTCATCGCCTCGTATCCTGGGTCGGTCGTGTAGTCGTAGATTCCCCGGACCTGTTCAGGGGTCAGCGCCGGATAAGCATCGGACATCTTCTGAGCCCAATCGCCGATGCGGCTCGGGTCGACTTCGCCGTTCGCCAGCCGGAACTCATCGTTGATCGCGGCGAGCTCACGCGGAGGAAGCTGCGGCGCGTCAGCGCCTTGATGCGGCAGAGGTGCCGACAAGTTTGTGTGCTCGGGCACATGTGGGCTGGATCCATCGCTGTCGAGTCCGTCGATCGACGATGTGTAGTCGCTCTGACCGTCCATCTCCACATGAGCGTTCGTCGCCGACACATCCGGATGGCTGACATCTCCAGCGATATGACTACCGCCATCGGACATCACGGTCGCGGCGTCGTCATGCGACGTGGGTGCGGCGCTACCGTCATGTGTCGTCGTCACGCTACCGTCGTGCACGGTCGTCGACGCTTCGACCTCGTCACCCGTCCCCGTCGCCGCCGCCTCAGCATCACGCGAGTTGGCAGGAGCATCGACGTCACTCGAGGCGGGTGCCGCCGTATCGTGCACGGCTCCGCCGGATGCCGCATCCGCCGTCCCGGTCGTCGTGTCGCCGTCGGCCACGTGCGTACTGCCGCCAGAAGCCGCCGCACCGGTGCCCGCCGAGGTGTCCAGGTGGGCGGGAACGTCCACGTGCCCGTCACCGATCGTGACCGCATGCGCACCGCCCGAGGACTGCGCACCGCCCGAGGCCGCACCACCCTGACCCGCGCCAGAGCCCTGCCCGGAGACGTCCCCCTGACCGACGCTCGGCGCGTCCACGGTCGTGTGCGCGGCAGCACCGCCGCCGCCATGCGAAGAACCGCCGCCGCCCGATGACGCGCCGCCGACCGCCGGCACATCCGGCGTGTTGACGCCACCGCCCGAGCCGGTCGAACCCGCCGCACCAGACCCGGCCGCAGCACCGCCAGACCCCGCTGCCGCTCCCCCGGACCCGGCTCCGCCCGCACCGCTGGCCGACGAACCCGCAGCATCACCCGACGTCCCGGCCTCGCCACCCGACGCAAGACCCGCATCCGCCGCACCCGAACCACCGGTGCCCGACGCGCCGATCTCGCCTGCCGATGTCGAGATTCCGTCACCCGCATGCGCCGCACGGATGTTGCCGAGACCGCCGCCCGCCGCACCACCGACCGTGCCGCCCAGCACCGACATCACGGCGTTGAACTGCTGCCCCGTCACCTGCGACGCCACGAAGTCACCCGCGAAACCGCCGACACCCCCGGTGACCGCACCCACCCCGGATATCGCGGCAACCCGACCAGTACGCGACACGATCCTGCTGCCCACGCTCGCGAACGGCGCGCTGAACACCCCGCCGATCCCCGACGCGATCGCCGCACCGCCCAGATTCGACCAGCTGAAGTTCCCGAACGCCAGCGACGACCCCGCATTCGCCACCGTGCCCGAGATCGTCCCCTTGATGACCTCCATCGTGCCACGACGCGCCAGCGCCATCAGCACCTTCGCCGCCTGCACCAACCCCTTCAAGCGGCTGACGACCTCCACGAACCGGACGATCCAGCTCACCACCGTCTCGGCGGCCTTCGCGATACCCGCCACCGCGCCCGCCCCGAATGTGAAGAACGACAGGGCGACCCCCACGCCGATATCGATCGCGATCTCCAGCGCCAACTGCGCGATCATCGACCGCAACTCGTCCCGGATGCTGTCGACATTGGTCACGAAATCCCGGCACCCCTGCGCCAGCTTGCCTGCATCCGCAGACGCATCCGACAACAGCTGCGCGATCCGGTCCCGAGACGCCGACACATCCGCCCGCTGCGGGAAATCAGCGGCCAGCACCACCGGCAATGCCGCCGACACCTGCGACTGCGCCTGCGTCAACGACGTGCCGAACGCATCCCACGCCGACGCCGCGCGCCCCACCTTGGCCGTATCCGCCGTCGGGATGACGATCCCCGCACTGTCCTTGAGGAAATCTTCGATCCACTGCTCGATATCGCCCAGCGCCGTCCCACGATTCTCATCGCCGAGCGCACTGGAAACCGCCAGGCACGACGCCGCAACCGACGTCGCACTCATCGAGGCGAACGCGTTATCGCCTGTGGACGCACCCGCCAGCTCCACCGCGCGATACCCTGCAGCGAGCCCCAGCACCTGCGCCTCGAGCCCCGCGACCACCTGCGCAAGCGTCACCCCGGTGTCGGCCATCGTGCCGGCCGACAGGTCATAGCCGCCCTCCTCGGCCGACCCCTGTGCGAACTCCTCCGCCATCGGGTCGATGCCGGCCATGCCGGAGCAGGCATTCAACGACGACACCAAGGTCGTGGTCGCGGTGGAGACGTTCGTGGCTATTGAACCGAGATCATCGGCGTCGACAGCCACCGCCGCCGTATCGAGTCGGACCAGCACTGAGAACTTCCTTTCCGCGGGACGCCCCGCCGTGCTTATGCGCCGATCTGCGCGCGATACGTGGACCAGAGTCCGTCGAGCTGTTCAATCCCCGACTCGTACGCGGTCAGCACATGCTCGGCGTGCGCCTGTAACTGCGAGGTCTCGTCGGCCAACGCGGATGCCGATGTGGCCCACGCTTCGAACGTCGTGAGGAACCGAGTGAACGCCGACCCCTGCCATTCCGCCGGCAACATGTACGCGAACACCGATGCGCCCGCCCGCAAGGCATCGGCGTACGAAATCATCTCCGTCAGTGCCTCGTTCATCGCCCGCAGCGCGTCGGTGTCAGCGACCTGCTCACTCATCGTCGCCGCCCTCCGCGCTCGACGGCCGCACCGCGGCAACGGTGCCCTGCACGTCATTGCGGCCGCTGCGCGCGGTCAGCGCCGCGCCCACCGTAGCCGTCTGCGTCGTCGTGCTGTCGGCGGCATGCATACGGTCGAGCCCCGTGTCGACGGACTCATCGACCTCTTCGACGACTTCTACGACCGTCTCGTTGGCCTGCCGCTGGCGCACGAGCCCCGACTGCACGGTGGACTCCACCGACGTGTACGCCGCCTCGGCCGCCACCAGCTGAGCAGCTAACGTCGTCAACGACATACGAACCAGCTCGGTCGTCTGCTGCCAGCTGGCGAAACGCTCGGCGAACGCCTCTTGATCGGCCCCCAGCCAGGTCGACCCGGACACCGCCGCGACCGACCCCGATACGGACGCGACGTGGCCGTCGAACACGGCAACCACCCCGGTCAGCTGCGCCGCCACCTCTCCCAGGCTGCTGGCGCGGACACGGAACGTCGACATGACTCACCCCCATCCTCGGCCACGGCTGCACCGCGGCATCGACGACCCCTCAGCCCTGGAACGTCGAGGCGATCTGGTGTTCCGAGTCCTCGTAGCTGAGGGATGCCTGGTTCAGCAGTTCGCTGATGCCCTGGAGCGACTCCTTGAGCTGCAGAGCAGCCTGATCCCACTGTCCGTACAGCTCGTTGAATGACTGCGACGCACTGCCGGACCAGTCACCGCCGACCAGTCCGTCAACGAGAGACTTCAGGTTCGTCAGCTGCGACTCGATCGACTGCGAACCGCTGGAGAGCTGGCCGGCGACGCCGGCGAGAGACTCCGAAGTGACACGAATCTCGGCCATGGTGTTCTCCTCACGATCAGAACGACGCACCCGGGCGGTGCGCCGATTCCGTCCCCCCACGAGAACGGACGCTGATCCCACCTTGACATTGACGAGCACCGTCGACCCGGTGATCCCCCGAACTTCTCATCGAACTGTAACGATTCGAGATCACCAACCGGCGCAGCCGGCACAGCCGGCGGACAGCAGCACGAGCCCCGCCTCGGGATCCCGCAGGGCGGCGAACGCCGCATCCGCATCGCCCGAACGCACGGCCGCCTCCATCCGCGCCAGGTTCGCCGCCGCGACCCGCAGCCACGTCTGATAGGCCGGATCGGCGATGCCGTCGGAGCCCTGCGCCACCACCGCTGAGATGGCGGAGATCGGCCCCAGCGCATCGCGCAGCCGGGCCGCGTCGGACTTCCCCTCGATCACGGCGGGCATCAACTCAATGACCGCTGCGGCAACGAGCGCGCAGCGCTCCTGTCGGATGACGTCGTCCATGGCCGCGATCCTAACCGCACTCGATCGCCTCATCGGGGGCAGTCACGCTCTCGACCGACCCCCAGGCGAAGTCGGCTTCCACCGTTCCTGTCGCGTCGGCGGCGACCAGATGAAGCGGAAGCGGTGCCCCGGTCGAGGCCACGTCGACGCTGCCGATCGGCGCTCCCCCCGTGCCGATCACGAGACTCGCCGTGTCGCCGTCGGCCGCCGGGGCGAGCACACCAATCTCCAGACCGGTCAGCGCAGCCGTCAGCAGCTCGCCGGGGTCGGTGAGCGGGGCGAGCTCGGTCACGACGGCGGACGAGACCAGGACGCACGAGAATCCGCCATAGTCGGGCAGGCCGTAGTGCGCGGCGAACGACGCGTTGCCGCGCGCCCACACCTGCTGTCCGATGCGCACCAGCTCCCCGCTCTGGTCCCCCAGGCTGAACGAGAGCCGATATGCGTCGGCGTCGCCGGCGCGGGTCAGATCGAGCGAGCGACCGGTGCTGACGGCACCATCGGCATCCGTCGTCTGCTCCTGCACATGCGCGGTGACGGTGACCGCTCCGCCCTCACGGGCTGCGGCGATCACCTGCGCAGCCGCGGTCGTGCCGTCCTGCAGCCACAGCCCGTTGCCGTCCGCGCCGAGCGCGGCGGCGTCCGTCGCGTCGAACCAGGTCGGCGTGGGCGACCCGGCGGATGTCTGAGCCGACGAGGCGCACGACGCGAGCCCCACGGTCAGGACCACCGCGGCAGCGCCCACATACGCCCTGCGCCCGCGTCGGGTCATTGGCTCGCGGCGTCCCGGACACACACGCTCGCCGCACCCTGCGCCGCCAGCGCATCGACCGCCGCCGACACCTCACCGCTGGTCCCCTGAGGGCGGATCACGAAGCACGAGCTCTGATCGTAGACGCCCAGCGCCGACGGGATCCACGCCTCGTCGGTGCCCACAACCAGCTGCGACGCGTCGAGCGTGCTCGATCCGGTCAGGACGTAGAGCTCGACCGCTCCGGAGGAGTTCCAGGTCAGGTGAAGGTTGCCCCCGGCCTCGCTGAGCGCCGCATCCGAGACCGCGCCGTGGGATCCTCCGAGCACCAGGGAGAGCACCAGCATCACCGCGGCGGCTATCACCGCGAGCCCCGCCAGAACAAGCGAGACGATGAAGGCGGGATGGCGCCAGATGGTCCGCGGCCGCGCGGCCGCCTCCTCCAGCTCGGGAAGCACGGTGACCGCAGCCTGGAAGGCGACGCCCTCCCCGCCAGCGGTGAGAATCGGCTGCCCGGGCGCCGTGCCGAGGTCGATATGCGTGGACATCCGCACCCCCTTCCGCCCGGTTCACGGGCACCACCTACGATAATCAGCGACGAGACCGACGACGACCGGGGGGACGAATGCGACGATTCCAGCGCGTCGTTGCTGCCTGCGCGGTCATGGCGGCGGCCGCCTCGTCCCTGCTCGCGAGTCCCGCGGCGCTGGCCGTCGCGACCGACGATCCGCTGCAGGATGCCAGCGGTCCCAGCGTCGTGGAGGTGCCGCGCACCGGGTCGCTGGAGGTGAAACCCGCCGACGGATGGGAGTTCGCCGACTGCGGCGCGCTGACCGGGGCGACCCCGCTGGTCACCGCCTGCACCTCGACATCGTTCACGGTCGACGCCCAGGGCGCCATGGACCAGGCCGTCGCGCGTGTCGCCGTGCCGCTGCGGCGCGGCCCGACCTCCATCTCGGTCGACTACGTCATCCGCCTCGCCCAGCCCGCCGCCCCCGACGCCACCGACACCGACCTCGCGCTGCCGATCCCGGTGGGCTCGCGCACCCTCATCGGCCTGTCCGATCTGTCGCTCAGCTGTGCATCCTGCACGCCCGGCACCGCGCAGATCCAGGTGCTCGGCGTGGAACCCACGACCGCGGGGAACGCCCTGGTCACCGGCTCCCATATGGTGTTCGCGGCCGCGCAGACCGGAACGGCGCAGATCTCGCTGCGGCTGACCGACGACCTCGGCCAGGGGACCAAGACGTTCCTCGTGACGTTCCACGTTGTCGCGGACGACGACGCGGATATTCTCGGCCTGCATCTGAGCGAACCGATGCCGACGGCCGCGACGAGCTACGCTCTCAGCGACGTCGCAGTGAGTCTCGACGGCTCGCACCTCACGCTCGTCTCCTGCGGCACGCCCATCTTCGGCATGCTCGACTGCACCCCCGGTGGCGGGATCGTCTACACGCCGACGGCTGCAACGACGACAGACCAGTTCTCCGTGCAGGTCACCGACGCGAACGGGCGCCAGGCGCGCGCGACGGTCACCTACGGCATCCCCGACTCGCCGTCGCTGGCCCCGGGGGTCGGCGCGAGCGATGCCGCCCTGACGATCTCGCTGCCCGCACCGACCGAATCGGCGGACGAGCCCACCACCGGCGCGACCAGCGCGTTCACCGCGCTCATGGACGAGACCGGTGCACGATGACCCCGACGATCCAGGAGCAGTCATGCGATTGACCATCGCCTCACCCGACGCGGAACGCACCGTCCTGGTGAAGGTCGACGACGACACCCGGGTGGACCAGCTCGCCGCCGCGATCGGGGTGCCGGTGCCTGCGCTGACGGGTGTTCCCTCCGACACCGCGACCGGCGTCGCCGTTTCGGAGTCTCCGGTGCTCAACGGGGCCGTCGTGCCCGAGCCGGCCGTCTCGACACCGGTCGCGGGCACTCCCCGCATCGAGATCGTGGGCGGCCCCTTCGCCGGTCAACAGGTGTCGTTCGGCTCCGGCGGGGAGGTTCTCGTCGGGTCGGGCACGAACGCTACCGTACGCATCGCGGACCGGCACCTGCAGGATGTGCACGCCCGCATCGTCGTCGCCTTCGACGAGCCCGCCGCGCCCGGCAGACCGCGTCCGCTACGGGGAATGATCGAACCCGCATCCGGAGCAACGGTGCTGTGCAACGGCACCCCGGTGACGGGCTCGACGCCGTTCGCACCGATCGACCTGCTGCAGCTGGGTTCGACGCTGCTGCGCATCGGACTGACTCCCGCATCGGACGCCGACATCACCAAGGACCCCCAGGGCATGCGCGGCTTCAACCGCCCCTCCCGCATCGTCCGCCCTGCCACGCCGCCCCTGGTGACACTTCCCGGGGATCGTCCCGATGACTCGGACACCTCACCGCTGCCGTGGCTGTCGGCGATCATCCCCGTGGTTCTCGGAGTGACCATGGCGCTAGTGTTCAATCGGCCGATCATGCTGATGATGGCCGCAGCGTCGCCGATCATGGTCGTCGGCTCATATGTGATGAACCGGCGGCTGGCCGCCCGCAAGGGAGAGCGCACCGACGCGGAGTGGGCCGAGGAAGTCCGCACGACGAAGGAGCGGATCGCGGAGATCATCCGCGTGCAGCGCGTCGAAAGCTGGCACGACCACCCCGATCCGCTGCACGTGCGCGACATCGCGACCGGACCCTCCGCACGACTGTGGGAGCGCCGCACCGCGGACGCCGATGCCCTTCAGTTCCGAGTCGGTGCCGGGGAGGTGCCGCTGTCGGTGCAGTTCCAGGGCGGTTCACGCAGCGACGACGTGCTGCGAGTCGACGTCTCGCCGGCCCCGATCGCGGTCAACCTCGGCGCGGGACCGGTCGGTATCGCCGGAGCGGCCGTGGCGACCCGGTCGGTGGCCCGCGCGCTCCTGGCCGCGATCGCGACACTGCGTTCGCCCCGTGACCTTCAATTGGTCGCGCTGTGCGAGGACGACGCGGAGGCCGAATGGTCCTGGCTGTCGTGGTTGCCCCACCTCGACCCCACGGTGGGGCCGGTCGCGCTGCTCGGCAACACGGACGACACGCGCCGCGACAGGTTGCGCGAGCTGACCGCGCTGGTGCAGAACCGGCTTCGCGGCGGTGGCGCCGGCACACAGGTCCTGGTGCTCATCGACGGTGCCCGCGACCTGCGGCGCCTGCCCGGAATGACCGATCTGCTCCGCGACGGCACCGCAGTGGGCGTGCATGTGATCGCGATCGACTCCGACCGGACGCGGCTCCCCGAAGAGTGCCGCAGCCTGCTCGTCGTTGACGACCTCGATCCGTCGCTCGGTCGGCTGGAGACCGCCGACCGCTTCGTGCCCGCGGTGCTGCTCGACGGGCTGTCCCTTGCCGACTCGACGACGATCGCGCGCTCGCTCTGCTCGATCGAGCACGTCTCCGCCGCCGGTGACGAGCGCATGCTCCCCTCGTCCGTGCGCCTGGTGGACGTTCTCGCCGTCGATCTCGACGACGCACCCGCACTGCTCGAGCACTGGAACGCCTCCCCTCGCCGCTCTTTCGTGAGCGTGGGAGCGACCGCCGAGAGCGAGTTCGCGATCGACCTGGTCGCCGACGGCCCGCATGCGCTCATCGCGGGGACGACAGGCTCGGGCAAATCCGAGTTCCTGCAGACCCTTGTCGTCTCGCTCGCCCTGGCCAACCGGCCCGATGCGATGAACTTCGTTCTGGTCGACTACAAAGGCGGATCCGCGTTCGCCGACTGCGAGCGCCTGCCGCACACGGTCGGCATGGTCACCAACCTCGACGCCCGCGAGACCGAGCGGGCACTGGCCAGCCTCGACGCGGAGCTCAAACGGCGTGAACGGGTGCTCTCTGACATGGGGGCGAAGGATGTGGATGCCGCCTGGACGCGCGACCCGGACACGGCCTCCCGCAACCGGCTCGCCCGGCTGGTGCTGGTCGTGGACGAGTTCGCGGAGCTGAGGGCGGAGCTGCCGGAGTTCATCACCGGCCTGGTGCGCATCGCTCGCGTGGGGCGATCACTCGGCGTGCATCTGATCCTGGCCACTCAGCGCCCTTCGGGAGTGGTGACCCCCGAGATGCAGTCGAACATCAACCTGCGGGTGGCGCTGCGGGTGACTGACCGCGCAGACTCGACCGATGTGCTGGGAGCCCCGGACGCGGCGACGATCCCGCCGTCGCTGCGGGGGCGCGGGTTCGTGCGCTCGACGTCCGGGGGTCTGCCCGCCGCCTTCCAGACCGCGCGGGTGGCCGGTTTGCGGCGGGGCGCGACGCCGGCGGAGGGCACCGCCCTGTCGGTCGCGGAGCTGCACTGGGAGGATCTGGGCCAGCCGGTCCGCTTCCCGCGTTCCCCGGGAGCGACCGGCCCGGTCGACCACGACGACACCGACCTGCGTGCCCTCGTCGACCTGGCTATCGACGCGGCCGCCGCCGGTGGGATCGAGCGCAACCCCTCGCCGTGGCTCGTGCCGCTCCCCCCTGTGCTCACCCTGGACCGTTTCCGCTCCGAGCATGTCCCCGACGGGGCTATCGTCCTCGGGATGCAGGACCTCCCGGCCGAACAGACCCAGCGTCCGCTGCTGTGGAACCCGGCATCGGAAGGCCACCTTCTCTTCATCGGCGGGGCGCGCTCTGGCCGCACGACGACGCTGCGCGGCATCCTGGGACAGGCCATCACGCGTTACACGCCCGCCGATCTGCACCTCTACATCGCCGACTACGGCAACGGCGCGCTCCTGCCCCTGGCGGAAGCGCCCCACACCGGCGCAGTCATCACCCCGACCGACACGCAGCGGCTGCCGCGACTGCTGGACCGACTGCTGTCGGAGCTGGAGCACCGTCAAACGACGCTCTCGGCAGCCGGAGTGGGAAGCATCGGGGAGCAGCGCCGGGGTGCCGCGCCCGACGCCGCGCTGCCGTACGCCATCTTCGCCGTCGACGGCTGGGAACGACTGGTCGCCGGTCTGGGCGCGGATCAGCTGCTGAGCGTTCGCGAACAGATCATGCGGGTGCTGCGGGAAGGCCCTTCTGCGGGTATCCGCGTGATCATCACCGCAGACCGCACGTTCACCGGCGACAAGATCGCCAGCGCGATCGACGCGGTCTACCTGCTGCCCATGCGGGACCCCAATGACTATCGCGCGGCAGGGGTGATGCTGCGCGAGTTGCCTGCCTTGGTCCCCGGACGGGCGCTGTTCGGCGGTGAGGCCAACGAGGCCCAGCTGGTGATCCTCGGCCGAGACACCAGCGGAGAGGGTCAGGGGAAACGTCTGCGCACGGTCATCGAACGCTCCCGCGAGTACTACGACCGCTTTCCGCAGCTGGCGCTGCTCCCCCGCGCGTTCCGGGTCGATCCGCTGCCCAGCTACATCGGGCTCGCCGCCGCGGGCGAACTTCCGGTGCTTCCCGGCCTGCCGGGACAGGGGCCTGTTTACGCGGTCGGTGGCGACGAGCTATCCCGCCTGACGGTGGCGTGGCAGACCCTGACGGGTTTCGTCGCCGCGGGCGGTCGCGGCACCGGACGCTCCACCGTGCTCGCCGCGCTGATGACGCAGCTGCACGAGGCCGGGCGTGGCGCGCTGGTGATCGCACCCCGCGCGTCGGTGCTCACCGAGACGGCCGCCCGATTCGGCATCGAGGTGCTCGCCGACGCGGCAACCGAGGCGGGAGCCGTCGCCACCGCCGTCGACTCTCTGATACTGCGACACCCCGAAGGACCCGTGACGGTCATCGTCGACGACGCGGAGACGCTCAAGCAGACGCCGGTGGAGTCCGGCATCTCCGGCGTATCCGCACGGGTCTCCATCGCGGTCGCGGTGGAGAGCGAGGCCGTGTCGACCCTGTTCGGCGGCGCCCTCCCCGCCGCCAAACGGCACCGTGCGGGCATCGTGCTCGGCGCGACGAATCCGATGGTGGGCACGACGCTGTTCGGGTTGCAGATACCGAAGACGATGATGGGCGGCCGCTCCCCCGGACTCGGAGCGGCATTCGTCGACGGTGGATGGATGCCGGCGCGCGCCGCGGATGTGAGGCAGTGATGACGCTCGAGGCCCCTACGCGGGCGGGATGCCCCTACTGTAGTGCCCACGTGCTGCCCAATTCGTCGTACTGCTTGGACTGCGGCCAGATCGTGCAGCAGACGCGATCCGCACCACGGCAGATGGTGTGGACGCCGCCCCCAGCCGCCGGACCATCCGCCGGCGAGGACATCGACCGCGTCTACCGAACCGAGCTGGGCGTCCTGCCGCCTGCCGCACCCGGGACTCACTCCGGTACGACATCCGCATCGAATCCGGCCGTGCCGAATTCGACGGGCACGGCAGCACCAATGCGACGCCGTGAGGCCCGCGAGTCGGCGACGACGGCGACCGGGCTCGTGCTTTCCTTCAGCACCGGAGAGCGCGTCCGCATCGGCGGCTCCGCCGTGATCGGCCGCAACCCCGCCGATGTCGCTCGCAACTCCGGCCGGCAATCGGTATCGATCGAGGATCCCACCCGCTCGATCTCACGCGCACACGCCTTCCTCGACCTCGACGCCGACGGCATCCGCATCCGCGACGCCGGCTCCCGGAACGGCAGCGAACTGGAACGGGGCGGGCGCCGCACCCGCCTCGATGAGACGCCCACCCCCATCGCCGACGGCGACGTCCTCTGGCTCGGAGAAGTCGGTGCCGTCGTCTCACTGCACAGCTAAGGTGACCGAGTGAGCCGCAAGAACCCCGATATCGCCACGGCTCTGCGCCGCCACCCCGCTGTGCGCAGCCGCCGCAGCCCGGCGCGGATCTGCATCGGCGTCATCGCCGCCGCCCTCGTCATGCTCTTCTGGCTCTACATCGTGCTGAACGCGCAGGAACTGCGGGAGGAGTTCGCCGCGACCGGCGGCGTCACCCTGAACCAGCGGATCGGGTCGCACTTCGGCGTGCTGATCGGCATCCTCGGCCTGCCGCCGCTGGCGCTCATCGCGTTCCTGTCGTTCTTCTTGACCTCACGGATCTTCTTCCTCGCCGCGACCGGCACACGCCTTCTCCGCACCTACCACGGCGCGTTCGCCGCCACGATCGAGCAGGCGCAGAGCTTCTACGACCGGCTCCGCACCCGCGACCGCGACCAGATCGGCACCCTCCACGAATTGCCTCGCGGCAACTGCATGGTGCAGGGATGGTCGGCCGACGCCGACCGTGTCGCCTTCGTGTGCCTGTCGCGCGAGAAGACCCGTGGCGTGGACTGGCCCGCAGTCGAGTTCGCGGGCGCCGACTACGACGTGTACCGCGAGGCCTTCGCGGATCACTACCGGACACCGGGCGGCGAGGTGCGCGAGGCGTTCCGGCAGGTGAGGAGGGAGTCCTGATGCTCCCCGTGATCTTCGCTGCGGCCGCCGAACGACGGGCCGACGCCGGTCGCGCGCGGCGCACCACGACGATCTGGACTGCCGGGCTCGCGCTGGTCGCCGTCGCCGCCTTCGTCCTGTTCCCGCCATGGGCGGCGACCACGCGCGGCTCACTGTCCTGGGCGGCCCTCATCCTGCTCGTGCTCGGTGTCCTGGTGTTCGTTCGGGTGCGGCGAATCGCGGCGAAGGCCGACCGGCTGCTCGGTGCCGACGGCGAACTACTCGCCGTCGGCACCGAGAGCATCATCGTCGGCGACACCGTGCGCATCCCCCTCGGCGACATCAGCGGCGTCTGGGCGCAGGACCGCGGGCCGTCGCTGCGGCTACAGGCCTCGCGCGGCATCTCCGGGTTCACCGGGCGGATCCTGCTGCGCGCCGGGCTGAACACCGCCGACCTGGTGGTCGGCATCGTCGATGTCCGCGGGGCCACCGACCCCGAGAGCCGCGTGCACCGCTTCCGTCCGACGCCCGACGGCGTCGTGCCCGGCCGCATCGAACTGCCGTTCGGATCGTGGTTCGGGTCCGCCGAGCTGCACCGGGCGCTGACGACGCTGCGTTCCCTGCTGCCGGCCGAGGTGCCGGTGCGCATAGCCGCCGACGCGATGGATTACGCCGCCGTCTGGGCCGACACCGCCCGACCGGTCGACGAGATCCGCGCCCGCGAGACGCGGCGCCGCTCTCCCTGATTCCCCAGGCCCGAGCGGTCGCCGCATCCGCGGCTCAGTGGTAGAAGTGCCGCTCCCCGGTGAAGTACATCGTCACGCCCGCAGCCTGAGCCGCGGCGATGACCTCGTCGTCGCGCACGGATCCTCCCGGCTGGATGATCGTCGTGATGCCGGCATCGAGGAGGATCTGCGGTCCATCCTCGAAGGGGAAGAACGCATCGGATGCCGCGACCGCACCGGCCGCCCGCTCCCCCGCCCGCTCGACCGCCAGACGGCACGAGTCGACCCGGTTGACCTGCCCCATGCCGATGCCGACCGTGGCGGAGTTCTTCGCCAGCACGATCGCGTTCGACTTGACCGCGCGGCACGTCTTCCACGCGAACGAGAGGTTCGACAGCTGCTCGTCGGCCGGACGCTGACCGGTCACCAGCTGCCACGAGTCCACCAGGGACTCGATCTCGTCCGGGAAGCGGTCGGCGTCCTGCAGGAGCAGGCCCCCGGAGACCAGGCGCACATCCATCGGCTCCTGCTTCCAGTCCGGTGGAAGCTGCAGCACGCGCAGGTTCTTCTTCTCGCGGAACACCGCCAGCGCCTCCGGCTCGAAGTCGGGCGCGACGATGACCTCGGTGAAGATGTCACGCAGGTTCTCGGCCATCTTCAGCGTCACGGTGCGGTTCGCGGCGATCACCCCGCCGAACGCCGACACCGGGTCGCACTCGTGCGCACGCAGGTGGGCGCTGGCGATCGGATCGAGCGCGTTGGGGGCGCCGACGGCGATGCCGCACGGGTTCGCATGCTTGATGATGGCGACCGCGGGCTTGATCAAATCGAACGCGGCGCGCAGGGCGGCATCCGCGTCGACGTAGTTGTTGTACGACATCTCCTTGCCCTGCAGCTGCGTCGCCTGTGCGATGCCGTGCCCGCCGATGCGGCTGTAGATCGCGGCGCGCTGGTGCGAGTTCTCGCCGTAACGCAGCGTTGCGAGCCGCTCGGCCTGGATCGTGAGGTGGGCGGGCAGCTCCTCCTCGACCAGCGTGGCCTCGGCGAACCAGGTCGCCACCGCACGGTCGTACTCGGCGGTGTGCGCGAACGCGCGTGCCGCGAGCTCCTTGCGCTGGGTGAGCGTCGTGCCGCCGGCACCGATCGCCTCGATGATCGCGGGGTAGCCCTCCGGGGAGACCACGATCGCGACGTTCGCGTAGTTCTTCGCAGAGGCGCGCACCATCGCCGGCCCGCCGATGTCGATCTGCTCGACCACGGCGTCGCCGGTCGCCCCCGAGGCCACCGTCTGCACGAACGGGTAGAGGTTGACCACGACCAGCTCGAACGGCGCGATCGCGAGCTCGTCGAGCTGCCGCTGGTGGTCCTCGAGGCGGAGGTCGGCGAGCAGGCCCGCGTGCACCCCCGGGTGGAGCGTCTTCACCCGACCGTCGAGCGACTCGGGGAAGCCGGTCACCGCGGACACATCCGTCACGGGGTGGCCGCCTGACCGGATGGTCTTCGCCGTCGCACCGGTGGAGACGATCTCGACGCCGGCGGCGACGAGCGCCTCGGCCAGCCGCAGCAGGTCGGTCTTGTCGCTGACGGCGACCAGCGCGCGCCGGATCGGCACCAGGTCGCGGTCGCGGTAGAGGGACGGATCGTGGCTGGGCCCGGCCATGGGGACCTCCTCGGGTGGTGGATGGATCAGGACGCGGCGGCGAGCTCGAGCTCGCCGGTCGCGATGCGGCGGACGACGTCGATCAACAGGCGCCGTTCGACAGGTTTGATGCGTTCGTGCAGGCGGGACTCGTCGTCGCCGGGCAGGATCCCCACGCGCTCCTGCGCCAGGATCGGGCCGGAGTCGACGCCGTCGTCGACGACGATGACGCTCGCCCCGGTCAAGGCGGCGCCCGCCGCGAGCGCGTCGCGCACGGCGTGGGCGCCGGGGAACTCGGGCAGATAGGCGGGGTGGGTGTTGATCAGCCTCGGCGACCACTCGGCGACAACCGCCGGCGGAACCAGGCGCATGAGTCCGCTCAGCACGACCAGATCGGGCCGCCAGGCCCGCAGTTGGACGTTCAGCTCCTCGCCCCAGGCGTCGCGCCTGTCGGCACCGGGCCAGGGGACGACGAAGCTGGGAATGCCGAACTCCTCGGCATGGGCGAGACCGTCGGCCTCCCGATCGGCGCCGACGACGATCACCCGAGCCGGGTAGGCGGGATCGGATGCCGCCTCCAGCAGGGCCCGCAGGTTCGATCCGCCCCCGGAGATAAGGACGGCGACCGTAAGCACCCGGTCAGTCTAGCGGCGGCAACGATCGTCACCGAGCGCGAGGACGCGGCCCGAGGAGCAGGATGCCGGCGCCGAGCCCCACCTCGACGAGCACGGCCAGCGCGACCGCCCACGCCGCGGGCCCGAGCGCGGTGAGGCGTCCGGGTCCGATCGACCCCGACGCCAGCACGCAGGCCACCAGCACGGCGAGCGCGGTCGGCACCGCCACGCCCGCGACGAGGACCAGCCGCACCGGAACGGTCTCGGCCGCGGCGGCGATGCGAGCGCGCAGCATCCATCCCGTGAATACGCCGACCCCGACGGGTACGAGCACGAGCACGAACAGCCACGGCGAGATCGACTCGGGCAGGGCTCCGAGCACCGGGATACCGGGGACGACCCCGAGCTGCGTGCCGGCGGTGGTGACCGACGTGCCCGTTCCGACCGCGAAACCCGGACCGGCGAGGAATGACAACGCCCAGATCGCGAGCGTCGGGAGGTACATCGCCTCGCACAGCGTGACCACGATCACACCCAGCAGGTCGAGGTTCGCCGACTCGGACAGCGCGACGATCTGACCGCCGCGGAGCACCAGCGCGACCGCGCACAGCAGCGCACCGGCCGCCGCCAGGCCGGCGAGCGCGACCCCGACGCCGCGGGCGATGAGCCCCGGAACCTCAGACCAGGCACCGCCCGCGCGGGAGAGCCGATCGCGCAGCAGGTCGATCGGGCCGTCGTCACCCTCGCGCCAGGCGGCCACCAGCGCCCCGACGATCAGCGACGCAGCGTAGAACGCCGCGGGGTATCCGATCGCCTGCCACAGTTGCACGGCCGCGACCGTGGTGCCGCCGGTGAAGCCGATCAGCAACGCAGCGAGGGCAAAGACCACAGCTCCCGAAATCACCCCGGTCGGCCAGGCTCCGGCGCGCGCCGCCCGCACGCCGGAGCGGCATCCCAGCAGCACGGTGATGACGGCGAAGCCGAGCGGGGCGAGCGAGAGCGTGAACTGGGCCAGCGAGGCGTCGATGCCCGCCGACACCAGATACGACTCGGGCAGCGTGATGTCCAACGGGACGGCATGACCCAGCTGCCAGACGGATGCCGCGGTCTGCCACAGCGCCGACCATTCGGGCATACCGAACGCGATGAACCACACCACCGTCAACGGTGCGAACGCGATCGCGACGCCGACGACGGCCGCGACGAGCGCGTCGAGCGCGGAGAGAAGGGTGACCAGGACGCGTTGCATGCCTCAACGACCCTATCCGCGCCCGGCGGCGGCGCCCGGCGGCGCGCGGCGGCGGCCGCATCCCCCTCCCGTTCTCCCCTTCTCGCTCCGTGCGATCCCCTTCCCTCTCTGCTTCCCTCTCTGTGCGATCCCCTTCCCCTCTCCCTCTCTCCGCGCTCGCTCCCCCCTTGATCCTGAGGAGATCCGCGATTCCGAGGACCTCCCGCCCAGTAAGAACCCCTCATGATCGTGGATCTCCTCAGCATCGTGACGGACCGGATGCGGAACGCAGCCAGCCGCGCGGGGGCGGCGCAGAGATGCGCGGAGGTGCGCCGCACACGTCCGGCACGCTAGCGTCGTCGGCGGGGAGGAGATCCATGCACCCTGCAGCACCCGCACCATCCACCGCGCCGAACGCGATCGACCGCTTCTTCGAGGTCACGAAACGCGGCTCCACGATCCTCGGGGAAGTGCGCGGCGGGCTGGTCACCTTCGTGGCCATGGCCTACATCGTGGTGCTGAACCCGATCATCCTCTCCGGCACGGCGGATGTCGCCGGCGACAGTCTCGGCTTCAGCCAGGTGGCCGCGACCACCGCGCTGACCGCGGGGGTGATGACGATCCTGTTCGGCATCGTCACCCGGCTCCCGTTCGCGTTCGCCGCAGGTCTCGGCATCAACTCCTTCCTCGCCGTGAACGTCGTCGGCGAGGTCACCTGGCCCGAGGCGATGGGGCTCGTCATGCTCAACGGCGTGCTGATCGTGGTGCTGGCCGCCACCGGACTGCGCCGGCTCATCTTCGACGCCGTGCCGCTGGCCCTGAAGACCGCGATCACGGTCGGCATCGGCCTGTTCATCGCGTTCATCGGCTTCGTCGACGGCGGCTTCGCAACCTCCACCGGGCTGTCATCGCCCCCGGTCGGACTCGGGATCTCCGGCTCGGTGGCGACCGTGCCGACGCTGCTGTTCGTGCTGACGCTGCTGCTGATCGCGGCGCTCATGGTGCTGCGAGTGCGCGGCGGCATCCTCATCGGTCTCGTGATCGGCACGATCGTCGCCGTCGTCGTGGAGGCGATCTGGCACCTCGGCGCGTCGACCGAGGAGGCCGGAGGATGGGGGCTGACGGTGCCGACGCTGCCGTCGCAGTGGCTCAGCATCCCCGATCTGAGCCTGGTCGGGCAGATCAGCTTCGGATCGTTCGGTCGCATCGGCGTCCTCGCCTCGGTGATGCTCGTGTTCACGCTGCTGTTCACGAACTTCTTCGACGCGATGGGGACGATGACCGGGCTGTCGCGCGAGGCCGGCCTGGCGGATGCCGACGGCACCTTCCCACGGCTGCGATCGGCGCTGGTGGTCGAGGGCATCGGTGCCGTCGCCGGCGGGCTGACCTCCTCCTCGTCGAACACGGTGTTCGTCGAGTCGGGCGCGGGCATCGGCGAGGGCGCCCGCACCGGCCTTGCGACGACGGTGACCGGCATCCTGTTCCTGCTCGCGATGTTCCTGTCACCGCTGACGACGATCGTGCCGACCGAGATCGCCGCGGCCGCGCTGGTCGTCGTGGGCGCGCTGATGATGGCGCAGATCCGCCACATCGACCTCACGGATCTCTCGACGCTGATCCCGGTGTTCCTCACGATCACCGTGATGCCGATGACCTATTCGATCGCCAACGGCATCGGCGCAGGCTTCGTCAGCTGGGTCGTGATCCGGGCAGTCACCGGCAGGGTCCGACAGATCAGCGTGCTGCTGTGGATCGTCGCCGCCGGCTTCGTGGTGTTCTTCGCGCGCGGTCCCCTGGAGGCGCTGATCGGGTGAGGGGGCTGGCGTCCTTACCCAGACGCCACCGAATACTTGCCACGTGTGGCTCCCTCACCACCCCGCATCCCCCCACACGCGCCCACAATTCCCAGGGCCCACCCGGATGCTCGGCGCCGCTGGATCGCGCCGCCAGGTCTCGGCACGTCTCAGAGCGGCGCCGACCGTCAGAGCGTCGGCACGATTCCCGCTCTTGCGAGATAGGTACGCAGATCCGCGGTCAGGGGCACGCGGTCGAGTTCGCCCGCGGTGAACCACCGCGCGTCCTCTGCATCGTCGGCAGCCGAGAGGACGCCTCCGACGACCGTCGCCGCGAAGTCGTGGATCTCGAAGACACGGCCATCGCCGGCGGGCACCTCAGCCGTCCAGAGTTCCTCGCCGATGCTCACCTGCAGGCCCGTCTCTTCGAACGCCTCCCGCGCCGCGGTTTCGGCCGGCGACTCGCCCGGTTCGGCCGAGCCACCCGGAACCGACCAGCATCCCTTCTCCGGTTCCGTCCCTCGCAGAACGAGCAGCACACGGCCGCGACCGTCGGTGATCACCGCACTCGCCGCCAGCACTCGCACCATGACGCCAACACTATGACGTCGTCACGGCTCGCCCGGCGACGGCCGGATACTCCCGTCCCCGCCTGCGGGGACGATTCTCCGGCTGATCCAGGTGACCGCGTCTGCGGTGATCCGCTCGTCGGTGGCGACGCCCAGGTGGTCGAGGCCCGCATGCTCGACGAGCTCGATCCGAGCCGAGGGCATGTCGGCGAGGAGGTCCGCGAAGCGGCGTGCGGCTTCACCGGGAACATGAGTGTCGGCGGCGCCGATGGCGAAGCGGATCTCGACGTCGCGTCGGTAGGAGTGCAGGTGGGTGATCGGGTCCAGACGTTCGTAGAACCAGTCCCCGAGCCTGCCGGGTTCCCCTTGATCGATCACGGATGCCGGATCGTCGACGACGGTCATGCCGGGGCGGGTCCAGTCCGGTGTGGCCGCAATACCGACCACGCGCTCAACACGGGCGTCTATGCCAGCGAGCGCGACGGCGATGTCGCCACCCATCGATACCCCACCGGCGACCACGCGCCCGTCAAGGCCGTACCGGTCGATGGCCCAATCCGTCACGGCGAGGGCATCGAGGACGGTACCGCCGAGGATCGGCCACATCGTCTGGCGAAAGCTCCCCATCACCAGCGGGAACAGTGCGTCGGCGGGGAGGTCGGCGCGCTCGCCGTGCCGGCGCGGGTCGATCCCTACCGCGACGAACCCCGCATCCGCGAGCCGATCCAGCACCGGGGTGTAGCTCTCCTTGGCACCGCCGAGGAACGGCAGCCACAACGCCAACCGACCGCTGCGCTCTCCTTCATCGGGAAGGGCGACCAGCACCGGCGCGCCGTCGACCACTGCCTGCTGATGCGGTCTTCCCATGCTCCTCAGCGTAGAGCGCGCCTCGGAGTCGCCGACGCCGTGGTCACCATACGGGCCGTCGCTCAGCTCGTCGCACCGGCAGCCCGAACGACGGTGCGCTTCTCCTCGGCGGGCTGGTCGAGTGCCCGCCGTAGTGTCCGTTCGAGGTCCCGGAGGTGGCGGTCGGTGAGATGTGCCAGCGGTTCGTCCGCATCCACGCGTTCGAGCAGTGCGCTTCGGACGGTGATTCCCTGCGGCGTGAGGACGAGATAGCGAGAGCGCCGGTCGGTGGGGTGAGGTTCGCGTCGAACGAGGCCCGCCTTCTCGAGCTTGTCGACGACGAAGGTCGCGTTCGACGGTTCGCAGGAGAGTCTTTCGGCGAGCTCGCGCGTCGTCAGCGGTTCGCCGAGGTCTCGCAACGCGCTCGCCTGCGGCAAGGTCAGTCCGAGGTCGGCGACGACCGTGCGCGTGTGGTCGTCCAAGCGCCGTGACAGCTCGTGGACCAGAATCCGCACCTGCTGCGTCCTGTCTTCGCCCTCCATGCGCCCATTCTACCCGATGAACATCAACCTGATATGGTTCAAGCTATATCTATTTTAGCTTGAACCATAGGAGTCGTCGTGGCCGCAACCGATCCGGGGAGAACCCGGCGAACAGGATCGTTGGCGGCGTTCACGGCGATCGTGCTGTCGTTCTTCATGGCCGGACTCGACGTCACGGTCGTCAACATCGCCGCCGCCGCCGTCCGCGACGACCTCGGCCTGAGCGTGAGCGGCACGACCTGGCTCGTCGACGGATACCTGATCACCTTCGCCTCGCTGCTGCTCCTGTCCGGCGCCCTGGCGGGCCGATTGGGCGCCCGACCCGTGTTCCTGACAGGGCTGACGGCATTCGTGATCGCGTCTATCGCCTGCGCCCTGGCGCCGGGTGCGGCAGGGTTGATCGTCGCTCGGCTGGTGCAGGGAGCGGCCGCCGCGTTGTTCATGCCGGCCTCGCTCGTCCTCCTGACCACGACGTTCCCCGACACCGCCGCACGGTCCCGCGCCATCGCCTGGTGGTCGACCGTGGGCGCGGCCGCCTCGGGCCTCGGACCTGTGCTCGGTGGTCTCCTGGTGAGCGGATTCGGGTGGCGAAGCATCTTCATCCTGAACATCCCTCTCGGCATCCTCGCGCTGATCCTGGCGTGGAAACATCTGCCCGCGTCGGCCGGGATCGGCTGCACGCCGGACGGCACGTCTTGCTCGGACTCACCCTGGCGTTTCTGGCCTACGCGCTCATCGAGGGCAGCGGCCGGGGGTGGGCCAGCCCGCCGATCATCGGAGCCCTGGCGTGTGCGATCTTCTCTGCCGCGGGCTTCGCCTGGTGGGAGCATCGCTCGCACTCCCGCGTCATCCCCGCGGCGTTGCTCGCCCGGCCCCGATTCCTCGCGACGAGCGCGGCCGGATTTCTCCTCAACTTCGGGCTCTACGCGGTCTTCTTCCTCCTCGGCCTGCTGCTGCAAACCGAACGCGGGGCCACCCCCACCGAGGCCGGCTTCCAGATCCTGCCCATCATGGCCGTCTTCGTCGTCGGCAACTTTCTCTACACCCGCCTTCCCCTCACCCCGTCGACACCGCGATGGAGTGCCGCCATCGGGCTGGGAATCGGCGCTATCGGCGCCCTCGCCCTGATCGCCATCGGATCCTGGACGCCGTACTGGCTTCTCGTGACCGTCCTGGTCGTCGCGGACCTGGGAATCGGCGTGGCCGTCCCCGCGCTCACCGTCGCGCTCATGACCGCAGCCGGTGCCGAGTACGCCGGTTTCGGGTCGGCGGTCTTCAACGCCACCCGCCAGATCGGCAGCCTCATCGGCATCGCCATCACCGGCACCCTCATCGCCACCACCGGCGACTGGTACACCGCCGCCCGACTCACCTTCCTCCTCGCCGGCATCGCCTACGCCGCAGCCGCCGCCCTCTCCGCCACCGGCCGCGCTACCCGCGGAAGGGATGACCGCCGCCGCCTATACCGCGACCAAAGCGGTCGAAGAGGTTGTCCGTAGGCGCAGGATCGCAGGGGACGCAGCCATCCGGGGCGAACACCCGTGCCGCGGAGAATGGGTGACCGATGCCAGCCCGGTGTCGCGCATCAGACGAAGCGCCCGATGCCACCACCGCACTCGCGAAGGAGCGAGCACGCGCCAGGCACCACCAAATACTTGCCCCCTGCGGCCGCCTCAGCGTCCGTGATACCACCACACGCGACCACCATCTCGGGGGCACAGCAAAATACTTGCCCCGTGTGGCTCCCTCACCACCCCGCATCCCACCACACGCGACCACCATCTCGACGCCCGCGCCCACAGCCCGCAGTGCCCAGGCCCGCAGGCCTGGCCCCGAGGTCACCGCCCCGAGCTGTAGGCGCCGTGCGTGGGCAGCGTGCCGCCGAACAGCTGCTTCAGGTTCACGAGGGTGAAGCCGCGGTCGAGTAATCCGTCATAGACGGCGCCCACGGTGCGCGCGGTGTTCGGCTGGATGTCGTGCTGCAGCACGATCGACCCCGGACTCGGTCCGTTGACCGCGCGCTCGGTCAGCACGTCGTCGGCGATGCCGGTCCAGTCCAGCGTGTCGACATCCCAGGTGATCGCGGCCATGCCCGCGGCCGCCAGCACCGCCCCGGTGTACTGGCCGTACGGCGGGCGGAACACGGTCGGCGCAGTCCCGGTGGCGGCGGTGATCGCGGCGGTCGTGTCGGAGATCTGCGTGGTCACCTCTTCGGGCGTGAGGGTGGGCAGATGCGGATGGTTCCAGGTGTGGTTCTCGACCAGGTTCCCCTCCTTGACCGCTCGGCTCTCCGTCGCCGCATACTGCGCCGACTTCTCCCCCATCGCGAAGAAGGTGACCGCCGCGTGGTGGGCGGCGACGGCGTCCAGGATGCCGGGCGTCCAATCGCTCGGACCGTCGTCATACGTCATCGCCACGCACGGCACGAGCGTGCAGTCGACGGTCTCGAAGCCCGCGGCTACCGCCTCCGGCACCTGGAACGGGGTGGATGCTGCTGCCACGAGCCCCGCTCCGAAAGCAGTGACCAACCCGGACGACACCGCCTTCGGCACCCCGATCGAGATCGCATCGGTCGTCGCGTCGATCCCCAGCTCGGTCAGCTCGGGCGCGGACAGCCCGGCCGCGAGCGTGAACACCAGAGTGCCGTCGGAGGTGACGGTCGTCTGCGCGAGCGCCCGCTGCAGCGCGGCGAGCTCGTCGTCGGTCGGGGCCTCAATGCCGGCGAGGTTCAGTGAGCCGTGCGCGCGGCGCAGCGCCTCGATCGTGTCATCCCAGAGGGCGACATGTGCGTCGTCGCTCCAGAGTTGGTCGCCTGCGGCGACCTCACCGGTCGAGGTGTCGGTGTACAGCACCGTGCTGGTGTCCGCGGTGACGGTGCCCGCATCGCCGGTGACGACACGCAGCCGCTCGCCGAAATAGGAGCCCGCGGCGGCCACCACATCGCACGCGACCGCCGTGCCGGATCCGTTCACGGGGCCCAACAAGGCGTCGGCGAGCAGATCGGATCCGGCTCGAAGCGTCGACCCGGTGACGCAGGAGCGATCGGTCATACCGGTTCCCTGCGGGAACACCGTCGGCGTGTACGCCGTGCCGGCCGTCGCCGACCGGGCCGACACGGCATCCCGCACGATCTGCGTGATCCGGTCGTTCAGCGGAGCGTTCCCGGGGAGCTGCATCCACCGCGCCTGCACGCCGACGGCATCGTTGCGGATGCGCTGGCCCCGCGGGTTCGCGACGCTCGCGGCGTCCACCGGCGCCGGCGCGTCGGTGACGACGACTCCGGGGTCGCTCCAGGCCGCCGGCGCCCATCCCGCCTCCGGCTCGGGAGCGCACCCGGTCAACACGATCGCGGTCAGTCCGATCAGGATCGCGACGGCGCGCGCGACGGCGCGCCGTGATGCCGCCGAGATCGGCGCACCCGCCCGTACGGTCACGGGGTCACCGCCGTGCCGTCGAGAATCTGCGCGATCGAGGCGGCGTAGGTGGTGACGTCGCCAGTGGACGCGCGCGCGACCAGCACCGCGGCGGGCGTCTGCCCGGCGGCGCCGACGGCGGCCACGAGCGTGTCCGCGGAGGTCTGATCGTGCACGGCCTGAGTTCCGGCGCGCAAGAGTTCCGTGATCGGTCCGGCGTCGTCGGGGGCGGTCGCGGCGAAGGCGGCGGCCGGTGCGAGGTCGGCGACGGTCACCGTCACTCGGAGATCGCGGTCGGGACTCAGGAGCAGCAGGGTGTGGTCGTCAAACGGCGGATGCTGCGTCGCTCACCCCGCGGGGACCGGAACCGTCACCGCGCCGACCGTCGCCGTCTCGTCGGTCTCGGCGACGTGCGTAGTGAGGTTCGCGAGCGCTCCGGGTGCCACGGTGAACCACAGCACCCCTGCGGTGATCGCGACGGCCGCAACGGCGACGCCCGTGACGATCAGCGCGGTCGACCATCTCGGCCGCGAGCCGCGCGCCGCCGCTATCCCCTCGCCCACGTTCCCCACTCCCCCCGTCCGCGTCCTCGTGGATCGGCCGCCGGACGCGGCCATCGTGAGCATACGCGGACGTGCGGCGTCCCTCCGGCAGCGCGGCCGTGACATTGCCAAAGGCGGGTCAGCCCCGCCGACCGGGAGCGCCGCGGACGCGTCCGGTCCCGACGAATGAAGCCAGCCTCTGAGCCGCGGCACCCCCGTCAAACGGTCTCAATCTCTCGGGCGTGAGCAGCCCCTGGCTCATCGCGTCGCGCAGAGGAAGCTCGTGCGCTACTTCCCCAGAGAGTGCGGTGTCGTCCATGTCGGCGATGACGCCGTCTCCGGGTCCGGCGACATGCCGGGGTGCGGCGGTCTGGAACACCCGGCGGTCCGGGGTCGCGGGTGACGGTCGCACCGTCCTGTTCGAGCTCAGAGTCATCGACGCGGATATCGCCGTCCTGGCCGACGGTTTCGTCGGAGCAGACCGCGACGGGGGGTCCAGCCGGTGCCGTACTGCCGTGACCATTCTCGGAGGGTGTGGTCGACGAGGGAGAGCGTCGGGGTTAGGAACAGGATCGATCGTGCGTGACACTGCTGTGCGATGCTGCACGCCATCAGCGTCTTCCCTGTCCCGCAGGCGGAGATCAGCTGCGCACGCTCATGGGATTCGAGGTGTGCGGTGACGGCATCCTGCTGGTGCGGCATGTCCGGGCGGCTTGTTCCATGCCGTCCACATGCGCGGTGCGATAGCGGGCTCAGAGCGCGGATGCCTCCGCATCTATCACTCCTTCGTTCGCAAGCGCCCACAGATCGTAAAGGTCCTGAGGGGCGCATCTGTCGTTCCCGGCCGAGAGCTTCGACTCGGCGAATGCCGGGGCTGTGAGGACACGCAATCGACCCGGTGACGCGTCGCTGTGCCTCTGCTCGAGCAGTGACGTCGACGTCGACAGACAACGAGGACCCCAGAGCGCAGAGGGCCGCGATCGAAAACAGTCGCCTTCGGGGTAACCGACGTCGACAGCGTCCTATCGACGTCAAGGAACAGCAGCGACTTCGGCCCCGTCCTGCCCAGCAGTCGTAGGCTGCGGGTCGAGCAGATTCCCGAACCCATCAAGCCAGGTGCGACCCTTGAAATCGCGCCCGTAGCCCGGACCGTTCGCCACAGCGAGCGGGGTCACGCCTCCCGGCCGAACCGGATCACGCCTCCGCGACGAGCGGTTCCAGGACGAACACCGCGATGACGCGGTCGGTCTTGGTCTGGTACTGCGCGTAATCGGGCCAGACCGCGACAGCGCGCTCCCACCACAGCGTCCGTTCGTCACCGCTGAGCTCGCGGGCGGTGTAGTCGCGCTTGACGTCGCGGTCCTGGAGTTCGACGTGCGCGTTCCTGCGCATGTTGCCGGCCCACACGGGTTCCTCTGGCAGCCCGCCCTTCGATGCCAACACTGCGTACTGACCGTCGTGCTCGACCCGCATGAGCGCGGTCTTGCGCAGCGCGCCGGTCTTCGCACCCACGGTCGTCAGCACGATCACCGGAACCCCGCGCAACTCGTTCGCCTCGGTTCCGCCGGAAGCCTCGTACTTCTCGGCCTGGGTGCGGGCCCATTCGGCGGTCGACGGCTTGTACTCTCCGGTCAGCGGCATGTCTCCACGCTACCCGCCTTCCCCGCGCCCGGCGCCGCGTCCATCCCGGCCGCCGCCGCGCCCTGTCACCGGCCCCATACATACGCCGAGTGTCCACGACACGCGGAGGTGCTGCGCACAGCAACCGCGTGTCGTGGACACTCAGACGGGGATGGAAAGGTGCGGGGCACTCGGGGCGAAGCCCACCCCGCCTCCGCTCAGAGCGCGGCGAGCACCTCGCGCAGCAGTGTGGCGGTCTCGCTCGGCGTCTTGCCGACCTTGACGCCGGCGGCCTCCAGCGCCTCCTTCTTGGCCTGCGCGGTGCCGGCCGAACCGGACACGATGGCGCCCGCGTGACCCATCGTCTTGCCTTCGGGAGCCGTGAAGCCCGCGACGTAGCCGACGACCGGCTTGGTGACGTTCTCCTTGATGAACGCCGCGGCGCGCTCCTCGGCGTCGCCGCCGATCTCGCCGATCATGACGATCGCCTTGGTCTCCGGGTCGGCCTCGAACGCGGCGAGCGCATCGATGTGCGTCGTGCCGATGATCGGGTCGCCGCCGATGCCGATCGCGGTCGAGAAGCCCAGGTCGCGCAGCTCGAACATCATCTGGTAGGTCAGCGTGCCCGACTTCGACACGAGGCCGACCGGGCCCGAGCCGGTGATGTTCGCCGGCGTGATGCCCACGAGGGACTCGCCCGGGGTGATGATGCCGGGGCAGTTCGGGCCGATGATGCGTGTCTTGTTGCCCTTGCTCTGCGCGAGCGCCCACGCCTCCGCGGTATCGCCGACGGGCACGCCCTCGGTGATCACGACGAGCAGCGGGATCTCGGCCTCGATGGCCTCGACGATCGCGTCTTTGGTGAACGCCGGCGGCACGAAGGCGATCGAGACGTCGGCGCCGGTGGCGGCGATCGCCTCCGCGACCGATGCGAACACCGGCAGCTCGACGGGCTTGCCCGCGGCGTCCACGTGCGACACCGTGGTGCCGGCCTTGCGAGCGTTCACGCCGCCCACGATCTGGGTCCCGGCCTTGAGCATCAGCGCAGTGTGCTTGGTGCCCTCGCCGCCGGTGATGCCCTGGACGATGACCTTAGAGTCCTTGTTGAGATAGATCGACATTGTCCTAGTCCTTAAATCCAGATGCGGCGAGCTCAGGCGTTCGCCAGCTCGGCGGCCTTGTCGGCGCCCTCGTCCATACCAGCGGCTAGGGTCACGAGCGGGTGGTTTGCGGCGGCGAGGATGACACGGCCCTCCTCGACCTGGTTGCCGTCGAGGCGCACGACCAGCGGCTTGGTGGCTGCGGCGCCGAGAATCTCCAGCGCCTTCACGATGCCGTCCGCGACGGCGACGCAGCTGGTGATGCCGCCGAAGACGTTCACGAACACGCTCTTGACCTGCTCGTCGCCGAGGATCACGTCGAGGCCGGCAGCCATGATGGTCGCAGACGCCCCGCCGCCGATGTCGAGGAAGTTCGCGGGCTTCACGCCGCCGTGGTTCTCCCCGGCGTAGGCGACCACGTCCAGCGTGGACATGACCAGGCCCGCGCCGTTGCCGATGATGCCGACCTGCCCGTCGAGCTTCACGTAGTTGAGGCCCGCGGCCTTCGCCTTGGCCTCGAGCGGGTCGGCCGCATCCTTGTCCTCGAGCTCCTCGTGCTCGGGGTGGCGCACCTCGGTCGCGTTGTCGTCGAGGCTGACCTTGCCGTCGAGGGCGATGATGGCGCCGTCGGCATCCAGGATGAGCGGGTTGACCTCGACGAGCGTCGCGCCCTCGCCGGTGTACACGTCGTAGAGCTTCACGAAGACATCGGAGACCTTCTCGACGAGATCCTCGGGGAACTTCGCCGCGCGGGCGATCTCAACAGCCTTCGGCTTGTCGATGCCGGTGAGCGGATTCACCTCGACGCGGGCGAGCGCCTCGGGACGTTCGACGGCGAGCTCCTCGATCTCCATGCCGCCCTCGACGGAGGAGAGGGAGAGGTAGGAGCGGTTGGAGCGGTCGAGCAGCACGGAGAAGTAGAACTCCTTCTCGATGCGGGCGCCGCCGGCGACCATGACTCGCTTAACGACGTGGCCCTTGATATCCAGACCCAGGATCGCCTTCGCGGCCTCGTATGCCTCGTCGGGGGTCTTGGCGACCTTGACGCCGCCGGCCTTGCCGCGGCCGCCGGTCTTGACCTGCGCCTTGACGACGACGACGCCGCCCAGCTTCTCTGCCGCTGCCTTCACCTCCTCGGGGGTGTCGGCGATGATGCCGGCGAGCACCGGCACCCCGTACTTCTCGAACAGATCGCGTGCCTGGTACTCGTAAAGATCCACAGAGCTTCCTTCGGTGGGGCGAATGTGGGTGTCAAGGCGTGGAAAAACGTCTCGATGTCGAGAGATCGACCAGTGCCTCAGCCTAGTACGGCGCGCCCGGGCGCCCAATCCATCCGAGGCTCTGCGACCGCCATCGGTGGTTTCGGGATGCGACGGGGCGCCGCCCCTGCGCGGTCCGCTACGGCCGACGCCAGCCGATATGCTCGATCGTCATGAGCGAGTCCGCGTCTACGGCAGACGGTCGCACCGCGGTGATCGCGGCCGCACTGGACCTGTTCGCCTCCCAAGGGTTCGAAGCGACCACCGTCGACCAGATCGCGCATGCCGCGGGCATCTCCCGATCGACCTTCTTCCGTCAGTTCGGCGGCAAGGACGACGTCGTCTTCGCCGACCACGAGGTGCTGCTCGCCGAGCTGCGCGCATACCTGTGGCAGCCGCACGCGAACCCGTGGGACGCGGTCTGCGAAGCATCCCTGCGCGCGTTCCGCCACTTCGCCGCCGACCCCGGGCTCGCTCGGCGACGCTTCACCGTCGTCCGTCAGGTGCCGACGTTGCGCGACCGCGAGATCGTGACCACGTTCCGGTACGAGCGGTTGTTCACGGAGTACCTCCGCGATGCGCTTCCGACGCTCGACCCGCTGGACTCCGTCGGCTTCGCCGCGCTGGTGACCGCGACGCACAACCACGTGCTGCGCGAGCTCCTGCGCGGGCACAAGCGTGTCCCGGTGGCGGTGCTGCGCCGCGCGCTGGACCGGATCCAGGAACGCTTCGGCGTCGGGTCCGCCGCCGTGCCCGCTGCGGACGATGTCGTCGTCGCCGTCTTCCCGCGGCGGATGCCGACGGCCGAGCTCACCCGCAGACTGCAGGCACGACTCGACCGACCCGGCGGAACTCGATGCCGCGAGTGGAGATACCGGGTGCCACCGAGTAGCCTGACCGGCGACCGCACGACAACGGGGCGTGACGGCGTGGACGACAGGAACGAGATGAGCGACGACGCCGCCCTCCCCGGGGAGCGCATCAGCCAGTACGAGGTCGCCGATCGGCTCGACACCGACTACGACGCCGTGTTCGCCGACGTCCCGGCGGCTGACCGAGAGGTGTGGGACCGCGCGAAGGCCTTCGTCGACGAGGTCGGCGACCGGATGACGACCGCCTGGGACACCGCGGAGTACCCGCTCGACCTCGTGCATCGGATGGGCGAGCTGGATCTGTTCACCGACGGCATCCGCCATCCCGCGCTCTCCCCGTCGTCGCCGCTGGCGGCAGGGCTCGTCAACATGGAGGTCTCCCGCGGCGACGGTTCGCTGGGGACCGTGATCGCGGTGCAGGGCGGGCTCGCGTTGCGCACCCTGGCACTGTTCGGCAGCGAGGATCAGCAGGCCCGGCTCCTGCAGCCGCTCGCGCACGGCGAGGTGCTCGGGGCGTTCGCACTGACCGAGCCCGATCACGGCTCGGACTCTGTGTCGTTGGAGACCGTGGCGCGGCTCGACGCATCCGGCGAGTGGGTGCTGCGGGGCGCGAAGAAGTGGATCGGGAACGGGGCGTCCGGCGGGGTGACCTTCGTCTGGGCGCGGGTGGATGCCGACGGCGATCCGGACCACGGACGGGTGCGCTGCTTCCTGGTGCCGCAGGAGACCCCGGGATACCGCGGCGAGGTGATCGTGGGGAAGACGTCGCTGCGCGGCATCCATCAGGCCCATATCCGTCTGGAGGACGTGCGCCTTCCCGCGGATGCGGTGCTGCCCGGCACGCACTCGTTCAAGGACGCCTCGACCGTGCTGTACGCGACGCGCACCGGCGTCGCCTGGTCCGCGTTGGGGCATGCGACCGCCTGCTACGAGGCGTCACTGACATATGCCGGAGCGCGCCTGCAGTTCGGCAAGCCGCTGGCGAGGTTCCAGATGGTGCAGGAGCGCCTGACGCAGATGCTCGCGGATCTGACCGCGATGCAGCTCTACTGCCGCCGACTGGCCGGCCTCGAGTCATCCGGGATGCTGCGCCCGACGCAGGCGTCGCTGGCGAAGTACCACAACACGCGCGCGGCGCGCAGAATCGCCGCGGTCGCGCGCGACCTGCTGGGCGGCAACGGCATCCTGCTAGAGAACCGGGTGATGATGCACCTCGCCGACATCGAGGCGATCCACACTTACGAGGGCACCGAGAGCGTGCAGGCGCTGTTGATCGGCCGCGACATCACCGGCGTCAGCGCGTTCGCCTGACCCCGCCGCGGGCACGGGAGGGCTGCACCCGCGGCGGCTCCCCCGGCATCTTCGGGAAGTCCGGCGGGAACGGCAGCTCACTCAGCCCCGCGCTCACATCCCGCGCCCACCAGTCCAGCAGCGTGTCGATGCGGCCGGGCTCGTCGCCGAAACCTGCCCAGGGGTCGCCGACCTCGGCGAGACGGGCCGGCACGGTGCGCACCGTGAAGGCGTGCGGATCGAGATCCGGCAGCTCCTCCCAGCGGATCGGCGTCGACACCGTCGCGTCCGCCGTTGCCCGCGGGCTGTAGGCGCCCGCCATCGTGCGGTCACGGTTCGCCTGGTTGAAATCGACGAAGATCCTCGCTCCGCGCTCCTCCTTCCACCAGGCGGTGGTGACCCGCTCCGGCGCGCGCCGTTCGAGCTCCCGCGCGGCCGCGATCACCGCATGGCGCACATCGAGGAACTCGTGCGTGGGAGAGATCGGACAGAACAGGTGGATGCCGCGGTTCCCGCTCGTCTTCAGCCACGACGTCAACCCGGCCTCGGCGAGCACCTCCCGCATGATCGGCGCGACCGCCGCCGCCTCGGCGAACCCGGTGCCCGGCTGCGGATCGAGGTCGATGCGCAACTCGACGGGCCGATCGGTGTCCTCGGCGCGCGACGCCCACGGGTGGAACACGACGGTGTTCATCTGCACCGCCCACACCGCGGCAGCCGGCTCGGTGAGCACGAGCTGCGGATGCCTCCGGCCGCTGTTGTACGTGACGTCGACCGTGTCGACGAAGGACGGTGCACCGCGCGGCGGGTTCTTCGAGAAGAAGCTGTCGCCGTCGACGCCGTCGGGGAACCGTTCGAGCGAGACCGGCCGGTCACCGCTCGCCGCAAGGAAGGGGCCGGCGACCGCGAGGACGTACTCGGCGAGCTCGCGTTTGGTGATCCCGACCTCCGGCCAGACCTCCCGGTTCGGACTCGACAACCCGACCTGCCGATCCCCGTGCGGACCGGGGACTGTCAGCACTGTGCGCTCGGAGGCCATGCGCCGACCATACGGGCACGGGACCGCGGCGAACAGCCCCTATCGTCCCCGCGGCCGGATGCGGGGATCGCTCACGAGCAGCATCAGCACCACGAGGCCCATCCCCAGCGGCATCCAGGTCATCCGGTGGAGCCCGGCGTCGCGCCGGCATGCCGCTCCGACCAGACGACGACGGCGAACGCCACGACGCCGGATGCGATCAGGGGAACGGGCGGATGCTCCGCATCGCCGAGCACGAGGAACAGCACGGTCACGACGGCGGCGACCAGCGCGACCCCTGGCAGGTCGATGGCCCGCACCGCTTCACAGATCGTCGACGACGGCATCGGGGGCTGTGCCTGATGCGACCGGACGACGTACACAGTTGGACTGTGCAGTGTTCCTGTCTTCCCGGCGTGACGGGTGTCAGGTCTCGTCTTGCAGCGGCGCGAGGTCCTCCCGGCTCAACCGCATCCACGGCCCCTGGGGGTTGACGACCACCCCGGCGAGCGCCGGCTCGCCGTTCACGGCGGCGATCAGCTGCGCGGCCGTGATGCGAACGGAGCGATCCCCCCGGCCGAGCACGTGCAGTTCGAGCGGGTGCGAGAAGACCTCGAGCATCCGGGTGCCGTCCGACATGCGCGTCTGCGCGATTCCGACGGCGCCGTCGTCCTGACGGCGGGCGGCGATCCACATCGGCGCCGTGCGCAGGGCGGCGACGAGGGCCGTGATGCTCTCCGCGGTCCGCTCACCGGTGAGCGCGGACTTCACGGCGAGACTCTCGTCGAGGTCTTCGAGGGTCTTCTCGATCAGCGCCCGGGTCAGCACGATCGCCGCGGGACTCGATCCGAGATCGATCCCGAGTCCGGCGAACGGTCCGTCGATGACCTGACGCAGCAGGGCGACCACGCCGATCGCGACCGCGGAGGTGCCGGTGTCACCGTCGGCGCGCACGGCGGCCTGGAGTGCGGCCCCGCCGGAGAACGCGAGCACGTGCTGCGCGCCGCCGATGGTCGCGGTCGCCATCGGGATGTCCTTCCCCGCGGCGAGGAGCTCACGGGCCTCGCCGCGCACACGCAGATACACCCGCCCCTGCAGCAGCTGCCGAGCGACCTCGAACGTCTGCTGCGGGCTCGGTTGGGGATCGAGCGCGGCGAGCGCGGCGGCAAGGAGCACGTTGTCCTCGATGCCCGGCACGGAACGGCGGGGGCGGGTGGATGCCGCGGGGCGGTTTCGCCCGGCGAGCGGCGCAGCCGGCGCGAGGGGGGCACGACCGGGCTCCGTCGGCGGTGCTGACGCGGGAACGCGCGGCATCCCGGCGGGCGTGCCGTACGTGGTGACGCTGATGGGGACGTCGGGGATCGCGCCCTCCGGCGCGGCATCCGCTTCCGCGGGGTGAGGCGCGGCGTCGGTGGCGGGTGCATCCGCATCCGGAACGGACGCCACCGGCTCGTGCTTCTTCGGACGGCGGGAGAACAGGGCCATCGCTCCAGGCTACGCGCGCCCTCCGCGAGGCACCGGCCGCTCTCTTTCTTCGCGTGCAGCGAGACCTCCGCCCCGCCGCGGAAGCCGACCGACGCCGGCATCCGGCGCACCGATATGCACGGTCGGCAGGTCTCCGGATCAGTTGATTCACCCAGATCAGGCCAGAATCAGCCCGAAACAGCCGAATCACCTGATCTCGCGCGGGCGTTCGCCGCGGCCCATCGGCGCACCGCCGGAGCGGCGACCACATCGAACCGCGCCCGGGAAGCCGCACAGACCCGCGCCTCCTGGCGCCGACGCCCGCGCGGCGAGCAGGCGGCCTCGCTACAGCTTCTCGATGGGCGCGATCTTCACCAGAAGCTTCTTTGCCCCGGCCGTGTCGAACCGCACATGGGCGACCCGTTTCGCTCCCTCGCCGGTGATCGCGTCGACGCGTCCTTCGCCGAAGTCGTCGTGACGGATGCGGTCGCCCGCAGCCAGCGCCAGATCACTGTTGTCGCGCACCTTCGCCGGGATCCGGTTCGGAAACCGGTCGAGCGAGGTCGATTTCGGCATCAACGCCGGCGGGTCGTCCCGGCGAGACCCCCACCCCGTGCCCCGCGCGCCTGCGCCGGGATGCCGGGCGTTGAGCGCGCGCGACCCGGTGCCGCCGCGCGAGTTGACATCGCCGGGCGACTGACGCCAGTCGATGAGCTCGGCCGGGATCTCCTGCAGGAACCGGCTCGGCATCGCCACCGTCACCTCGCCGAACTGCGCCCGGGTCATCGCCAGCGAGAGATACAGGCGCTTGCGCGCCCGCGTGACGCCCACGTAGAACAGCCGCCGTTCCTCCGCGGGCCCGCCCGGTTCCCCGGCCGAGATCCGGTGCGGGATCAGGTCCTCTTCGACGCCTGTGACGAACACCGTGTCGAACTCGAGTCCCTTCGCGGTGTGCAGCGTCATGAGCGAGACCGACCCCGAGGCTTCGTCGAGGTCGTCGGCCGCGGCGACGAGCGACACCTCGGTCAGGAAGTCGAGCAGGGTGCCCTCGGGGTTGTTGCGGGCGAACTCCCGCGTGACCGCGATGAGTTCGTCGACGTTCTCGAGCCGCGCCTCGTCCTGCGGGTCGCGGCTGGCCCGCAGCGCGTCGAGATAGCCGGACTTCTGCAGCAGCAGCGTCAGCCCCTCCGCCACGGCCGTCGGCGGCGGCACCTCGCCGGTGGTCGGCTGCATGATCGCGGTCGCCTCGCGCAGCACGTCGTCGAGCTGCCGGATCGCCGCCTGGAGCTTCGGCCCGACCCCGAGCGCCGCCGGGTCGGCGAGCGCGTCGCGGAAGGTGAGCGCGTTATCCTCGGCGAATCGGGCGATCGCCGTCTCGGTCACATCGCCGATGCCGCGACGCGGCTTGTTCAGGATGCGCCGCAGCGACATCTCGTCGGCGGGGTTCGCGACGGCGATGAGGTACGCCAGGGCGTCCTTGATTTCGGCGCGCTCGTAGAACTTCGTGCCACCCATGATCTTGTAGGGCAGGGCCGCTCTGATGAAGATCTCTTCCAGGGCGCGGGTCTGGGAGTTCGTCCGGTAGAACACCGCGATGTCCGAGTAGGCGACACCGCCGCGGCGGAGGGTCTCGATCTCGTCGGCGACGAACTGGGCCTCATCGTGCTGCGAGTAGCCGGTGAAGCCGACGATCGGCTCTCCGGCGCCGGCGTCCGTCCAGAGCTTTTTGTCCTTACGGTCGAAGTTGTTGCGGATGACGGCGTTCGCCGCGTCGAGGATGTTCTGGCTCGACCGGTAGTTCTGCTCCAGCAGCACCACCTTCGCGCCCGGGAAGTCGCGCTCGAACTCGCTGATGTTGCGGATGTCGGCGCCGCGGAACGCATAGATCGACTGGTCGGAGTCGCCGACGACCGTCAGAGCGGCGCCCTGTGGGGCGGGCTCGTCCTCCGGCTCGAAGATCATCATGCCGCCGACGGAATGCGCCTCGCGTCCGTCGCGTCCCCCCGCGCCGCCGCTCCCGGATTCGGGACGGGTGAGCTCGTGGATGAGCGCGTACTGGGCGGCGTTGGTGTCCTGGTATTCGTCCACCAGGACGTGCCGGAACCGGCGCCGGTAGACGTCGGCCACGTGGGGGAACGCCCGGAACAGATACACGGTCTGACCGATGAGATCGTCGAAGTCGAAGGCGTTCGCCCGCTGCAGGTGCCGCTGGTAGTCGCCGAAGATCTCGACGAACATGCGCTCGGCCGGATCGCTGAGATTCGCCTGACGCGCGTAGCCCTCGGCATCCGTCAGTTCGTTCTTCAGCTTGGAGATGCGGCCCTGCACACCCGCGGGGGTGAGGCCGTAAGCGTCCGCCTCGTGCTCCTTCACCAGTCGCTTGATCAGCGCCCGGGAGTCGCCGGAGTCGTAGATCGTGAAGCTCTTCGTGAAGCCGAACTGGTCGGCCTCGCGGCGGAGGATGCGCACGCACGCGGAATGGAAGGTGGAGATCCACATGCCCCGCGCGGCATCTCCGACGAGCTGGGTGACGCGTTCGCGCATCTCGCCGGCGGCCTTGTTCGTGAACGTGATCGCGAGGATCTGACTCGGCCAGGCTTCGCGGGCCCGCAGCAGCGACGCGATGCGGTGGGTCAGCACGCGGGTCTTGCCGGAGCCGGCGCCGGCGACGATCAACAACGCCGACCCCCGGTAGGTGACGGCCTCACGCTGGGGCGGATTGAGCCCGGCGAGCAGGTCGTCTGCGCCGGACCCCGCCGGGACGACCACGGGGACGGATGCCGCGCCCTGCGCGGCCGCGGGTGCCTCAGTCATGTCACCCCGATTCTAGTTCGACCTGCCGACATCCCCGCTGCCACCGCCGAAGGGCGACCCGGCTCAGATGCGGGGCACCGCGCCCCGGGCCTGCGCCGGCGGCATGCCGGCGGCGGTCAGCAGATCGACGGCCAGTGGCCGCATCGCGGAGACCAGGCTCTGCTCGCCGACGCTCGCGCCCGGCAGCATCCTCCCCGGATCGAGGTGCACCGCGATCGCCCGCAGCGCGTCGCGGGCGGCGGGTTCGAGCTCGACGTCCTCCAGCGACTCGCCGATCAGCGCCATGCCGCGCCCGAGCCCGCCCAGCACGTCGGCGGCCACCTGGCGGGGCTGCCCGTCATCGACGACGTACGCCGCCCGCCGTCCGACCACCCGCAGGTTGCGCACGGCGAGGTCCATCGCCGCAAGCACCCGCCGCTGCCGGTCCAGTTCCGCGCGTCGTCGCCGCAGAAACGGCGAGATGCGCGCGACGGCGGTCGCCGACTCGAGCGACTCTTGCCACGCCCGCACCAGTGGATCAAGCCGCCGGGCACGGTCCAGGCCCCGTTCGGCGCGCATCCGGTCGCCGCGCGCCAGCCCCTCGGCGGATGCGGTGACCGCCCGCGCCGACGCGGCGAACAGCGCCCGCGCCTCGCGCAGCAGTTCACCGCGCGGGTTGCGGGGCACGACGACCGTCATCACGATCGCCGCGATCCCTCCGACGAGTCCGTCCAGCGGACGGGCGAGCACCGCTTCGGTGCCCGCGGACGGGAACAGCATCACGATCAGCCCCTGAATGGCTGCGGCGATCGCGAACGCCGGATGTGGCGAGATCACCCGGGCGACCAGGAACACCAGCGCGAGCACGATTGGCAGCTGCCACCAGCCGGATCCGATCGTCCAGACGACGGCTTCGGAGATCAGCACCCCCAGCATCATGCCGACGACCGTCTCGACGACCCGCCGGGGCCGGGCGTCGCGCACGAGCCCGAGGCTGGACACCGCGACCGTACCGGCCAGTACCGGAGAGGCGTGGCCCAGCACGAAATGCGCGAAGGCGAACGCGGCGGTCGCCGCGATCACGATCTGCGCGATGGCGGGCGCCGACTCGCGGGCGCGACGCAGCCCCGGGCGGGGATCGAACCGATCGCGCACCCGCACCGGGACCGTAATGGTCTCAGGACCGGACGCGCTCATCGTCGAGCGCCTGCGCTCAACTCAGGCAGATCCGGCTCCGAAACCGCCGCCAGCGGGCCGTTACCGCGTTCTGCCTGAGTTATGAACAGCCCCGCGGGCCGACCTGCGGCAAGCATCGGCTCAGCGACGCCTGCCCAGCCGCGGCAGGCGCGGGATGGATGCGGCGGCCCCCGCATCCGCGGGGACGATCTCCTCCGCCGAGGCTGCGACCGGCCCCTGCGAGGTGCGCACGGTCACCTCTCCCGAGGTTCCCGAGGTGCGGGCAGCCCGGCGCACGAGCGCGAGCGCGATCGGGCCGTCCTCATAGTGCCGTGCGACCGAGGTCACCGCTCCGACCGCGTCGCCCCCGACCTCGACCGCATCCCCCGGTTCGGGGAGCACGTCGTCGCTGCCGTCCAGCTGCAGCGCCACCAGGCGACGCGGCGGATGCCCGAGGTTGTGCACCTTCGCGATGGTCTCCTGCCCGCGGTAGCAGCCCTTGTCGAGGTGCACCGCCGTGCGCAGCCAGTCGACCTCGTGCGGGATCAGGCGGTCATCAACCTCGTTGGCCCAGCGGGGCCGCCACGCCGCGACACGCAAGGCATCGACGGCGATCGCCCCTGCCACCGGACGCTCCCGCAGCAGCCGGGCGGCCTCGTCCGGCGAGACCAGCACGTCGACCCAGCGACGATCGGATCCCGGATGCCCGTCGATCACCCCGTATCCGACGCCCCCGACCGACACCTGAGGCCACGGGTCGCGCCAGATCAAAGGCACTCCGGCGGGCGAAGCGGGCGAGATCCCCTCGGCGGATGCCCCACCGACCACGACGACCTCGTCGGCGAGACGGGGAGAGACACGCAGCCGGAACCGCATCCGCAGCAACCAGGTCAGCAGCGGCTCCGCGTCGGCGGCGTCGACCAGGAGCCAGGTGGTCTCGCCGTCGTCGATCACGCCGGCGACGTGCTCGACGTGCCCGCGCGGGTCGAGCACGAGCATCTCGGTGGAGACCCCGGGCTCCAGGTGCGCGATGGACTGGGAGGTGATCGAATCGAGCCACGACAGCCGGTCCTCGCCGGAGACGGCCACCACCGCACGCTCACCGGTGATCGCGACGGCCGAGCCGTCGGCGAGGGCACGCTGCTCCGCGAGCGGATTCCCGGTGTGCTGCAGCACACCGTCGGAGACGACCGCGGCGGGCACCGCATCGAACAACGCGGGCATCAGGCGGCCTTCGCGAGTCGGGCCGAGGCGTGCGAGCCGAGTCCTGCGCCGAGGGCGGCGATGTCCCACGCCCAGAGGAGGTGCCCGCCGACCAGACCGTACATCCGCGTCGCAGCGGCATACGGCTTCCCCTCGGGCGGGGCGACGACTGCGTCGGTCGCGAGGTCGATGCGTGGCCCGCGCACCTGGCCGAGATAGAGCTCGCTCAGCCCATCGGCGTGCACGATCGCTGCGACGATCTCGAATCCGCCGTCCGCGGTGCGCAGCGCCTCGACGTCGTCCGCGGTGCGGATCCCGGCCGCCTCGCGCGGCGGCAGCAGCCCGGGACCGGCGTCGGACGCAGCGGCGGCCCGTGCGATGCGCCAGAACCCGGTCTCCGTCACGAGCGGGGTGCCGTCCTCATCGAGCAATTGCGCGGTCGCGGTATAGGCGAGTGCTCCCGACGGGGCGGGGGCGAAGCGGATGCGGTGTGAGAACTCTCCGGCGAACCGGTGGCCGTCGGCTTCGTAGTCGATGACGCCCGTTCCCTCCCATTCGCCCACGAGCCAGGCCAGAGGGACGAGATCGGCAGAGAGATCGGTGGGAAGTTCGATCATCGCCGCGCCCGTCAGCGCTGGCCGCGGTACAGGTTCTTGATCACGACGGCCGAGACGAAGACGATCGCGAGCGAGGCGAGTGCGAGCAGCCCCACGAAGAACATTTCGAGCGCGACGAGGTCCATGTCTTTCATCGTAGCGCTCACACCACGTTCAGCAGCGCGACCAACGCACTCACGGCGCTGATGATCCCGAGGATCAGCAGCGAGCCGAGCACAGTCGTCGCGGTGCGGCGGATGAAGTCGGAGGCGATGCCGTACCAGAGCTGCACCGCGAAGGCGGCGACCAGTGCGAAGCCCAGCGCGATCGTGGTCCAGGTGCCCTGCCACCCACGGGGCACAAACAGGACGATCACGATGCCGGCCAGGACGGTCGCGATCCACACCCCGACGATGGGGCGCATCGGACGGTGCGGCACGAGCTCGGGCGCGGTCATCCCGCTATTCTTCCGCACTGGGCGGGGCCACGCATCCACACCGGATGCCGGCCCGGCGCACGCCGGCGCGACATGCCTCGAACCGGCGGCGGGCGGCCGGGGCGACCACGCCCTAAGATGGACGCCGGGGCGGGTCAGCCGCCGGGAGGATTCCATTGGCACAGCTACTCGTCCTGAGCTCTGCGCAGACCGGCAGTCCGGTCCTGCCGTCGCTCGAGTTGCTCAGCCACCGTGTCCGACAGATCCCCGCCGAACCCGCTCAGCTGGTGAACGCCCCCAGCGCCGACGTGGTGTTCGTCGATGCCCGATTCGATCTCGTGGGCGCGAAGTCGCTGTGCAAGATCCTCGCCACCACGGGGCTCGATGTGCCGCTGCTGCTGATCATCACCGAGGGCGGACTGACGGCCGTCTCACCCGACTGGGGTGTGGATGACGTCGTCCTGGTGACTGCGGGGCCGGCGGAGGTCGACGCGCGCATCCGGCTGGCGATCGGCCGCCAATCGGTGGAGCAGGCCTCCACCCGGGTGCAGACCTCCGGCATCACAATCGACGAGTCGTCCTATTCGGCCAAGGTGCACGGCCGCCCGCTGGATCTCACCTACAAGGAGTTCCAGCTGCTGCACTTCTTCGCCACGCATCCCTCCCGGGTATTCACCCGCGAGCAGCTGCTCAGCGAGGTGTGGGGGTACGACTACTTCGGCGGCACCCGCACGGTCGACGTGCACGTGCGGCGCCTGCGGGCAAAGCTCGGCGATCTGGAGCAGCTGATCGGCACTGTGCGCAATGTCGGCTACCGGTTCAACGTGTACGACGACGACCAGGTCCCGGCGCCGAAAGCGCGTTCCTGAGTCCGGTCCTCCGCCGATCAGTTCACATCACGGTCACCTCGTGCTGTCATGATGAAGTGGTGCTCGAACAGGATGTGCTCGATTCCGGTCTCGGCGACGCCGACGACGATGACTTCGACCAGGCGTCCGGGGCCCCGGACGCTGAGCTGCCCGAGGGCCGATACCTCGACCGCGAGCTGAGCTGGCTGGCGTTCAACCAGCGTGTGCTGGAGCTGGCGGAGGATGCCGGGCTGCCGGTTCTGGAGAGATCGAACTTCCTGGCGATCTTCGGAAGCAACCTCGACGAGTTCTTCATGGTGCGTGTCGCGGGCCTGAAGCGCCGGATCATCACCGGCCTTGCCGTGCCGACCAACGTCGGCCGATCGCCGGCCGAGGTCCTCTCCGACATCTCCGAGGCGGCGCACACGTTGCAGCTGCGGCACGCCGAGGTGTGGCGCGACCAGGTGCGCCCGGCCCTCGCGGAGGCGGGCATCGAGGTCGCGCGCTGGAGCGAGCTCGTAGAGGCCGACCGGGTCCGCCTCTACGAGTACTTCCAGTCGCAGGTCTTCCCGGTGCTGATGCCGCTCGCCGTCGACCCTGCGCACCCGTTCCCCTACATCTCCGGGTTGTCGTTGAACCTGGCGATCCGCGTCCGCAACGCGAAGACCGGCCGACAGGAGTTCGCGCGTCTGAAGGTGCCGCCGATGCTGCCCCGCTTCGTCCAGGTGTCGCGCGACGGCGAGCACGTCCGCTACATCCCCCTCGAGGACCTCATCGCGAACAACCTCGCCGACCTCTTCCCCGGCATGGAGATCCTCGACCACCACGCCTTCCGCCTCACGCGCAACGAGGACATGGTGATCGAGGAGGATGAGACCGAGAACCTCATCCAGGCGCTCGAGGCCGAGCTGATGCGCCGCCGGTTCGGTCCTCCGATCCGCCTGGAGATCACCGACGACATGGACGCGGTCACCCTCGATCTGCTCATCCGGGAGCTCGACATCACCGAGCAGGAGGTCTACCGCCTGCCCGGCCCGCTCGATCTGCGGGGACTGTTCGACCTGTCCCGGATCGAACGGCCCGAGCTGCACTACGCGCCGCACGTGCCCACCACCGCGGTCGCGTTCCAGCCCGCCGGCGACAGCGAGCGGTCCGACATCTTCGCCGCCATCCGCGCGGGCGACGTGCTCGTGCATCACCCTTACGAATCGTTCGCGACGAGCGTGCAGGGGTTCCTGGAGCAGGCCGCGAAAGACCCGCACGTGCTCGCCATCAAGCAGACGCTGTACCGCACCAGCGGCGACAGCCCGATCGTGCAGGCGCTGATCGACGCCGCCCAGGCCGGCAAACAGGTGCTCGCCCTGGTCGAGGTGAAGGCCCGTTTCGATGAGGCGAACAACATCGTGTGGGCGCGCAAGCTCGAGAAGGCCGGCGTCCACGTGGTCTACGGGCTGGTCGGGCTGAAGACCCACTGCAAGCTGGCGCTGGTCATCCGTCAGGAGAACGGCGTGCTGCGCAGCTACTGCCACGTCGGCACCGGGAACTACAACCCCAAGACGAGCCGCATCTACGAGGACTTCGGCCTGTTCACGGTGAACGAGGAGGTCGGCCGCGACCTGACCCGGCTGTTCAACGAGCTGAGCGGCTACGCGATCGAGAAGAAGTTCAAGCGTCTGCTGGTGGCGCCGCTCCACCTGCGAAAGGGCCTGCTGCGACTCATCGACCGCGAGCGGCACAACGCCGAGGCAGGCAAGCCGTCCGGCATCTGCATCAAAGTCAACTCCATGGTCGACGAGCAGATCATCGACGCGCTCTACCGCGCCAGCGCCGCCGGCGTGTGCGTGGAGGTGTGGGTGCGAGGCATCTGCAGCCTCATGCCGGGCGTGGCCGGGATGAGCGAGAACATCACGGTCCGGTCGATCCTCGGCCGCTACCTCGAGCACTCCCGCATCTTCGCGTTCCACAACGGCGGCGCACCGGTCGCGTACATCGGCAGCGCCGACATGATGCACCGCAACCTCGACCGACGCGTCGAAGCGCTCGTGCGCATCGTCGAGTCGGCGCAGCTGACCGAGCTCGACGAGCTGTTCTCCCTCGCGATGAGCGATGGCACGAGCTCGTGGTGGCTGGGCCCGGACGGGGTGTGGACACGGCATCATCTGGATGCCGGCGGCACACCGCTCGCAGACATCCAGGACGTCACGATGGCGAGCGTGCAGCGGCGTCGCCGGCCGCGAGCGGCACGATGACCGAGACGGCGGTCTACGCGGCGGGCGGAGTCGTCTGGCGCGTGGTCGAGGGGAAGCTGCTCATCCTCCTGATCCACCGCACCCAGTACCGCGACATCACCCTGCCCAAGGGCAAGGTAGACCCCGGCGAGACGCTGCCGGAGACGGCCGTGCGCGAGATCGAGGAGGAGACCGGTATCCGGGTGCACCTGGGTGTTCCGGTCGGGGTGTCGCGCTACGTCATGCCGAAGGGACGGCAGAAGGTCGTCCACTACTGGGCGACGCACGCCACCGACGACGCGATCCGCGCCTCCACGTTCGTGCCGAACAAGGAGATCGCCGCGCTGGAATGGGTGACGCCGAAGAAGGCGCTCGGCCGGCTGAGCTATCCGGTCGACGTGGAGATCGTCGAGAGCTTCCTCGTCTTCGCCGACGACGGCGTGCTCGACACGTTCCCGATCATCGCGCTGCGCCATGCGAAGGCCACCGACCGCGACCAGTGGAAGGGGTCGGATGCCTCGCGACCGCTCACCTCGCGCGGCTCCCGTCAGGCGAAGGCGATCGTGGGCCCGCTGCGCGCCTACGGGGTGCGTCGTATCGTCTCCAGCGACGCCGTACGGTGCGTGCAGACCGTGACGCCGTTGGCGGAGGCGCTCGGCAAGCGGATCCGCACCACGGCCGAGATCAGCCAGCAGGCCTGGGAGGAAGGCCAATCGGATCCGCGTTCCGTCGTCGGTCGGCGCGTCCGCTCCGGCAAGCCCGCCGTGCTGTGCAGCCACGGACCGGTCCTGCCGGACATCCTCGGCGAACTGGCCCTGGCGACCGGGACCCTGCGCGGTTCGTACCTGAGCAGCGCATCCAGCCTGGAGGTCGCGGGGTTCTCGGTCGCGCATCTGTCGCGCAGCAACCCGGGCTCCGGAATCGCAGCGATCGAGACCGTGCTGCCGCAGGTGTGAGCGTGCCGCGCCGGCACCGTCGTCCGGGGTTCACAGGGGAACACCACAGAGAGGTGACAGGAGAATAGACGGGGCGGAAGACGGCCTGCGGATTAGGATGTGACGGTGATGATCGCGCGGCTCACGGTCTGCGCCGCCCTCGCCGTACTCTCCCTGGCAGTCGTCTCCGGGTGCGCTTCGCCGAGCGACGCGGCGACGACGGCGGTGGCGTCGTCGACCGCCACGAGCACCCCCCGGGCGACGGATGCCACCGGTACGGTGCCCCTGGCCGGCGCCGGCACGTCATGGCAGGGCGACAGGATCGACACGTGGACCGCCGCATTCACCGACACGACGCCACAGATCACGTACTCGACCAGCACGACCGCGTCGGCACGTGCCTTGTTCTCCTCCGGCCGTATCGACTTCCTCGGCGCGGACCGCGCGTTCATGACGACCGAGATCGAGGGGTCGACATTCGCGGGCTGCGCATCCGGCAGCGGGCTGACCGAGATCCCGGTGTCGATCGGCGCGATCTCGGTCGTCTACAACCTCCCCGGCGTCGACGAGCTGAAGCTCGATGCCGGGACGCTGGCCGGCATCTTCACCGGCGACATCACCGAGTGGGATGATCCCGCCATCGTCGCCCAAAACCCGGACGCCGATCTGCCGCACCGCACGATCACGCCCGTCCACCTCAGCGGGGCCTCCGGGATCACCAGCAACTTCACCGACTATCTGTCGGCCGGCGCGGAAGCGGTCTGGACGTACGGATCCGTCGACCGCTGGCCCGACCTGGACAGCCGAACCACCACGACGACCGACAAAGCGACCTCTACGGCGACGGCGACCGACGACGCTGCGACCGCCGTCGCCGAGACCTGGGGGTCGATCGGCTACGTCGACACGGCCACCGATGAGGGCCTGTCGAGCGCCCTGCTCCGGGTGGGCGACGCCTACGTCGCCGCGTCTGCGGCGTCCGCCGCGAACGCGGTGACCGCGATCACGACCCAGACGGAGCAGACCACCCGGGTGAGCGTCGAGATCGACCGCACCCCCGCGAAGGGCGTATATCCGCTAGCGGTGGTGAACTATCTGATCGGATGCGCCGCCTACACCGATCCGGTCGTCACCGACGAGGTGCGCACGCTGTTCGGTTCCGCGGTCAGCGCGGATGCGCAGGCGCAGGTCGCCGACACCGGGCTCGCCCCGGTGACCGCCTCCCTCCGGGCGCGCGCGATCGCCGCACTGGCACTCATGGGCGCAACCGACTGAGGCACGGACACGGGCGCAGCCGTTCACCGGCCGTTCACCCACACAGCCCGGATCGGTAAGGAAGGCGCTCTACGGTCATATCGCCCCGCACCGGAGCATCCCCTTACCCGTGAAGGAACCAAGAAGTGAAGACTATTCGTCTCGCGCAGGTCGGCGCTCTCGCCGCCGTCGCGGCCATCGCTCTCGCCGGCTGCGCCTCCTCCAGCAGCAGCAGCGCGTCCTCCTCCGCCTCCGCCTCCTCCTCGGCCGTCACGGTCAACATCGACTCTTCGCTGACCGGCACCATCACCGCCGGCGGATCGTCGGCCCAGGGCAACGCGCAGTCCGCGTGGATCACCGCCTTCAACGCGAGCGCAGCAGGCGTCACGATCAACTACGACAAGTCCCAGGGCTCGGGTGGCGGCGTGACCAACTTCCTCTCCGGCGCGTACGACTTCGCCGGCTCCGACTCGCCGCTGACGGCTGACCAGACGACCCAGTCCGCGGCGCAGTGCACC
>JAATGR010000121.1 GCA_015654575.1 Actinomycetales bacterium
CCCACGCAGGTCGGCGGCGGTCTCGCGAGGATCGTCGATGAGTGCCAGCAGTTGCAACAGGTCCTCGCGCTGCGTTTCCGGGTCGCTGTGGACCATGAGGGACCGAGCCTTGATGAGAATCGCGCCCAGCAGCGTCGGCCGACGGAGGTTGAAGGAGCGTCCGTCGACCGTGACGACAACGGTCTCGGCTCGGGAGAGGGCCTGGGCGCCGCCGGGGACGCCGATCGCCTTCTGGCCGTGGCCGATTGCGGGTGGTGGCTGGATGCCGTCGGGCGCGAGCACGTCGATGATCAGCCCGTCTCGCTGGTAGCGATGGGCATAGCCGTCAGGGTCGGGTCCGATCAGTTCGAAGCCGTCATAGCGAAGTGTCGCGTCGATGGCGCTCAGCGCACCTGGTGGGCGTGCCTGGCCGAGGATGTCGATGTCCCGGGTAGGGCGCACGTCGGTGACCCCGTGTTCGAGCGCATGGAGTTGGACCATCAGGCCGCCGATGAGCACTCACTGTCCCGGCAGCCGCTCGACGAGATCGCCGATCGCGCCCCAGAGTCTGAGGGTCTCCTCGTCATCGACATCGATGTCGACCGGACTCATGACGTGAGCGCGCGCGCACCCTCGCGACGGGCGCGCGGCTCGTCGCTCTCCAGGAGGTCCAGCAGGATCGCGGCGCGGGGTGCGCGGCGAGCTCCGTCACGATCAAGCAGCGCCCATGCCTCCTCGGGAACCCAGCGCACGCGTACCGCCCCGGGGCTCGCGATCAGCGCGTGCCCGTCGACGATCGCGTCGCGACGGGCGGCCGGCGCATAGAACTCGATGGTCGAAGCGGGACCGACGAGCCCTGCGACTTCGCCGCCCGAAATGCCAGTGGCAAGCACATCCGGCCGAGCGAGGATCCGTCTGAGCTCGGAGGGGTGCGCGTCGAACTCCTCCATCTCCGCGCGAGCACGAAGCCGAGACGCGTGCTCGTTCAGTGGATGGTCGCGAAGCCATTGGCGGGCGCGGGACCAGTAGCGCTCGCGGCCGGCTGCCTCCCTGGCGGCGGCCTCGTCACCGGACGCAAGAAGCAGGACGGCCCACGCCATCATCGGCGACAGCGGCCGACCGCTGCCTGACCGCTGCCGAGCCACCCGCTCCACCGCTCGCGCGTCGAGCCACCAATCCCGCCCACGGCGGATCGCTGGCAAGCGACCGGACGCGATCTGCTGGCGCACAGCAACGGGGCCGATGCCGAGGCGGCCAGCGGCCTCGCTGACACTCAGGAGAGAAGAGTCAGGCACGGACAGAATGCTATCGCTAGCACAAGCGTTTTGTCCACGCGACACGAGACGCGTAGGACTCGGGTGCAAACATGCTCGAAGAGGACAGCTCATCGTCTTCCAAGCAGGCGAACCGGGCCCCAGGAACGCCTTGACCGCGGGCGGCCCCAGTTCGTCTGCGGAATGATCGGATCGAGCCCTCGCATCGTGGCGCCGCTCTTCGCCTGGAGAGTTGTCTAAAAGCTTCTGATTGCGTCTCGACGCAACTCGACGGTCTAGCGGCCGCGTGCCAGCGCTTGCCGGTACCCTGACCGAACGGCTAGCGTCGCGGTGGTAGAGCGACTGGGAGGTCGTCCAATGATGAAGCGGCTGGTGGTGACGGCGATCGTGTCATTGGTCTGCGCCGTGGCGGCGAGCGCGGCGTGTGCTCGCGAGCCTGTGTATGTGCGTGCTTACGGTCCGTATGCCCAGCGGCCGGCGACGCTCGCGCTGTGGGCGTCCGACAGCCTCGAGGAGTTGCACTGGTCGGGGTGGGGGACGCGTGTCGCCACAGGCGTCGGAAAGGTCACGATGCACGGGATCCAGACCAACTACAAGTACGTCCTGCTCCCGGCACGGGTCCAGTTGACGCACATCGCCCGCTGCGACGACCGCCTCGTCTATCTCCACGTCCGGACCTTCTACCAAGGCAGCTGGAACGTCGGGCACACCGACGGCTGCCGCGTCAGTGGCTGACATCACCGAGCGCGTGGCGGCGGCGTCCGTCGTGAGGCGGGCCGCAGGGTGACCAGGAGTGGCTCGCTGTCGGGACGGGAACGGATCAGGCGATGGGTTCGAGCTTTTCAGGACTCCCGGACCGCGCGACCAGCCTCATCGGCCGCGTCGACCTGCCGCTGAGGCAACGCGGGGTGCGCGGCGGCGAAGGTGGCGTCGTGCTCGGTTCTCGTGCGGTGGGGGAGGGACGTGGGCATGTCCGGTGAGGTGAGCTCGCAGGCGGTGGCGTTGCCGTTGCGCGGTGGGTGCGGCTGCGGCGAGGTGCGGTTCGAGATCGATGCGCCGCTGATCGCGGCCGCCTACTGTCATTGCGGTCGCTGTCAGCATCGGTCCGGGACGGCCGCGGCGGCTTCGGCGCGGGTGGCGCCTGGTTCGGTGAGGGTCGTGAGTGGGGCGGAGCGGTTGCGGGGGTGGGCGCCGCCGGGTGGTCTGGAGAAGGTGTTCTGCTCGGTCTGTGGCTCCGCGGTCCTTGCGCGCGATCGTGACAGCGGCGAGATCCGGGTGGTGCGGCTCGGCGCGATCGACGGCGACCCGGGGATCCGGCCCGGGGCGCGTCAGTTCGTCGCCGATGCCGCTCCGTGGGAGCCGATCCCCGACGACGGGCTGCCGCGCTTTCCCCAGCGCATCCCCGGCTAGCCTCCGTCGCGCGACGTCGGCAAGCTGATCGTGTGATGACGGACTCGAACCAGTCGCTCGTGCTGAAGCCCGTGGACGAGCGCCTGGCGGCAGATCCCGCGTTCGTCGGGGAGCTGACCGTGGTGCTGGAGGAGTTGGTGCGCGGCGGGGCGGCGCTTGGGTGGGTGGAGCCGCCCGCGCGGGCCGAGGTCGTGGCGCTGCTCGGCTCGTTGAGCGCTGAGGCGAGCCGAGGTGACGCGGCGGTTCTCGGCGCGTGGGTCGGACGCGAGCTGGCGGGGTTTGGGTATTGGCGGCGTTACGTGCGTCCGACGTATCGGCCGCATGCCGATCTGGAGAAGGTCGCGGTCTCCTCGCATCACCAGGGTCGCGGGATCGGCCGTGATCTGGTGAGCGGCCTCGTGGCGGCGGCGCGCGCGGCGCGGGTCGAGGTTCTGACGCTCGATGTGCGCGGTGACAATCAGCGGGCGGCCGGGCTCTACGAATCGCTCGGCTTCCGCGAGTACGGGCGCCTGCCGCGCTTCGTCGCGGTCGGCGCCACTCGCTTCGACGACATCTTCTACGCGCTCGACCTCCGCTGAGACTGACCCATCCCGCGCACCAACGGCGTCGCGTCACTCATGGCTGTACTGAAGCGAAGCCGCGACGCCCCTACGCGCGCGACAGCGCCGACGTCTCGCCTCGCCGTCCGAGGGGCCAGACTCCCTCCGAGCGGCGAGATTGCCTGAGCAAGACGATTTGCCGACGTCGCAAACTCGACTTTCTGGGAAACATAGGCTAGTGTCTCCAGTTCTCCGATGTCGGCAAATGCGGATATTCAGGAAAGTTTGCGGCTTGAGGCTGCGGCGTGGCTTCGTGCGAGACTGCCGTCGAGCTGGCAGCTCGACGATGCGCCGAAGACTGGCGTCGCGGGCTCGCGGGGCGATGGGCTGTTCGAGCTGCGCGCACCAAATGGCACGTTCACGACGATCGCGGTTGAGGCAAGGCAAAGCGTCGCCCCGCGCGACGTAGAGACGATGCTGTCTGGTTTTGCGCGATCGCTGCGTGCCCTGTCGGCGCCCGTGCCGGTGCTGGTCGTTGCGCCATGGCTGAGTCAGCGCACGCGCGAGGCGTTGACCGCGAATGCCATCAACTACGTTGATCTGACCGGCAACGCACTGCTGCGGCTGGAGAATCCGGCGGTCTACCTCCGCGCTGAGGGTGCCCCGCGCAACCCGGCACCCGATCCGCGGCCACCGGCGAGCTTGCGCGGTGCGAAGGCGGCGCGGCTGGTACGGCTGTTGGCCGACGTCCGGCCGCCCTACGGGGTCCTTGACCTTGCCCGGGCTGCGGGGCTGACGGCGGGGTATGTGTCGCGTCTGCTCGATTCCCTGGACCGGGAGGCGATCGTCGATCGCGGCCCGCGCGGAGTGGTCGAACAGGTCGATGTGGCCGCACTCTTGCGGAGCTGGGCCATTAGCTACAGCGCCTTCAAGGCCGATGTGGTGACCAGCTGGTTGGCACCGACGGGCGCGGCGGCGACTGTTGGCGTTCTGTCGGAGACGAGGGTCGATGCGGTAGTGACCGGTTCGTTTGCCGCGGTGCGGTGGGCGCCGGTTGCTGCCCCGGCGCTGCTGGTCGCCTACACGCCCGACATCCAGCCGACCGCGGAGGCGCTCGGGCTGTTGCCTGCTGATGAGGGGGCGAATGTGATCCTGCTGCGCCCATTCGACGAGGTCGTCGCGGCACGCTCCGTCCTCGCGGACGGTGTGCGCTACGCAGCACCGTCGCAGGTCGTCGGCGACTGCCTCACCGGGCCCGGCCGGATGCCGGCCGAGGGCGAGGCGCTGGTGCGCTGGATGGCCGAGGACGAGACCCGCTGGCGCCTGGACGCCCTGCCACGGATCAAGCAACCGTGACCCCTGGTGTCGATCCGCGGTATGTCGCGGCGCGACGGGTGCTGCTCGATGCCCTTCTCGCGCTGAGAACACACGCCGACGCGCTGATCGTCGCGGGCGCCCAGGCCGTCTACCTGCACACCGGCCAGGGCGATCTCGCCGTCGCACCATTCACCACCGACAGTGATCTCGCGGTCGATCCCGGTGGGCTGGCTGCCGATCCGCTGCTGGAGGAGGCGATGACCGGCGCCGGTTTCGCGCTGGACGTCAGCAGGGGGCACGTCGAGCCCGGGATTTGGGTGCGGGAGGTCACGATCGAAGGTGTCGAGGTCCGGGTCCCGGTCGATCTGATCGTGCCGACTGCGGCTGCCCCGCCCGGGGGCCGGCGGGGAGCCCGGCTCGGCAACCATGGGCGGCAAGCGGCGCGCAAGATCACGGGTCTGGAGGCCGCACTGGTCGATCACGAGCTCATGACGATCGCGGCGCTCGATCCCGACGACGATCTGACCGTTGAGGCCAAGGTCGCTGGCGTCGCGGCGCTCTTGGTCGCCAAGGCCCACAAGCTCGGGGAGCGGCTGGACAGCAACAAGCAGCACCGGCTCGACGACAAGGACGCGCTCGACTGCCTGCGGCTGATGCAGGCAAGCACCCCGGCAGCGGTGGGCGCGACGCTGCGGGCACTGCAGGGCGACCCGATCGCGGCCGGCGTGACCGTTACCGCCATCGACTACCTGCAGCGGCTGTTTGGCCGCCGGGGGCGACCTGGCATCCAGATGGCCGCGAACGCGCTGCGGTTCGCGATGCCCGAGGCACGCGTTGAGGCGATCTGCACTAGCTACACGCAGATGCTGATCAGCGCCGCCGGAATGTCTGCGTGAGCGCGGACCGGACCGCCGTCACTCGATGCCCGACGTCTCGCCCCTGAAGGCTGCACGGTTGTCCGCCCGCGTTGACCGGGGCGGGACAATCGCTGGATGGAGTCCCCTGAGCGTCCAGCGGATGGGTGGCGATGGGAGTGGGCGAGCAGCGCCACGGCCGTGGGCGTGCCGGAGTGGATGCGGATCGGTCCCGGCCGAGAGGGCGCGTTGCATGCCGCCCTGTTTTACCTGACCGTCAGACGACGCTCCCACCGGCATCACCCGGAGTGGGCCTACCGACCCGCAGGCGAGGTTCGCGCGCACGAGCTGGCCAGGCGCGGGATGACCGAGGGCGAGACGCTTGAGGTCCTTCGAGAGCTCGAGCGGTTCGGTCTGGTCGAGCGACGTGAGGACGAGGCCGCGGGCGGGGTCCGGTGGCGTGCGTTGCCGGTCGCTGTCGAGGCGATCCACGACGCCTACGAGGGCCGCCATCCGATGCTGCCAGCAGACGAGCACATCTCGTCTTGAACGAACCTCTCGGCTCGTCTTGGGCTGAGTCGCGGTCACGGCTACGGCGAGCGCGCCTCCGTTAGAGCTGGCTCTCGACGTCGCGATGTCTCCCGCCGGGCGCTGTCTCGTGCCAGTTGGGTATCCGGAGGCGAGTCGTGGTGCTGTCGTCCCAGCGTCGTCCCGCCGTCGTCCGAGCGTCGTTGACGTCTTGTTGGAGATCGCCGTGATCCGCCTAGACACGGGTGTTTTGGCGGGTTGGTGGCTGCCGGCATCTCTACGGTCGATGCGGGTTCGGGGAGGTGTGGGAGAGATGGACTCGTGCTGCAGCGGTGCTCGGCTTACGTCGCAGCGGTCTGGGATGGCTGCACGCGAAGGCCCACTGATCCGGGGTGCGTGCGGTTGCAACGTGCGTTCGCACGTCAGTGCGTTTGTAGATCCTCGCGGGCTCCGGGTGTAGAGCTATCGCTCATGTTGACCACGATCCTGACCGCGGAGGAGAGGAAGGCTGGTATGCCGTTCGCACTCCTGACGGACCTCCTCACCGAGGGTCCGTTCGCCGCCCGTTTCGTCGACCTGCACCACCCCGAGGCGCTCGTCGACTGGCTCGGCCACCCCGCACCCGACCAGGGCGGTGCGTCACGGTAGCCACCGCCACAACCACCATCAGCCCATGGGACGTCCTGGAAGGAGACTCCCTCAACCTCCTCGCCGAGCTCGGTGAGGGGACGGTCGACGCGGTCATCTGCGACCCGCCCTACGGCATCGACTTCCAACACCAGCACTGGGACGGCCCGACCCTCCGCACCACCGCGCGACGCGGCCGCCGGTCGCTGAGCGACGGCCAGGCGTTCGAGGCATGGACGACCAAGTGGGCAGCAGCGTGCGGGCGGGTGACGAGACCGGGCGCGTACCTGGCCGCGTTTGGTGCGCCCCGCACCGTGCACCGCCTCACCAGCGGCCTGGAGGACGCCGGTCTCGAGGTTCGCGACACGCTGTTGTGGCTCTACGGCAGCGGCATGCCGAAGAGCCGGCGGCTGCCGGGCGGGCGCGGGACCGCCTTGAAGCCGGCATATGAGCCGATCATCCTGGCCCGCAAGCCGTTGGTCGGGACGGTCGAGCGCAACCTGGCGGTGAGCGGCACCGGGGCGTTGAACATCGACGCCGCCCGCGTCGAGGACCGCTACCCCGCCAACATCACGCTCGCGCATGCCCCCGGGTGCACCAGTGAGCGCTGCGAGCCGGACTGTCCGACGGTGCTGATCGACCGGGCGGCCGAGCGCCAGCGCGGCGCGTCGACGGTGCTGCCGCAGGCGAGCCGGCTGTTCTACTGCCCGAAGGCCGGTCGCAGAGAACGCAACGCCGGCTGCGAGACGCTGCCCGTGCGGGAGCTCGATCTCTTCCCGCACATCAAGCGTGCCGGACGCCGGCCGCCGCCTGCTGCCAACCATCACCCGACGGTCAAGCCGCTGGCGTTGATGCGCTGGCTGGTTGGACTGGTCGCGCCGGCCGGCGGGGTCGTGCTCGATCCGTTCTGCGGATCGGGCACGACCGGCTGCGCCGCGGTGCTCGAGGACCGGCTGTTCATCGGCATCGAGCGCGAGCCCGAGTACGTGACCGTCGCCCGCGCACGGATCGCGCACTGGGCGATGCAGGCACACATGGAGGACCCGGACGATGGGTCGCTGGAGGAGGGGGGAGGGTCGGATGGATGAGCGACTGATGACCGCCGAGCAGGTTGCCGATCGGCTCGGGGTCAGACGCGATTGGGTTTACCGCCAATCCCGTTCGGGCTTTCTGCCCGTGATCCGATTGGGTCGCTATCACCGCTTCCGTCGAGAGGCGATCGAGGACTGGATTCGCGCCCAGGAACGAGCTACCGTCGCCGAGCCCCGAGACCACCGGGATCGCTACTGACCACGGATCTGCACCACCGATGACTGCCGACCGCGACGCGACCAAGCGCACCTACGGAACCGGGCTGCTGCTCGTCAAGCACGGCTCCTACTACGGGCGCTGGCGCGCCGCGGACGGCCGACGCCTCGGCCGCAGACTCGGCGCCGTCAGAACCGCCGCCCAGCCCGACGGGATCACCCGTCGAGAGGCCGAACGTCGCTTCCGTGCGCTGCAGGAGCACGAGATCCGCCACCCGCGCAGACAGATCGACCGGGCGCATACTGTCGCCGAAGCCGCACGCTCCCTGCGCCGCAGACGAGAGATCGAAGGCGCACGGCTCGCGACGCTCAGAGGCATGGACTCGATGCTGCGCACCCACATCGACCCCTACCTCGGCGCGCGCCCGTTGAGCACTGTGGCGACCGATGAGATCGAGGCGCTCACCGCCCGGCTGTTGCGAACGCTCAGACCAAAGACTGTGCGCAACAGCATCGTCTTCCTGCACAGCGTCTATGAGCACGCGATCGACCTCGGATGGTGCGAGCACAACCCCGTGCGGCGCGCGACCAGGCCCAGACGTCGTCGCGAGCACGACGCCAACCCCGATCTCCAGTTCCTCACGCTCGAAGAGCTCGAAGCCGTCCTGCGCGCGATCCCGG
>JAATGR010000054.1 GCA_015654575.1 Actinomycetales bacterium
ACCGACTTCGTATCGATCGGTCGGTCGCTGCACGCAGACCCGAGGTGGGCCGCGGTCGCACTGGGCCATGCCGAGGAGTACACCCCCTGCATCGCATGCAACGTCTGTATAGACGGTCTCGGAGCCGGTCCGGTTGTGTGCACCGTGAACCCAGATGCGGGTCGGCCGACGCCAGTCCAGATCGCGTCGCCTTCCGCGGGTACCGCGGTGGTTGTGGGCGCCGGCCCTGCCGGTATCACTGCGGCGATCGCTCTTGCCGACGGCGGTCTCGACGTCACGCTCCTGGAGCGACGCGATCGTATCGGTGGACGCATGGCGCTCGCAGGGGAGCAGCAGTCACATCCGGAATACGGTCATTGGCTGAGTGCATCACGCGACGCGCTCCGGCGACGAAAGATTGATGTGCGAATCGGTTGGTCTGATGTCTCCGCGGGATCAGACACCTTTGACCTTCAGATCGATGCCCGCGGCGGCCGGCCGAGCCGGCCTCTTCTCCCCGGTGCGGAAAGCGCTCGAATTGTCGACGTTGACGACTGGGTGGAACGGGGGAGGTCAGCCGAGGAGCCTGAACCTGTTCTCGTATGGGGTGGGGACGCCGCCGCGATGAGCGTCGCGGACGACCTTGCATCCCGCGGTTGGATCGTCACAATGCTGTGTGCGACGCCCGAACTTGCGCCGGAGCTGGGCCGTCGCAGCCGAATGCTCATTCTCCCGCGGCTGCGCGGGAACCCCCGATTCACCTTGCTGCTGTCGCACGTCGTCGACCTCATCGATGAACGCGGCCTCGTCGTGACGGACGTGACGGGTTCGCGTCGAATTGAGCATTCCGGGCCGATCGTCGCATCGCAGGGACGCACGGCCTTGGCGCCTGTCCCGGAATACACGATCAGAATCGGAGATTCGAGCGGGTACCCTGTCTCGAGCGTCCGGGCCGCGATCTCTCACGCAAGTGATGTCGTTCGCAGCTTGCTCGCGGCACGAACCCTGTCTGGTAGCGCACATACCGGTCAGACCATCGCAGAACGTTCAGAGCGCCCGATGCAACGCTCTCTTCATGGGGTGGCTAACGGGGCTTGAACCCGCGACCCCCGCGACCACAACGCGGTGCTCTACCAACTGAGCTATAGCCACCATGCGCCCCGGGGGGCAACCAAAAGATTCTCTCACACACTCGGCGCGAACGACGACACCACGGCGGCTGCGGCCGCGCGTGCGTCGTCGGTGCTCGGACCGGGTTCGGGCACGAACACGGCGCTGCGGTAGTACGCGAGCTCGCGGATCGATTCGAGGATGTCGGCCAGTGCGCGGTGGCCGCCGTTCTTGGCAGGCGCATTGAAATATGCGCGCGGATACCAGCGACGCGAGAGCTCTTTGATGCTGGAGACGTCGACGCTGCGGTAATGCAGCCAGCCGTCGAGCCGGGGCATGTAGCGGGTGAGGAACATGCGATCGGTGCCGATCGTGTTGCCGGCCAGCGGTGCCTTGCCCGCGACCGGCGCGAACCGTTGCACATACTCGAGGGAGCGGGCCTCGGCGTCGGCGAGGCTGATGCCGCTCGGGATCTCGTCGAAGAGGCCAGAGGTGCGGTGCATCTGGGTGACGTACTCGTTCATATGCTCGAGCGCGGCCGCATCCGGCTTGATGACCACCTGGAAGCCCTCGTCGAGTACGTTCAACTCGAAGTCGGTGACGACGATCGCGATCTCGGTGAGCTGATCGATCTCGGGATCGAGCCCGGTCATCTCGCAGTCGATCCAGACCAGTCGGTCGCCCTCAGTGCCACTCATGCCGTCATCCTAACCGCGCCCTCCGACGCGTGTTCGTCCCCCCGGCGCGACTCGAACGCGCGACACACGGATTAGAAGGCCGGTGCTCTATCCACTGAGCTACGGGGGGAGGGGTGCATCCAGATTACCGGAGCGGCCCGTCGCGGCACGGATGCTGCACCATCCGCTCCTCCCCAGCACTGCGATCTTCGTCGGGTATCCACCGAAGCCGGAACGCGACCCGGCCACGTCGCCGGATTGGCCAACCTGGACCTGTCGCGGTGCCCGCCGGGCACACGGGCACCGTGACACCACACCGATGCGAAGGAGGACGGACATGAACGAGACGGTTACGATCGTCGGCAACATCGGCAGCATCCCGGAACAGCGTCAGCTCCCGACGGGCGGACAGGTCACCGGCTTCACGCTGGTCAGCACCGAACGACGACGGGACAAGAAGACCGGCGGATGGGTCGACGGGCACTCCAACTGGTACGACGTGAGCGTCTTCCGTGCCCTCGGGGAGAACGCGTTCGCGTCCCTGCGAAAGGGGCAACGGGTGATCGTCGTCGGCCGTCTCCGGCTGCGCTCATGGGAGACCGAGTCGTCGCGGGGGACCTCCGCGGAGATCGAGGCGGACTCGGTCGGGCACGACCTGCTCTGGGGCACGAGCCTGTTCCGCAAACGTGAGAGTGCGCCGCGGGCGACCGCGCAGACCACCGGCGAGAGCGGATCCGCGCCGACCGCGGAGTCCACCGGACGTGACGCGGCTCCCGCGGCGGCGCAGGGCGTCACAGACCCGCTCGCCGGCTGGGGCGCCCCGGCGGCGTCCGCCGAGCGCGACGCCGTGGAGACACCGTTCTGAGCCGGGGGCGCACGTAGACTCGTCATGTGCTCCGCCGACATCCGCGTCTTCTGCTCGCCGCATCCGGCGTCGCGACCGCGCTCCTCCTCGCGGGCTGCGCCGCAGACGACACGGGTGAGCCGACCGAGACGCCCACCACGGCCGCGGCACCTGTCTTTGACCCCGACGGCACCGCCGAGGACAATCTGCCGTACTTCACCTCGATCGTCGATCAGGTGTGGGCAGGCCCCGATCAGGTCTCCGGGCGGGCCTATATCGACGCGCTCGTCGCGGCGGGGTTCGACAAGTCGGCGATGCAGGTCACCGAAGACGAGTCGACGGTGGGCAATCCGGCCGAGAGCATCCAGTTCTCGGTGCTCTGGGACGGTGAATGCCTTATCGGCCAGGTGGGTCCCGCGACCGGCGACCCCGTCGCCGTCGTGCAGTCCTCGCTGCTGAGCGGCACCGTGTGCCTGCTGGGGGAGACGCGCACCATCGACTGGTGACCGGAGGCGGCGACGCGCCACGACTAGACTGGCCAGGTTATGGCTGAGTACATCTACCAGATGGTCCGCGCCCGCAAGACGGTGGGCGACAAGCTGATCCTCGACGACGTCACCATGTCGTTCCTGCCGGGCGCGAAGATCGGCATGGTGGGCCCGAACGGCGCCGGCAAGTCGACGATCCTGAAGATCATGGCAGGGCTCGACCAGCCCTCGAACGGCGAGGCGGCGCTGGCGCCCGGCTTCAGCGTCGGCATCCTCATGCAGGAGCCGGAGCTCGACGA
>JAATGR010000053.1 GCA_015654575.1 Actinomycetales bacterium
GCCGGGTCGATCCCCACGGCCGGCAGCAGGATGCCGTCGATGACGGAGATCACGTAGGTCGAGTCCATGGGTTTGCGCTCGATCAGCGAGCGGTAGGCCGTCATCGCGGGGACGAGCACGGCGAGTCGGTCGACGTCCAGACCCTCCCGGATCTCGCCACGGGCGATCGCGCGCTCCAACAGCTCCCGATTGGCCGTCACACGCGGTTCGAGGATGGTACGGAACGCCGCTTCGGCCAGCTCCGGCTCCCGCGATACGAGGGAGGCGATACCCGCCATCACGCGGAGCTTGCGTTCGGCATCGCGCAGCGGCAGGGGCTTGACCATAGCGAGCAGGTCGCCGCGCAGTGAGCCGGTGTCGGGCAACTCTGCACTCCGAGCGCCGGCCGGTCTCAGGCAGGCGACGGCGTCGAGCACGAGGTCCGCTTTGGACGTCCAGCGCCGGTACACGGTCGCCTTGCCGGCTCCGACGCGGTTCGCGACCGCCTCGATCGTCATCCCCTCGTAACCGCACTCGGCCAGCATGTCGATCGTGGCGTCAAGAATGTCCTCGTCCCGCGAGGCGTCTCGTGGGCGACCCAGCCGAGACGGCTTCTCGACCTCTTCAAGCGGATCATCGGTTCGCACCATTGCGGAGTCCTCCTTCGATGCACGTCATGACGACGCACTTCATGCTACTTCAGAAACTCTCGGTATCCGGAACTTTATAGTTTCGGATACCATGAGTCTCATGACTTCTCCCCACACCGATTCGCACGAGGTGCGTCTGTCCACCAGGCGCTGGTGGACGCTCGGCACGGTCGGTATCGCCCAGCTGATGGTCGTGCTCGACGCGACCGTCGTCAACATCGCCCTGCCGGCCGCCCAGGCCGACCTCGGCTTCTCCGACGGCGACCGCCAATGGGTCGTGACCGCCTACTCGCTCGCCTTCGGCAGCCTGCTGCTGCTGGGCGGACGCCTCTCCGACCTGATCGGCCGCAAGAGCGCGTTCCTGGTGGGCTTGGTCGGCTTCGCTGCGGCATCCGTCGTGGGTGGGCTCGCCGACTCGTTCGGGATGCTGGTCGCAGCGCGCGCACTCCAGGGCGCCTTCGGCGCGCTGCTGGCGCCGACCGCGCTGGCCGTGCTGACCACCACCTTCACCATCCCCAAGGAGCGTTCGCGGGCCTTCGGCGTGTTCGGCGCGATCGCCGGGGCCGGCGGCGCCGTCGGCCTGCTGCTGGGTGGCTACCTGACCCAGCAGTTCGACTGGCGCTGGAACCTCACCATCAACGTCTTCTTCGCGGCCATCGCGTTCGTCCTCGCTCTCGTGTTCGTGCCCCACGCCACCCGGCAGAGTCCGCGGCCGCGCCTAGACGTTCCCGGCACGATCCTCGTCTCCGCGGGGCTCTTCTCCCTCGTGTTCGGATTCTCCCGCGCCGAGCAGGACGGCTGGGGCTCCCCCAGTTCCTGGGGCTTCCTCGCCGCGGCGGGCATCCTGCTGATCGCGTTCGTCATCTGGCAGCGTCGCGCGGCGCATCCCCTCCTGCCGCTCCCCGTCGTGGTGGACCGCAACCGCGCCGCATCCTTCCTCTCTGTGCTGGTCACCGGCGCGGGGATGTTCGGGGTGTTCCTGTTCGTGACCTACTACTTCCAGCTCACCCTCGGCTACACGCCGATCCAGACCGGTCTCGGGTTCCTGCCGATGATCGTCATGCTGGTGGTGGCCGCACAGCTGAGCACGAACATCTTCCTGCCGAGGCTCGGCCCGAAGATCCTCGTTCCGATCGGAATGGTGCTCGCCGTCCTCGCCATGCTCCTGTTCACCCGGTTGGACACACAGAGCGTGTATGCCGACGCCCTCGCACCGCTCATCATCCTCGGCACGGCGATGGGAACGATGATGCCGGCCGCCATCCAGACCGCGACCCTCGGCGTCGACCGCCGCTACGCGGGCGTCGCCTCCGCGATGGTCAACACGAGCCAGCAGGTGGGCGGCTCGATCGGCACGGCGCTGCTGAACACCCTGGCCGCGACCGCGTTGACCGATTATCTCGCCTCCAACCTGACGCAGACCACCACGCAGGATCAGGCGACGCAGATCGCGGCGGATGCCGCCGTGCACAGCTACGCGACGGCCTATTGGTGGTCGGCGGCGTTCTTCGCGGCGGGTGCGATCGTCTCCGCGATCCTGTTCCGCCGTAAGCACTATGCGGTCGCGGCGCTCATCGCCGCGCGCGAGGATGCCGCATCCGACGCGGTTCCCGCGTCCTGAGTGTGCGCCCGGCAGCGCGGGAAGGCGCAGCCTCACGCCTCGCGGGTGATCGTCACCGCAACCGTCAGACGGCTCTTGTACGAGCCGGCGTAGACGCCCCGTAGCGGCGGGACGTCGTTGTAGTCGCGGCCCCGACCCACCAGCACGTGCCGGTCGCCGATCTCGGCGTTGTTGGTCGGGTCGAACCCGGTCCACTCCCCCGAGAACCATTCGACCCACGCGTGGGACTCGCCGGAGACCGGCGTCCCGACCTCCGGATTCTTGCGGGGGTGCAGGTATCCCGAGACGTAGCGGGCGGGGATACCGACCGCGCGCAGCGCACCGATCGCGATGTGCGCCATATCCTGGCACACGCCCTTGCGCGCTGCCCACGCCTCCTTCGCGGTCGAGTGCACCCCGGTCACGCCGTAGACGTATTCGACCGCGTCGCCGATGGCCAGACAGATGTCGTGTGCGGCCCTGCCGGGATCGTCGTGGCGACTCGCGATGGATCGGGCGATGTCGACGACCTCGGGATGCGGCTTCGTGCGATCCGACTGGGTGAGCTGCTCCACCGTCTCGATGCCCCGTTCGGCCTCCAGTGCGAGCCGGTCCCAGCTAATGCCGGTGTGCTCGATCGGACGCGGTCGCACCTCGACCAGCGACCGGGCGATGATCGTCAGGCCCTCGTGGGGAGAGAGCACGTCGAAGGAGCTCACCCTGGTGCCGAAGTAGTCGACGTAGCTGCTGATCGCAGTGGCCGGATCGATCTCCAGCGAGGAGCTGAGCACGAACTGGCTGTCGGTCGTGCCCGGCAGCATCCGTGCCTCGTTGTACGACGCCGACACCGCGCCCTCGTAGGCGAAGCCGGTCTCGTGCTCGATGCGGAGCCTGCTCGGTCCCTGCGCCTGCCGAACCGTCATGAGATCTCTCCGATCCAGCTGGGCGAGGCCTGCGTCGGGAAGAACCGCTGACGGATCGCGTCCGACGCCTCACGCGTGACCTTCTGGACGCCGACCATGTGCGCCGGCAGCTCGGCGAGGATCTCACTGATCGGCCGGTACTCGAGGTCGTTGCGGATGCGGCCGAGGGCACGAAGGATCTGGTTGGAGTGCCCCACGCGGTCCTCCCTCGGATCGATCGCGCTGATGCACTGCTCGGCACGCGAGATCGAGTAGATGATCGATCGTGGGAACAGTCGGTCGAGCAGCAGGAACTCCGCCGCGTTGCGGGCGCTCGGCATGCCCCGGTAGGTGCGCAGATAGGCCTCGTAGGCACCGCAGGAACGAAGGATCGTCGTCCAGCTCGGCCCCGACGCCTCGGTCAACGACCGGGTCGCGAGCAGCCGCGCCGTCATGTCTGCGCGTTCGATCACCCGCCCCAGGGTGAAGAACTGCCAGGCCTCGTCGTGCGCGGTGGAGGAGTCGACGATGCCGACGGCGAGCGCCGAGCGCTCGCGCACCCACTGGAAGAACTCGTGCACCTTCTCGGTGGTCAGTCGCCGCGGCATCCGCGCGTTGGTCGTATTCAGGCACTCCCACAGCTCCGTCGACACGATCTCCCGCGCCCGACGCGCGTTCTCGCGCGCCTGACCGAGGCAGTACACGATGCTCGACGGGTTGCTGCGGTCGACCGCGAGCCGGGCGAGCACGTCTTCCCGGGCGATCTTCTCCTCATCGTCGGCGGGGAACGAGCCCATCACCGCCAGCAGCGAGCGGCAGGCGGTCTCCTCATCGATCCACGGATCCTCCAGGAGCAGCTGGAGGTGCACGTCCAGGATGCGCGCGGTGCCGTCGCTGCGCTCGATGTAACGGCCGATCCAGAACAGGCTCTCGGCGATGCGGCTCAGGAGCATCCGACCTCACCTCCACCCTCGACGTATGTCCCACTGCGGACCGGGTCATGTCCGACGTCGGACCGCTGAGCGAGGCCGCCAACGGTCGGACGTGGGACATGGATGCGGGGGGACGGCGATGCCTGCGACTGAGACTGCGACTGGCTCCGCTGGGCCTGCTGCTGTTGTTCCTGCTGCTCCTGCTGGGGCTGCTGCTCCTCCTCGGACCGCGGGTGGTCGCGCGATGCCTCGGCAGCCGCGTGCGCCTCGGCCTCGGTGATGATCGGAATCGCCTGCGTGATCGTCGACGCCTGATCTGCTACCAGGCCTGCAAGCCCCTGGCCCTGCCCGTATTCGACGTGGCCGGGTGCCGCGCCGCCGACGACCCAGGTGTCCTTGGATCCGCCGCCCTGACTGGAGTTGACGACCAGTTGCCCCTCCGGCAGGGCGACACGGGTGAGTCCGCCGGGCAGCACCCAGATGTCGTCACCGTCGTTGACGGCGAAGGGGCGCAGATCCGCGTGCCTCGGCCGCATCCCGTCGTCGACGAGCGTGGGGATGGTCGACAGCATGACGACCGGCTGCGCGATCCAGCCGCGCGGGTCGGCGCGCAGCTTCTTCCTGAGCTTCTCCAGTTCCGCCTTCGAGGCGTCGGGGCCGACCACGAGGCCCTTGCCGCCCGAGCCGTCGACCGGCTTGACCACCAGTTCGTCGAGCCGGTCGAGCACCTCTGCGAGCGCTTCCGGCTCCTCCAGCCGCCAGGTGTCGACAATCGGCAGAAGAGGCTCCTCCGACAGGTAGTAGCGGATGAGGTCGGGCGTATAGGTGTAGAGCAGCTTGTCGTCGGCGACGCCGTTGCCGACCGCGTTGGCGATGGTGACATTGCCGAGCCGCGCGGCGAGCATCAGCCCCGGCGAGCCGAGCATGGAGTCGGCACGGAACTGCAGCGGATCGAGGAAGTCGTCGTCGACGCGACGGTAGATGACATCGACCCGTCGGGGTCCGCGGGTCGTGCGCATGAACACCTTGCCGCCCATGCAGACCAGGTCGCGCCCTTCGACGAGTTCCACACCCATCAGCCGCGCCAGCAGCGTGTGCTCGAAATACGCGGAGTTGTAGACGCCCGGGGTGAGCACCACGACGTTGGGATCGTCGACTCCCGCCGGGGCGGATGCACGGAGGGCCGCCAGGAGCTTGTTCGGATAGTCGCCGACCGGGCGCACCCGCATCGAGACGAACAGCTCCGGCAGGGTCTGAGCCATGACCCGTCGGTTCGAGATCACGTAGCTGACGCCCGACGGAACCCGCACGTTGTCCTCGAGGACACGCATCTTGCCGTGCTCGTCGCGGATGAGGTCGATGCCGGAGACCTGGATGCGCACGCCGTTCGCGGCGTGGATCCCCGCGGCCTGACGGTAGAAGTATTGGCTCGACGCGATCAGCTGCGCCGGGATCACCCCGTCGCGCACACAGCTCTGACGGCCGTAGGCGTCGTCCAGGAAGGCTTCGAGCGCCCGCACCCGCTGCTTCACCCCCGCCTCGACCTCGCTCCACTCGGCGTAGTCGATGATGCGGGGCACCGCGTCGAGCGGGAAGGGGCGTTCCTCACCGGCGAAGTCGAACGTCACGCCCTGCGCGAGGTAGGAGCTGGCCAACGACTCTGTGCGACCGCGCAGCTCCTCCTGGGTCATCCGCGCCAGCGCCTGATAGAGCTCGCGGTACGCCTGACGTGACGGGGCGGCTTCGCCGGGGTGGGCCGGAAGACCGAACATCTCATCGAACGGGGGCAGCCCCTGCGCGGTCTTCCTCGGCGCGAGAGTGGAGCCGTAGCCCTCGAACAGGTCGCCCATGCGATGAGCCTAGCCAAGGGTGTGTTGCGGGGGTGTTTCCCCGCCGGGGGCCGCGCGCCCGCGTCAGATCCGCAACTCCAACGTGCAGCATTTGACCCCGCCACCGCCGAGAAGGAGCTCGGAAAGGTCGATCGGCACCGGCTGGTAGCCGCGCTCGCGCAGCTGGGCCTGGAAGCCCCGGGCGCGCGGCGAGACGAACACATGGAGGCCGTCACTGGCCGCGTTCAGGCCGAACGCATCACCGTCGTCCGCCCCGACGCGGATCGCATCGGGGAAGCGCTCGGCCAGCACCGCCCGGCTCGCATCGTCGAACGCCGTCGGCAGATAGGCGATCGTCGTCGTTGCCCCGTCCTCGACGACCGGATCCAGAACCGTCAGCGCCGTGTCGAGATGGTAGAACCGGGAGTCGATCAGCGTGAGCGGCACGACCTCCCTCCCGGTCGTCGCGCCGATCTCGCGGTGGGAGGCCTTCGAGGAACGGAACCCGGCGCCGGCGAGGATCGTGTCGCCGGCCAGCAGGAAGTCGCCTTCGCCCTCGTTGATCTCCGCCGGCACCGCGACGTCGAAGCCGTGGGCGACGAACCAATCGAGGAACAGCTCCTCCTCCCCCGCGCGTTCCGCGAAGCGGAACTTCGGGCCGTACGCGATGCCGTCGATCGTGAAGCCGCCGTTGGCGGTGTAGACCATGTCGGGCAGCCCCGGCGCCTGGTCGATCAGTTGCACCTCGTGACCGAGCTCGACATAGGCGTCGTGCAGGGCCTGCCACTGGCGCACGGCACGCGCGGTGTCGGTGGGGGTGCTCGGTTGCATCCACGGATTGATCGAGTAGCTGACGGTGAAGTGGTCGGGGCGGCACATCAGATACGAGCGCCGGTGCGCGACGCGTGGTGCGGTGGCGGCCATGTCGGCTCCTTCCCGCTGCCAGTGTCGCATCCCCCACCGGCCCGTCCACCGGGACTCGCCACAGCATCCCTTTCCCTCCCCCACCGAGCGCGGATGCCGCCGAGCCCCACGACGGCGGGCGCCCGACGTCCGAGGCCAGGCGTAGCATGAGACGTTACGCCCGTCGCGGGACCATCAACCCGCCCACTCCCTGCGAGGATCCATGTCCGACGTTGTGCACGCCGCAAAACAGCCGCACCAGCCGGTGATGACGCACCGGGCCATCCTGCTCGTGATCGTCGGCCTCATGGCCGGGATGTTCCTCTCCGCCCTCGACCAGACGATCGTCGGCACGGCGATCCGCACGATCGGCGACGACCTCAACGGCCTCAGTCTTCAGGAGTGGGTGACCACGGCCTACCTGATCTGCTCGACCATCGCGACGCCGATCTACGGCAAGCTGTCCGACCTCTTCGGTCGTCGGCCGCTCTTCATCATCGCGATCGTCATCTTCCTCGTCGGGTCGCTGGCCTCGTCGTTCTCGACGTCGATGTACATGCTGGCGGCGTTCCGAGGTCTCCAGGGTCTCGGCGCCGGCGGCCTGATGGCTCTTCCCCTCACGAACATGGGCGACATCCTCGCCCC
>JAATGR010000057.1 GCA_015654575.1 Actinomycetales bacterium
GCCAGGTCATCCACCGTTTCGACGACCCGATCCACGCGACCGGCGGCCTCACGATCCTGCACGGAACGATCGCGCCAGAAGGAGCGGTCGTCAAGTCGGCCGGCTTCGACGCGAACGTCTTCGAGGGACCGGCGCGCGTGTTCGAGCGCGAACGCGCCGCGATGGATGCGCTCGAGGCGGGGCAGATCCACGCCGGCGACGTGGTAGTGATCCGCTACGAGGGCCCAAAGGGCGGCCCCGGCATGCGGGAGATGCTCGCGATCACAGCGGCGATCAAGGGCGCGGGGCTCGGCAAAGATGTATTACTCTTGACGGACGGACGATTCTCAGGCGGCACAACCGGCCTCTGCATCGGCCACATAGCACCCGAAGCGGTGGACGCCGGTCCCATCGCATTCGTGCGCGATGGTGATCTGATACGGGTCGATATCGCGGCTCGCTCTCTCGACCTACTCGTCGACGGGGCCGAGCTGGACTCCCGCCGCGAAGGCTGGGAGCCGCTTCCTCCGCGCTATACCCGTGGCGTTCTGGCCAAGTACTCCAAGCTCGTGCACTCCGCCGCAGAGGGCGCCGTCACGGGGTAGCGGCCGACTCGTTCTCCATTCATCGCTCTTCTCCAGAGGTAGTTCCACCATGTCCGACGCCTCGGCCGTGCCCCGGCCGCCCGCCCGCACCGCATCCGCACCTCAGTACACCGGAGCCGAAGCGGTCGTCCGATCGCTCGAGCTGCTCGGCGTCACGGACGTCTTCGGACTCCCCGGGGGTGCGATCATGCCTGTCTACGATCCGCTCATGGACGACGAAGCGGTGCGCCACATCCTCGTCCGCCATGAGCAGGGTGCGGGACACGCCGCGGAGGGATACGCCGCGGCATCCGGGAAGGTCGGCGTCGCTATCGCGACGTCCGGCCCCGGCGCGACCAACCTCGTGACCGCGATCGCCGACGCCTACACGGACTCGGTGCCGATCGTGTGCATCACCGGTCAGGTGTTCTCCACCCTGATGGGTATGGATGCCTTCCAGGCGGCTGACATCGTCGGCATCACGATGCCGATCACGAAGCACTCCTTCCTGGTCAAGCGCGCCGAGGACATCCCCGGCGCGATCGCCGCGGCCTTCGAGATCGCGAGCACCGGCCGTCCCGGACCCGTCCTCGTGGACATCACCAAGGATGCACAGCAGAACACCGCGCCGTTCATCTGGCCGCCGAAGGTCGACCTGCCCGGCTACCGGCCGGTGACCAAGGCGCACGGAAAGCAGATCCAGGCGGCGGCGCAGCTGCTGGCCGGCGCGTCCAAACCGGTGCTCTACGTCGGCGGCGGCGTGATCCGCTCCGGCGCCTCCGAGGAGTTGCGCACGTTCGCGGACCGTACCGGCGCCCCGGTGGTCACGACGCTTATGGCGCGGGGAGCGTTCCCCGATTCCCACCCGCATCACCTCGGCATGCCCGGTATGCACGGGACGGTGCCCGCGGTGCTGGCGCTGCAGGAAGCGGATCTCATCGTCGCGCTCGGCGCGCGATTCGATGACCGCGTCACGGGCAAGGCATCGCTGTTCGCCCCGAACGCGCAGGTCGTCCACGTCGACATCGATCCGGCGGAGATCTCCAAGATCCGCACCGCCGATGTGCCCATCGTGGGAGATCTGCGCGAGGTGCTGGTCGATCTGGATGCCGCATTCGCCGCGGTCGGGGAAACCACGGACATCTCGGAGTGGTGGACCTACCTCGACGGTCTGCGCGACGAGTATCCGCTCGGCTACACGGCGACGACCGACGGGCTGCTCGCCCCGCAGCACGTCATCACGCGGATCGGCGAGTTGAGCGGTCCCGAGGCGGTGTATGTGGCCGGCGTCGGCCAGCACCAGATGTGGGCCGCCCAGTTCATCAGCTACGAGCGTCCGAACGCCTGGCTCAACTCCGGGGGAGCGGGCACGATGGGCTACTCCGTTCCCGCGGCCATGGGGGCGAAGGTCGCTCAGCCGGATCGGGTCGTCTGGGCGATCGACGGTGACGGCTGCTTCCAGATGACCAACCAGGAGCTCGCGACCTGTGTGATCAACGAGATCCCGATCAAGGTCGCGATCATCAACAACTCCTCGCTGGGCATGGTGCGTCAGTGGCAGACGCTGTTCTTCAACGGGCGGCACTCGAACACCGACCTGAACACCGGACACGGCACCGCCCGCATCCCGGACTTCGTGAAGCTCGCCGAAGCCTACGGCTGCCTGGCGATCCGCGTCGAGAAGGAGGACGAGATCGACGCGGCCATCGAGCTCGCCCTCGCGACCAACGATCGACCGGTGGTGATCGACTTCGTCGTCTCCGCGGACGCGATGGTGTGGCCGATGGTCCCGCAGGGGGTCAGCAACAACTACGTCCAGTACGCGAAGGACCATTCGCCGGCGTTCGATGAGGAGGCCTGAGATGACCAGTCACGTGTTGAGCCTGCTCGTCGAGGACAAACCCGGGCTGCTGACGCGGGTCGCGGGCCTGTTCGCCCGTCGCGGCTTCAACATCGAGTCGCTCGCGGTCGGGGTGACCGAGGTTCCGGGATTGAGCCGCATCACGGTCGTCGTGGACGTCGAAGAGCTGCCGCTGGAGCAGGTCACGAAGCAGCTGAACAAGCTGATCAACGTGCTCAAGATCGTCGAGCTCGATCCGGCCGCATCCGTGCAGCGGGAGCACGTGCTCGTGAAGGTGCGCGCCGACAATCAGACCCGGGCCAACGTGCTCGAGGTCGTCGGGCTGTTCCGTGCGCAGATCGTCGACTACGCGCCCGACGCTCTGGTGATCGAGGTGACCGGCGACACCGGCAAGGTCGACGCCTTCCTCCGGGCGCTGGAGCCGTTCGGCATCAAGGAGCTCGCGCAGTCCGGTCTGCTCGCGATCGGTCGCGGCGGCAAGTCGATCACCGAACGCGTGCTGCGCAACTGACACCACCCATCTCGTCGAGTGTCCACGACATGCGGATATCCGGCGACGAGAAACCGTGTGTCTTGGACACTCAACGAAAGAGAGACAACGAATATGGCTGAGATCCTCTACGACAACGACGCCGACCTGTCGGTCATCCAGAGCAAGAAGGTCGCGGTCGTCGGCTACGGCTCACAGGGCCACGCCCACGCGCAGAACCTGCGCGACTCCGGCGTCGAGGTCATCATCGCCCTCAAGGACGGCTCAAGGTCGATCGCCAAGGCTCAGGAGGACGGCTTCGAGGTCAAGTCTGTCGCCGACGCCTCCGAATGGGCCGATCTGATCATGATCCTCGCGCCCGACCAGCACCAGCGCGGCATCTACAACAACGAGATCAAGCCGCACCTCGCCGCGGGCAAGACTCTCGCGTTCGCCCACGGATTCAACATCCGTTTCGGCTACATCGACGCGCCCGAGGGCGTCGACGTGATCCTGATCGCGCCGAAGGCTCCGGGGCACACGGTGCGCCGCGAGTTCGTCGCCGGCCGGGGCATTCCAGACATCATCGCCGTCGAGCGGGATGCGTCGGGACACGCGTGGGACACCGCGCTGGCCTACGCCAAGGCCATCGGCGGCACCCGTGCGGGCGTCATCAAGACCACGTTCACCGAGGAGACCGAGACCGACC
>JAATGR010000143.1 GCA_015654575.1 Actinomycetales bacterium
GGCCGGCGCGCCCTCGGGCAACGGCGGGCGGACCCCGGACGCGACCGCGGGGCGGATGCGGCTGGCGCGGATCGTGACGAGCGATTCGGGGATGATGTAGTGCTCGAAAAGCACCTTCACCGGATAGGCCATGTTGTCGCCGTCGAGCGCCGCCTGCCAGGCCGCGAAGTCGGTCACCTCGATGTCTTCGACGATGTCGCAGAAGTGCTCGCCGTCGACGGTCTCGGTCACGGCGTAGACCTCGAAGCGGATCACGGGCGACTCGCCGGACGTGATGCGCTGATCGATCTCCCGCGAATACGCCGAATACTGCTCCAGCGTGACGTCCGGCCGCAGCCGGTAGGTGCAGATGAGCTTTTCCACTCGTGACTCCTTGTGGCTGAGGGGATGTGCATGGCAGGCCGCCGACGCGTTCTCCGTCCCGCGGCGACCTTCTTCAGTGAACGGCACCGGAGTTTCGCCGAAGATACGCCGAGATAGAGCCGCGTTACGCCACGGTCTCGCACGCCTCCACCGGCGCGAAGCGTCTTATACTTCGAGCAGAATTCTCCGTCCCTTCGTCACCCCCGCACCCTCTGCCCGACCGGGCTCCCGCGTCAGACCCCCGATGGAGCGACATGTCTTACGAGTACCCGCACCACGCCATGTTTCCCCTCGCCGATGCGGTGGATCCCTCACCGCTCCACCGTGGGCGGACCGAGCCGCCCGGCGACTCCCACACGGTCTCCCGCCGCGTCTACGACCTGGTGCTCGCCGACCTCGAAGCGGGACTGGTCGACTTCGACGGCACGCTGGTCGAAGAGGAGCTCGCGCGCCGGTTCGGCGCGAGCCGGAACGCCGTCAGGGAGGCGCTGCAGCAGCTCGCGGCCGAGGGCATCGTCGAACGCACCCGGCGGGTGGGGACGCGGGTCCGCAGTCGCTTCGCGCTCATCCCCACGGACGACGCCTCGGGGGACGTCCTCTCGATGGGGCACATCGTCATGGACGTGGTGGATGCCCGGATCGTGCCGATCACCGAGACGCTCCGCGCTAACCTGCGCCTGGATCCGAGCGTCGAGGCGGTCAGGATGGTGGAAAACGTTTTCCGCCAGCACGGCGAGAGCATCGGCATCCGCTCCGCGTACTACTCGACCGAGTACTCGAGCGTCGACTATCCGAGGATCGCGGTCATGAAGGACGCCCTGCGCGAATACTTCGGCCGCGAGATCGGGTCGGTGGCGTCGGTGATCGGCAGCACCGTGGCCGACACGCGCACCGCCCGCATCCTGCGGGTGCCGCCGGGCGCGCCGATGCTGTTCCGCCGCCAGGTGTATCTGGACACCGAGGGGGTGCCGATCCAGGTGGTGTTCGACCACTACCGCTCGGACATGGTGCTGTTCGTCTCCGAGTCGTCCTGACCCTCTCCAAGAACCGACAGGCCTCCACTACGCCCCTGATCACCCGAGCCTCCGGCATCGCTCAGACATGATGGAGGTCGCCGGGGCGGAGAGGGCGGATGCTCCGGGTGTCGTTCGGCGCGACGGCCACAGCGCGCATAGGGTCGAGAGGTGACTCCGGAACTGGCTGCCCGCGTCGTCGCGGACTCCCGTGACCGGGTCGCGTGGATCCGGGCCCGCTCCCGCGGCATCACCGCAACCGATGTCGCCGCGCTCACCAGCGAGCGGGCCATCGCACGCCTCGCGGACGCGAAACTCGGCGGATCCCGCTTCTCGGGCAACGCGTACACCGACCACGGCCGGCGTCGCGAGCCCGAGATCGCGGCTTGGGTGGCGGCGACTCATGGCATCCAGCCCTCGACCGCCCTCTTCCACGCCGCCGCCGAGAAACGGCACCTCGCCACCCCGGACGGGATCGCGACGGACGCCGACGGCCGCGTCACCCTCGCCGAGATCAAGACCACGAACAAGGCCTGGCGTTCGATCCCTCGCGGCTACCTGCGACAGGTGTGGTGGCAGCAGTACGTCCTGGGCGCGGAGCGCACTCTGGTTGCCTGGGAGCAGCACGACGGCTTCGTGCCCGTCGACGAGGAGCCCCGGTGCGCCTGGGTCGACCGGGACGAGACGGA
>JAATGR010000168.1 GCA_015654575.1 Actinomycetales bacterium
AAGGTGAGGGTCGCGAGTTCGAGTCTCGTCATCCGCTCGAGTGCGGGGGTCTCTTTTCGGAGAGATCACGCCGTGGGTTTCGAACCACACACGGTGGCGTGGCCGAGCGGCTAGGCACCGGCCTGCAAAGCCGTTTACACGGGTTCGAATCCCGTCGCCACCTCACTCATAACTGAACAGCCTGAACAGGCGCGATTGGCGCAGCGGTAGCGCGCTTCCCTGACACGGAAGAGGTCACTGGTTCGATCCCAGTATCGCGCACCACCCGAAGCCCCTGAGAGATCAGGGGCTTTTCGTTGTCCGAGGATCGATCGGGCAGATCCGCGGACGTTCGGCTACTGCACGCACTGGTGGAATCTGCTGCACGGGCGGCTCGGGCGCGAATCCGCCCCGTTGCGGGTGGACCTCGTCACAGGCGACGGCGACTCCTTCGACCTGCGCGACTGGTCCGACGGATTCGAGAAGGAGATCGTCGAAGACGTGCTCGCGAACAGCCCAGCGGCCGGCCGCGCGATCATCGCGCCCGGAAAGCTGGATGCCGCAGCCGGCGATGTCGTGCGCGTCGCGCAGTCGCTCGGGTTCGAGGTCCGCGTGCTCTCCTCCCCCGTCCACTACGTCGTCTACGGCGAGCAGGGGGCCGTGCTGCGCGAGGAGATCGCCGACGGGCCGGACGGCCACCGGCTCACAAGGCGAGACGCAGCGGTGACGTCATTGCGGCAGCTGTTCGCGCTGCAGCGGTCGATGGCGTTGCCCTGGGACGAAGTCGCCAAGGGCAGCCCCGACATCCTGCAGTTGTTGGCGCGAGGGCTGACGGACCCCCAGATCACGGCCGAACTGCACGTCTGGGTGCGCACGGTCAGTCGCCGCGTGACCGAGACGATGTCCGCCGCCGGCGTGAACTCGCGGTTCCAGCTCGGGATGCGTTTCGTCCAAGCACAGCGCGCGGTCCGACGCGACTGACGCGCCGACGCGATCGGCTGGCGTCTTCACGCCAACTTTTCCGACGTCGCTCCCCTTTCGGAAGGCTGGATGCGTCTGCGCCAGGGCATGTGACGCAGACGCCAGCGATGCTTTCAGTCAGGAGAAAGGTGCCGAACGTCAGCGCCCGCACGCGGTCATTCAGCGGCCTGCTCGCGGCGGCGCTCACGGTCGCCACTCTCGCGGTGGCCATCGGTACGGCTGCGCCCGCGGCGGCAACGACCTACCTCGTGACGGCGACGATTCCCGTCGGTGACGGCCCGCAATCGGTGGCGGTCTCCCCCGACGGCACGACCGCCTACGTCGCCGATGCCGCGGCGAACGCGGTCTCGGTGCTCGATCTGACCGCGAACACTCTCGCCCGCACGGTGTCCGTCGGACTCGGACCGTACGCGGTGGCGGTCTCGCCCCACGGCACGGCCGTCTACGTCACCGACAACCGCGCGGATACGGTGTCGGTGCTGGAATACCGGGCGCCGGTCACCGTGACGTTCGAGGCAAACGGCGGCACCGGCGCCATGGCCGCACAGACCCAGGCCTGGGGCACCACCGGGGCGTTGGCGGGCAACACGTTCACCTTCGCCGGGCACGCCTTCGCCGGCTGGAACACGGCTGCCGACGGCAGCGGCACCGCCTTCGCGGACGGCGCCGACGACACCTTCGACGCCGATGTCACGCTGTATGCGCAGTGGGCGGCTGCGCCGATCGCATCGCTCGCGCTACAGGGGCCGGCCGTCGCTGCCGAGGGCGACACCGTCGACTACACGGTCGAGGGTGTCGCCGCGAACGGTGATTCCATGGGGGACGTCACCGGGCAGGTCCGTCTGACCAGCAATCTGGCGGCCGACACGATCGTCGGTGCCCGGGCGACGTTCGGATTCGATCCTGCCGCGATCGGCGGCAGCGCGAGCAGAACCCTCACCGCGTCCCTGCTGACCGACCCGGCCATCACCGCGAGCCTCACCGTGGAGGTGAGTTCCGCCGTGACCTCTCTCCGGTTGGACGCGCCCGCGACCGCGGCGCAAGGCGATACCGTCACGGTCGCCGTCGAGGCGCTGGACAGCGGCGGACGGGTCCTCGGCGGCATCCCGGATCACGGTGACCGCGACACCATCGCACAGGCCTGGCGAACGGGGAAGTCCCGCTCCGGAGGATCTGCACGCCGAGGGGATCGCACGACCGCTCTGGCGCGGATGACGGGTCCTAGCCGCGCGCCGTGTCTCCCCGGTCCCGTCCGCGCACCCGGCTTCGGAGCCGTCCGACCAGGATGACGAGCGCTCCGATGCCCGTGATGACGGCGGCGATCCCGGAGTCCCAGCCCGCCACCCCCGCGTAGCCGCCGGGCGTCGTCGTCGGGTCCAGGAAAGGATAGGGGTACCAGGGGGTCGTTCCCGTCGACGGCGAGACCAGATGCGGACCCAGGATCAGCGTCGACGCCGCCCAGACCACCGGATAGACGAGCACCACCAGCAGCGACCACCATCGCAACGCACGTCGTCCGGGGGCGATGAGCAGGTCGAGCAGCAGGAACGCCGGCCCGATGACGTGATGGATGTCGTTGGACCAGCCCAGCATGATGCCGACATCGCCGGCGCCTCGCAGCACCGCGTTGTAGACGATCCCCGTCACGAGCATGTAGGTCGTGACGGCCGCCAACGCCACACCGAGCGCAGCGGAGTCCTGCCCTCTCCGCCCGACGAGGACGCGCACCCCCGCCCACGCCAGCACAGCAGCCGCCAGCAGATTGGACTGCACCGTGAAGAAACTGAGCAGGCGCAGCACCGCCGTCGACGCGTCGATGCCGGCAGCCGCGCCGACCGCCATCGCGAGCCTGCCCTGCTCCACGGTCGCCGCCGCGATGAGGACGACCATCACGAGTCGCGCGAGGCTCCAGGTGATCCTCCACCATCCACGACCGGTCGTCTCCACGGCCACGGCGGGACGCTCGTGCGGGAACGACGTCTGGACGGCCACACGCCATTGTCCCACCCGGGACGCGTGAACGTTCTCCCCCGAGTCCGCCGACGTGCGGCACGAGCGGCAACACCGAGCGGAGGGATGCCGGTCAGCTCGGTGGCTGCCACCCGTATCGGCGCGCCAACTCGACGGCGATCCGCTGGAACGAGCGTCGATCGAGCGCGGCCGCCTCACGGCGCATCCCCGTATCGAAGACGATGTAGACCTGATCGAGGTCCACCCAGGATGAGCGACCGGAGCCGTCCCAGGCGCCGGAACCGAGAGGAAGGTATTCCTGATCGCCGTCGTGGCGCTTGCTGGTCAGCTTGACCGCATACGCGCTGCGTGCATCGCGCCGGGCGATCACAAGAACCGGCCGGTCCTTGCCGCGACCGTCGTTCTCGGCATAGGGCACCCAGGTCCAGACGACCTCCCCCGCATCCGGTCTCGCATCCCGACGGGGCGCATAGGTGAGCGCGATCGTGCCCGGCCGAGGTGGCGCGATCTCGCGTGTTGGCGCATCGAAGGAGGATGGGCGCACGGACGAGGAGGGACGGGAGCGACGGGGCAGGAGGATCCGTCGTATCCAGGAGAAGGCGCCACTCACCCCACCCACGCTAGCGGGCACGCACGAAAAGGAGGGCGCCGCGGCCGAAGCCGCGACGCCCTCCCGATCCAGCTGTGGATCAGACTTCTACGGCAAGGGCGTAGCCCTCTTCGCCGTGGACCGTGGTGTCGACACCCGCGATCTCGTCCTCGTTCTTGATGCGGAAGCCGATGGTCTTCTCGATCGCGAAGCCGATGACGTAGGCGACCACGAAGGAGAACACCAGCACCGTGACCGCGGCGATGAGCTGCAGGACCAGCTGCTCGGCGTTGCCCCCGACGAACAGACCGGTGTCCGTGGCGAAGAAGCCGAGGTACAGGGTTCCGATGAGACCGCCGACGAGGTGAACGCCGACCACGTCGAGCGAGTCGTCGAAGCCGAGCTTCCACTTCAGCTCCACTGCCAGGGCGCAGACGGCACCCGCGATGATGCCCAGCAGGAGCGCCCATCCCGGCGCCAGGTTGGCACACGAGGGGGTGATCGCGACGAGACCGGCGACGGCACCCGATGCGGCACCGACCGACGTCGCTTTGCCGTCCTTGAGCTTCTCGATGATGATCCAGCCGAGGACGGCCGCAGCGGTCGCACCGAGCGTGTTCAATACGATCAGACCGGCGGGCGAGCCGATGCCGGCGATGCCCTGAGCGTCACCCTCGGTGGGGACGAACCAGGCCGCAGCACCAGCGTTGAAGCCGAACCAGCCGAACCAGAGGATCGCCGCCCCCAGCAGCACCAGCGGCACGTTGTGGGGCTTGCTGATGCCCTTCTGGAAGCCGACCCGCTTGCCGAGCACGAGCGCCAGGGCGAGTGCCGCAGCACCGGCGTTGATGTTGACCGCGGTACCGCCCGCGTAGTCGATCACTTCGGTCGAGAAGCCCAGGTTGGTGCCGAGGTTGAAGATCCAGCCGTTGGTGTTCCAGACCCACCCAGCGACCGCGAAGTAGTCGATCGTGGCGAACAGGAACGCAAAGATCATCCACGAGCCGAACTTGGCCCGGTCGGCGATCGCGCCCGAGATCAGGGCGACCGTGATGATCGCGAAGGTGGCGCCGTACGCGACCGATGTGAGGTTGGCAGTGGCCGAATCCGGGTCGCTGGCCATCGTCCCCAGACCGAAGTCGCTGAAGGGGTTCCCCAGCACGCCGCTCCACCAGTCGGCGGTCTGCATGTTGAAGCCGTACAGGATCCATAGGACCGCGATGAGCCCCATCGATCCGAAGCTCATCATCATCATGCTGACGACACTCTTCGCCTTGACCAGCCCGCCGTAGAAGAACGCCACTCCGGGCGTCATGAACAGCACCAGGGCAGTCGCGGCTATATACCACGCGAGATTTCCGCTATCCATCAGTTTCCTCATCCATGTGTCGTGTTACTCAGTGACCCACAGCGGCCGCAAGCGAGGGAGCGGTGCATCGGGTGAAGTCAGTCTTTCCAGCAACGGTTACCGCACATAGGCCTGACGTGTTTCCTCGGTGTTACAGCGTGCACCCGCTGGTAAACATCAGGTTTCGGGGCCCTCCGTATCCACCGCTGAGATTCGGTGTCAGGAGTGGGTGAGGGCGATAAGGCGCGAGATCGCGCGCAGGTACTTCTTACGGTACCCGCCGGAGAGCATCTCCTCGGCGAAGACCCGGTCCAGGCTGACGCCCGTCGCCCGGATCGGGAGCTGCGCGTCGTATGTGCGGTCGACGAACGCGACGAAACGGAGCGCCGCCGATTGGTCCGTGAGTTCCGCGACATCGCGCAGCCCGACGACGTCGACGCCGTCGATCAAACGGATGTAGCGGGAGGGATGGACGCGGGCGAGGTGCGCGATCAGAGCATCGAACGCATCGTCCGAGGCGACCCCTGCGCTTCCGGATCGCTCCAGCATGACCTCGTACTCCGAGTCCGAGAGCACCGTCGCGTGTCCATCGAACGCGCGCTGGCGGAAGTCGATGCCGTCGATGCGCAGGGTCTCGAAGCTGTCGGACATGGCACTGATCTCGCGCAGGAAGTCCTGCGCGGCGAACCGCCCCTCCCCCAGCGCATTCGGCGGCGTGTTCGAGGTCGCGGCGAGTTTCGTGCCCGAGCGCACCAGCTCGCCGAGCAGCCGTGTCATGACCATGGTGTCGCCCGGATCGTCGAGCTCGAACTCGTCGATGCACAAGAGGTCGGAGCCGCGAAAGAGCTCCACGGTGCGCTGATACCCGAGGGCCCCTACCAGCGCGGTGTACTCGATGAAGGATCCGAAGTACTTACGCCTCGCGGGCATGGCGTGATAGATCGAGGCCAGCAGGTGCGTCTTGCCGACGCCGAACCCGCCGTCGAGATACACGCCGGGCTTGCGTTCGGGCGCTTTCGGGGCGCGCCGGAAGAATCCGCGCTTCGCGGACGCGTCGTTCGCCCCGCCGGAGAACTCGACGAGAGTCTGCTTGGTCTCCTGCTGAGACGGATAGGCGGGATCGGCACGGTACGATTCGAAGCTCGCTTCGGCGAACTGCGGGGGCGGCACCAGCGACGCGACCATCTCGGCACCCGACACCTCCGGCGAGCGGTCGGCGAGGTGCACGATGCCGGTCGTGGTCAAGCTCATACGGGCGCCCCTGTGTCACATGTTTACGAAGCGGATGCGTCGCACACCCGCGGAACCTAGGGTCGAGTGCAGACGGTTCCACCCTACCGTCGTCCAGTTACGCAGATCCGAGGAGTCCCGATGTCCGTCGCCGCCGACACCACGTCCGAGAAGTTCGCCGCCTACGCGCATCCGGAACGCCTCGTGACCGGGGATTGGCTCCAGGAGAGGCTCGGTACCCCCGGTCTGGTCGTCGTCGAGTCCGACGAGGACGTGCTGCTCTACGAGACCGGGCACATCCCCGGTGCGGTCAAGATCGACTGGCACACCGAGCTCAACGACCCGGTGGTGCGCGACTACGTCGACGGCGAGGGCTTCGCGAAGCTGCTCGGCGGCAAAGGCATCTCCCGCGACGACACCGTTGTCATCTACGGCGACAAGAACAACTGGTGGGCGGCGTATGCACTGTGGGTGTTCTCGTTGTTCGGCCACCACGACGTGCGACTCCTCGACGGCGGCCGCGACCGCTGGATCACCGAGGGACGCCCGATCACCACGGACGTCTCCGCGCCGTCCCCGACCGAGTATCCGGTCGTGACCCGCGACGACAGCGTGCTCCGCGCCTACCGCGAGGACGTGCTCTCGCACCTGGGGAGTCCCCTCATCGACGTCCGTTCCCCCGAGGAGTACAACGGATCGCGCACGACAGCGCCCGCCTACCCCGAGGAAGGCGCACTGCGCGCAGGACACATCCCGACCGCCACGAACGTTCCCTGGGCGCGTGCGGTCGCCGAGGACGGCACGTTCAAGTCGCGCGCCGAGCTCGACGCCATCTACCGCGACGAGGTCGGGCTGCACGACGGCGACAAGGTCGTCGCGTACTGCCGGATCGGCGAGCGTTCCAGCCACACCTGGTTCGTGCTGCAGCATCTGCTCGGCTTCGAGGACGTGCGCAACTACGACGGTTCGTGGACCGAGTGGGGCAGCTCGGTGCGCGTTCCCATCGTCGCCGGCGCCGAGCCGGGCGAGGTGCCCGCCCGCTGAGCGCTCGTGGGAGGATGGAGCGGATGAGCGACTCCACCCTTCCTCCTGTCCTCGCTGAGATCCGCGAGGAGTTCCTCGAGCTCGAGGAGCCGGAACGGCTCCAGCTGCTGCTCGAGTTCTCGCACGGGCTTCCCGAGATGCCCGCCGAATATGCCGGCCGGCCGGAGGCGTGCGAACGCGTCGTGGAATGCCAGTCCCCCGTTTTCATCGTCGTCGACGTGGTCGACGACATCGTGACGATGCACGCATCGGCGCCTCCAGAGGCGCCGACGACGCGCGGTTTCGCCAGCATCCTGGTTCAGGGGATCAGCGGCCTGTCGAGCGAATCGGTCCTCGCCATCCCGGACGACTACCCGCAGAGCATCGGCCTCACCCGTGCGGTGTCGCCGCTGCGGATCGCCGGCATGACGGGCATGCTGCTCCGCGCGAAGAGACAGGTGCGCGAGAAGTCTGCGCGTCGCTGACGCGCCTTCCCGGGCAGGGTCAGCCGGCGGAGATCCGGTGATCGGCCAGCCATGAGGTGATCGCGGCGTTCCACCGGCTCTGGTCGTAGTTCCAGAGTTTCGTGTGGCGGGCTCCGGTGAACGCCTCCAGCCGCACCAGATCAGGCCGCGCCTCGGCCAGGGCGTGCGAGGAGTCGGGCGGCACGAAGCCGTCGTCCTCGCTGTGGAGGACCAGCACGGGCACCGCGAGTTCGCCGGCGCGAGCGGCGACGTCCAAGCGGTCGAACGGGATCGGTGCGTCACCGCCGGTGAACAGCCCGCCCCAGTCGGCGCGCAACGTGCGCATCGCCAGCGCGGTGAGCGGCTGCGGCAGCTTCATCTGACGTCCCTGATAGTCCAGCACCACGCGCCAGTCGACCACGGGCGAATCCAGGATGACCCCGGCGATCAGGTCGCGGTGGGCCGAACTCAGCGCCACCTGCAGCACGATCGCCCCGCCCATCGACCACCCCATGAGCACGATCCGTCGGGCACCCGCACGACGGGCGAAGCCCACGGCGGCGTCCACGTCGCGCCATTCGGTCGCGCCGAGTCCATAGGTGCCGTGGCGGCTGCGCGGCGCCTCAGCGTCGTTGCGGTACGAGACCACCATCGTCGTCAGCCCCAGCGAGTGCAGGAGCGGCACGGCTCGCAGGCACTCCGACCGGGTGGCGCCACGGCCGTGGACCTGAATGCACCAGGTGTCACCGTCGGCCGGGAACACCCAGGCGGGGCAGGGGCCGACGGGTGAACCGATGAGGTGGGAGGTGAACGGCAGCTGCAGCTGCTCCGGCCGGTCGTAGTACCACCCGCTGAACGCCGCATCGGCGGCGAGCCGGTCGCTGCCGTCGACATTGGTCAGCAGCTTCCGCTTCACCCCGTCGGCGTCCTCCGTGAGCACGCTGCCCAGCTTCAGGTAGTCCTCGCTGCCCCGGGTGAACAGCCCGTAGCGGCCGGGCAGCGCGGTGTCCGACGTGCGCGACAGAGTGATCGTCTGCGCCACGGTATCCACGGCGAGGATGCGGGTGTCCGCACGACGGGCCGCCGGTGTGATCACCAGTCGTGCCACGCGCACGGCCATCCCAAACCACACCAGGGCGAGCGCTCCGAAGGTCACGGAGACGCCTAGCAGCGCGGACAGGGACCGCTCACGCGTCACGGAGGATGCGCGGCGACGGGCGGCGCGCCTGGAGGCCTTCATCGAGGCATCACTCTAGTCTGTCGCCGTGGCATTCCACCGTCCCCCGTCGGCGCAGAGCTTCGCCGAGGCCGTCGCGACAGCACGAGCACTGCCGTTCCGCGCCGATCTTCAGGTGCGCGAGATCGCGGCACCGTCATCCCTCGCTCCCGACGCGTTCGCCCTCGCGGGCGACGTCAGACCCGGCGACGACAGCGGCGAATCGGAGTTCGGCACCGGACGGCTGGTGCTGCTCCACGATCCCGAGGAGCCGGAGTCCTGGAGCGGCCCGTGGCGCATCGTCTGCTTCGCGCAGGCTCCCCTCGAACCCGAGATCGGCGTCGACCCGCTGGTCACCGACGTCGCGTGGTCGTGGCTCGTGGATGCGCTCGACTCCCTCGATGCCGAGTACCGGGCGATCTCGGGCACCGCGACCAAGCTGCTGTCCACCGGCTACGGCGGTCTCGCCGCGGAAGGCGACGGCGCGCAGATCGAGTTGCGCGCCTCCTGGTCTCCCACGGGCGATATCGCGGCACACATCGAGGCCTGGGCGGAGTTGGTCTGCATGCTGGCCGGGCTGCCCCCCGGCTCCGAGGGCGTGCAGCTGCTGCATGCGGGAGGACGAGCCTCGTGACCAACTACGACGTCGTCGCTGACGAGGATCGTTTCGTCGCGGCGCTGACGTCGCTCGCCGCGGGCACGGGCCCGTTCGCGATCGACGTCGAACGCGCTTCCGGTTTCCGCTATTCGCAGCGCGCGTATCTGGTGCAGATCTGGCGACAGGACGCGGGTGTGTTCCTTCTCGACGCCCCTGCCTTGGAGCACGTCGACCGGTTGCAGGCCGTACTGGCGACCGATCTGTGGATCCTGCACGCGGCCAGCCAAGACCTGCCCTCCCTGCGCGAGCTGGGGCTGGAGCCGTCGGAGATCTTCGACACCGAACTGGCCGCACGGCTGCTCGGGTATGAACGCGTGGGCCTGGCAGCCGTCGTGGAGCGCACTCTCGGCATCACGCTCGCCAAGGAGCACTCCGCCGCCGACTGGTCGACCCGTCCGCTGCCGCAGAGCTGGCTCGAGTACGCGGCGCTGGATGTCCTCCACCTGCGCGACGTGCAGAACGTGCTGTCGGCAGAACTGACGGAAACCGGCAAAGCGGCGCTCGCGTCGGAAGAGTTCCGAGCCGTCGTCGACCGCCCGGCCAAGCCACCGAGGGCCGATCCCTGGCGTCGCCTCAGCGGTCTGCACACGCTCCGGAGCCGTCGCGCCTACGCGATCGCCCGAGAGCTGTGGACGGAGCGAGAGCAATACGCACAGTCGGTCGACGTCTCCCCCGGTCGCCTCGTCCCCGATCGCTCCCTCGTCGCGGCCGTCGCCGCGGATCCGCAGAGCAAGCGGGATCTCGCGGCGATCAAGCAGTTCACCGGGCGAGCCAGCCGCACCGAGCTGGACCGGTGGTGGGGCGCCATCGAACGCGGACGCGCCACAGCGGACCTGCCGCCCGAGCGCGTGCGCAGCGACACGCTGCCGCCGCCGCGGGCGTGGGCAGACCGCAACCCGGGGGCGGATGCCCGGCTGAAGGCCGCGCGTCCGCTGATCGAGCAGCGGGCGACGCAGTTGCAGCTGCCGACGGAGAACCTGTTGACCCCCGAGCTGCTGCGTCGCGTCGCCTGGGATCCGCCGCACCCGGCGGACGCCCTCGCCATCGGCGCCGCGCTGGCCGCCGCCGGCGCACGGCCCTGGCAGGTGCGCGAGACCGCAGAGCTGATCGCGGCCGCCTTTGTGGCGTCCGTGCAAGCCGTCGAGAGCGGCACGGAAACCGCTTCGTAGAATCGACCCAACCGATTGTCTCCGCCGTGTCGCGGATTCATAGGGTGGTCGCACACACCTTTGGAGGCAGAGTGGCCGAGATCTCTGACGTCTTCTTCGTCGACGGAATGCGCACCCCGTTCGGGCGCGCCGGCGAAAAGGGCATGTACTGGAAAACCCGCGCGGACGACCTGGCGGTCAAGACGATCATCGGGGTGATGGAACGCAATCCCGCCGTGCCGGGAGATCGCATCGACGATGTGGCGATCGCCGCGACGTCCCAGACCGGAGACCAGGGCCTGACGCTGGGACGTTCCGTCGCGATCCTCGCAGGCCTGCCGAACACCGTCCCGGGGTTCGCGATCGACCGGATGTGCGCGGGGGCGATGACGAGTGTCACGACCATGGCTGGTGCCATCGGAGTCGGCATGTACGACGTCGCACTGGCCGGAGGCGTGGAACACATGGGACACCACCCGATCGGCGCGAACGCCGATCCGAATCCCCGCTTCGTCGCCGAGAAAATGGTCGACCCGGGCGCGCTGAACATGGGCGTCACCGCCGAGCGCATCTTCGACCGCTTCCCGCAGCTGACCCGGGAGCGCAGCGACCGGTTCGGGATGCTGAGCCAGCACAAGGCGCAGGCCGCGTACGAGGCCGGCAAGATCCAGCCCGATCTGGTCTCGGTGGCCGTCAAGGACGCGGAAGGCGCCTGGGGCCTCGCCGTCGAGGACGAGGGCCGCCGCCCGGAGACGACGATGGCAGGGCTCGCAGCGCTCCGGACGCCGTTCCGCCCGCACGGACGCGTCACCGCGGGCACGTCCTCCCCCGTTACCGACGGGGCGACGATGGGCCTGCTGGCGAGTTCCCACGCCGTGAAGGAGCTGGGGCTCGCCCCCAAGATGCGCCTGGTCTCGTTCGCCTTCGCCGGGGTCCAGCCCGAGATCATGGGCATCGGCCCGATCCCGTCGACCGAGAAGGCCCTTGCCAAAGCGGGTCTGACGATCGGCGACATCGGACTATTCGAGCTCAACGAGGCGTTCGCCGTGCAGGTGATCTCCCTCCTGGATCACTTCGGCATCGCCGACGACGACCCGCGGGTGAACCCCTGGGGCGGTGCCATCGCGGTGGGGCATCCGCTTGCCGCCTCGGGCGTGCGGCTCATGATCCAGCTCGCCGCCCAGTTCCGCGAACGCCCCGATGTCCGCTACGGCCTGACCGCGATGTGCGTCGGTCTCGGCCAGGGCGGCTCGGTCATCTGGGAGAACCCGCACTACAACGGCAAGAAGCGGAAGTGACGCGCGCCATGACCGGTTACGACGACATCGATTTCTCCCCCCTGACCGACGTGGCCGTCGACGAAGTGGTCACGCACTCGCTCGTGCGCGATGTGCGGCTTCCCTCCGGCCGCGTTCTGGCGCTCGTCACCCTCGACAACGGCCGTGACCACACCCGGCCCAACACCCTGGGACCCCGCACCATGGTCGAGTTGGGCGAACGCCTCACCGAGCTGAAGGGCCGCGTCGCAGCCGGCGAGATCCAGGCGGTCGGCATCACCGGGAAGCAGTACATCCTCGCCGCCGGCGCGGACCTGAGCGATATCGGCCTGCTGCGCTCGAAGGACGACGCGCTCCTCATGGGACGGCTCGGCCACCGGGTGCTGGGCATGCTCTCCAAGCTGGGCGCCCCGTCGTTCGCGTTCATCAACGGCCTGGCGCTCGGCGGCGGGCTCGAGATAGCGCTGCACTCCGGCTATCGCACCCTCGACGCCTCGGCCGCCGCCCTCGCTCTGCCGGAGGTCTTCCTCGGCATCATCCCGGGCTGGGGCGGTTCCTACCTGCTGCCGAACCTCATCGGCATCGAGAAGGCCCTCGAAGTCGTGATCTCCAACCCGCTGAAGCAGAACCGGATGCTCAAGCCCGCACAGGCCGCCGACCTCGGCATCGTCGATGTGCTCTTCCCGGCAGCCGACTTCCTGGAGAACTCGCTGGCCTGGGCGGACGGTGTGCTCTCCGGTGCCGTGAGCGTCGAGCGCAAGAACGAGCCCGGCAGGATCGAGCGCCTCACGAAGTGGCCGATCGCGATCAAAGTCGCCCGCGGCATGCTCGAATCGAGGATCGGCACCGTGCCGAACTCGCCATATGCCGCGCTCGACCTCCTCGATCGAGCCAAGGGCGGAACGAAGGCGGATGCCTTCGCCCGCGAGGACGAAGCGCTGGCCGACCTCCTCGTCGGCGATCAGTTCGCTGCGTCGATGTACGCCTTCGATCTGGTGCAGAAGCGTGCGAAGCGACCGGTCGGGGCCCCCGACAAAGCGTTGGCGAAGCCGGTGACCAAGGTCGGCGTCATCGGCGCGGGCCTCATGGCGAGCCAGTTCGCGCTGTTGTTCCTGCGCCGGCTGCGCGTCCCCGTGCTCATCACGGACGTCGACCAGGCGCGCGTCGACAAAGGGCTCGCCTACATCCGGGACGAGATCGGCAAGCTCGAGGCGAAGGGACGGCTGGACGGCGACGGTGCGAACCAGCTGCGCGCGCTCCTCTCCGGCACGACCGACAAGAATGACTACGCCGACTGCGACTTTGTGATCGAGGCGGTCTTCGAGGAAGTGGGCGTCAAACAGCAGGTGTTCGGCGAGATCGAGCAGATCGTCGCGGACGACGCCATCCTCGCCACGAACACGTCGTCGCTATCGGTGGCGGAGATCGGCTCGAAGCTGCGGCATCCGGAGCGGCTCGTCGGCTTCCACTTCTTCAACCCGGTCGCGGTCATGCCGCTCATTGAGATCGTGAAGACGACGCAAACCACGGACGCCGCGCTCGCGACGGCGTTCGTCGTCGCGAAGGGCCTGGGCAAGAACGCCGTGCTGACAGCCGATGCGCCCGGATTCGTCGTGAACAGGCTGCTGGCGAAGGTCATGGGAGAAGCGGCACGCGCCGTCTACGAGGGAACACCGTTGCTGACCGTCGAGCACGCTTTCGCCCCGCTCGGTCTGCCGATGACCCCGTTCCAGCTGATCGACCTCGTGGGCTGGAAGGTCGCGGCGCACGTTCAGGACACGATGGCGCACGCCTTCCCCGACCGTTTCTTCTCCTCAGAGAACTTCCACGAGCTGGCAGAACTCCCCCAGGTCGTGGAGAAGGACAAGAACGGCCGGGTCACCGGCTGGTCGAAGGCCGCGCAGAAGGTCTTGAAGACCGGGCGCGCTCCGGTCTCCGAGGAGGAGATCCTCCGCCGCGTCCAGGACGGACTGGCGCAGGAGATCCGCCTGATGCTCGATGAGGGCGTGGTCCCCGAGGTGCAGGACATCGACCTCTGCCTCCTCCTCGGCGCCGGCTGGCCCTTCATCGACGGCGGAGCGACCCCCCACCTCGACCGGGTCGGCTCCTCCGAACGGGTCTTCGGGGACACCTTCCACCACCCGCCGGTCCTCGGAATCGGCGGCTGATCCGTCCGGGCGCGCCGTTGGCCGGCGCGCCCGGACTCACGCGTCCGCGTTGTGCCGGGCGGTCGTGAACACGGTGGCGGTGTCGCTGTTCGCCTGACGGGCGACGGGTATCCGGGTTCCGAGCACCTGGGCCACGACATCCTGGGCGATCTTCGCGGGCGTGAGCCCAGCGTCCGTCAGGATCTGCTCGCGGGTGGCATGGTCCAGGAAGGCGTCCGGAAGACCGAGCTCGTCGACGGGTGTGTCAACGCCGGCTTCCCGCAAGACCTGACGGATCCTGGTACCGATTCCGCCTACGCGGATGCCATCCTCGATGGTGATCACGAGGCGGTGCGAGGCCGCGAGATCGACGATGGACCCCGCGACCGGAACGACCCACCGCGGGTCGATGACGGTGGAGCCGATACCCTGCGCCTGCAACCGATCCGACACGGCGACCGCGATCTCCGCCATCGGCCCAATCCCGACCAGAAGGACGTCCTGCTCGGCGGTGCGGACGAGGACGTCGACGCCGTCGTCGAGACGCTCGATCGCCGGCAGCTCGGCCGAGACCATGCCCTTGGGATACCGCACGACGGTCGGGCCGTCGTCGACCGCCACCGCCTCGCGCAGCTCCTCCGCGAGCCGTTCGGCGTCCCTCGGGGCGGCGATGCGGATGCCGGGGACGACCTGGAGCGTCGCCAGGTCCCAGATGCCGTGGTGGCTCGGGCCATCCGGCCCGGTGACGCCCGCCCGATCGAGGACGAACGTGACGCCTGCGCGATGCAGCGCGACATCCATCATCAGCTGATCGAACGCACGGTTCACGAAGGTCGCGTAGATCGCGACTACCGGGTGCAGCCCGCCATAGGCGAGACCCGCCGCGGAAGCGACCGCGTGCTGTTCCGCGATGCCGACGTCGTACACGCGGTCGGGATGGCGTTCCGCGAACGGCTGGAGACCGGTCGGCCGAAGCATCGCCGCGGTGAGCGCGATCACGTCGGGCCGCTCTTCGCCGATGCGCACGAGTTCCTGGGCGAACACGTCCGTCCAGGCCGTCCCGGATCCGGCGCCGATGGCCTCACCGGTCGCTGGGTCGATGCGGCTGATGGCATGGAACTGGTCGGCCTCGTCCTCCAGAGCCGGCTGGTATCCGCGTCCTTTGTCGGTGATCGCATGGACGATCACCGGCGCGCCGTAGCGCTTCGCGAGCCGAAGAGCTTCCATGAGGGCCGGAATGTCGTGGCCGTCGACCGGCCCGAGGTACTTGATGTCGAGGTTCGAGTACAGCGCCTCGTTGTTGGTCAGGCGGGAGAGGAAACCGTGAGCGCCGCCGCGCACGCCGCGGTAGAGCGCGCGGGACGCCGGACCGAGCTTGGTGGAGAGGGTTCGCGATCCCTGGTGGAGGTTGCGGTAGGTCTGTGCCGTGCGCACCCGGTTCAGGTAGCGCGCCATGCCTCCGATGGTCGGAGCATACGACCGGCCGTTGTCATTGACGACGATGACGAGGTTGCGGTCGTTGTCGTCGGAGATGTTGTTCAGGGCCTCCCAGGTCATCCCGCCGGTCAGGGCACCATCGCCCACCACCGCGACGACGTGGCGATCCCGCCGGCCCGTGCGGGCGAAGGCGCGGGAGATGCCGTCGGCCCAGCTCAGCGAGCTGGAGGCATGCGAGGACTCCACGATGTCATGCTCGCTCTCCGAGCGCTGCGGATAACCGGCGAGCCCGCCGCGGGAGCGCAGCTGCGAGAAATCCTGTCGTCCGGTCAGCAGCTTGTGCACATAGGACTGGTGGCCGGTGTCGAACACGATCGGATCCCGCGGCGAGTCGAAGACGCGGTGAATCGCGAGCGTCAGCTCCACCACACCGAGGTTGGGACCGAGATGCCCGCCGGTGCGCGCCACGTTCTCGATGAGGAAGGCACGGATCTCGGCGGCGAGCTGCTCGAGCTGCGTCGGGTCGAGCGCATCGAGGTCTCGCGGACCCGAGATCGTCGGCAGGATGGCCATTCGGCTCCTCTCATCCGGGCCCGTCATCCCGGAGTCGCGGACCGTTTCTCAGTCTAACGGCCGGGGTCTGGGAGCCGCCTCATTCCCGGCTCCGCCGGCACCGCCGGCGGAGCCGGCGGAGCGATCCTGAGGAAGATCACGGCTCTGCGAAGAATCACGGTAGTGAGGAAGATCACGATTCTGAGGACGCCTGCCCCGGAATCCCTCCTCGGAATGCCGGAAGTCCTCAGCATCCACGCCGCACCGACGGTGGCCGGGCCACCGGAGCGCCGGGTCGCCGACAGCACAGGGGCCCGGCACCGAGACGGTCGCCGGGCCCCTGTCGGGCGGTGTTCACACGAGCGAGCGCAGCACGTACTGCAGGATGCCGCCGTTGCGGTAGTAGTCGGCCTCACCGGGCGTGTCGATGCGCACCGTGGCGTCGAACTCCACGGTCTGCTTCCCCGCCGCGGAGAACTCGCTCGGCTCGGCGGTGACGCGCACCGTCTTCGGGGTGATTCCCTCGTTCAGCTGCTCCAGGCCGCGGATCGAGACGATCTCGGTACCGTCCAGTTCCAGCGACTTCCAGCTCTCACCGGCTGGGAACTGCAGCGGCACGACGCCCATGCCGATGAGGTTCGAGCGGTGGATGCGCTCGAAGCTCTCGGTGATGACGGCCTTCATGCCCAGCAGGCTGGTGCCCTTCGCGGCCCAGTCTCGAGAGGAACCGGATCCGTACTCCTTGCCGCCGAAGATCACGAGGGGGGTCCCCTGTGCCTGGTAGTTCTGGCTCGCGTCGTAGATGTAGGACTGCGGGCCGCCGGGCTGCGTGAAGTCGCGGGTGAAGCCGCCCTCGATGATCTTGCCGTCGTTGACCGCGGAGACGAGCTCGTTCTTCAGGCGGATGTTGGCGAACGTGCCCCGGATCATGACCTCGTGGTTGCCGCGGCGCGAGCCGTAGGAGTTGAAGTCCTTCTGGGCGACGCCGTGCTCGATGAGGTACTGCGCGGCCGGGGTGCCAGCCTTGATGTTCCCGGCAGGGCTGATGTGGTCGGTCGTGACCGAATCGCCGAGCGTGGCCATGACCCGCGCCCCGGTGATGTCGGACACCGGGGTGAGGTCCATCGTCATGCCGTCGAAGTATGGTGCCTTGCGTACGTAGGTCGAGTCGGCGTCCCACTCGAAGATCGGACCGACGGGGGTGGGCAGGTTCTGCCACCGCTCGTCGCCGTCGAACACCGTCGCGTACTGGGTGATGAACTGGTCGCGCGAGATCGACGAGTCGATGATCTCCTGCACCTCGTCGGGTTCGGGCCAGATGTCCTTGAGGAACACCTCGTTGCCCTCCGAGTCGGCGCCCAGGGCGTCGGTCTCGAAGTCGAAGTTCATCGAGCCGGCGAGGGCATAGGCCACCACGAGCGGCGGCGAGGCCAGGTAGTTCATCTTCACGTCGGGGCTGATCCGGCCCTCGAAGTTGCGGTTTCCGGAGAGCACCGCCGTCACGGCGAGGTCGTTGTCGTTGATGGCGGAGGAGACCTCTTCGATCAGCGGGCCGGAGTTGCCGATGCAGATGGTGCAGCCGTAGCCGACGGTGTAGAAGCCGAGACCCTCGAGGTCCTTGTCGAGGCCAGACTTCTCGTAGTAGTCGGTGACGACCTTCGAGCCGGGGCCGAGCGTGGTCTTCACCCACGGCTTCTGCTTCAAGCCCTTCTGACGTGCCTTGCGTGCCAGCAGGCCGGCGGCGATCATCACAGACGGGTTGGAGGTGTTGGTGCAGGAGGTGATCGCGGCCAGCGTCACCGCGCCGTTGTCGAGGATGTAGGGACTTCCCTCCGGCGGTGACACCCTGACCGGCTTCGACGCGGCGGCGGGCCCGCCGCTGGAGATAAGGATCTCGCCCGTGTGCGTGTGCTCGTCACCGGGCAGCGCGCCGGGGTCGGATGCGGGGAAGGACTCAGCCGCCTCCAGGTCGACGATCGAGTCGGACGCCGCGGGGGTGGCGTAGTTGAGAATGTCCTTCTCGAACTGCTCCTTCGCCTCGGACAGCAAGATGCGGTCCTGCGGGCGCTTCGGACCGGCGATCGAGGGAACGACCGTGGAGAGGTCGAGCTCCATGTATTCGCTGAACACCGGCTCGTGCTCCGCGTCGTGCCACAGCGACTGGGCCTTCGCATACGCCTCGACGAGGGCGACTGCCTGCTCGTCGCGACCGGTCAGTCGCAGATAGCCGAGCGTCACGTCGTCGATGGGGAAGATAGCCGCCGTGGAGCCGAACTCGGGGCTCATGTTGCCGATCGTGGCGCGGTTCGCCAGCGGCACCTCCGCCACGCCCGCGCCATAGAATTCGACGAACTTGCCGACCACGCCGTGCTTGCGGAGCATGTCCGTGATGGTCAGCACGACGTCTGTCGCGGTGACGCCGGCGGGGATCTCACCGGTGAGCTTGAAGCCGACCACGCGCGCGATGAGTATCGACACCGGCTGGTCGAGCATCGCGGCCTCTGTTTCGATGCCGCCCACGCCCGAGCCGAGCACGCCCAGGCCGTTGACCATCGTGGTGTGCGAGTCGGTGCCGACGCAGGTGTCGGGGTAGGC
>JAATGR010000272.1 GCA_015654575.1 Actinomycetales bacterium
CGGCACACGTCGACGACGTTCGTAAGCTGGTTGATGGCGGAGGTCCACCCGCACGTCGAGGACTCGTAGCCTTCGAGGCCGTCGGGGTAGAGCGCGTACATCGGGCTGTCCTCGGAGAACGGCACGTTGGGCATGTCGCGCAGGATGCCGAAGATCGTCACCGCCCCGGTCTCGGCGTTGACCGAGACGACCGAGATGCTGTCGAAGCGCATCGAGTCACGGCCCTGACCACTGTCGGCGCCCAGCAGCAGGATGTTGTAGTAGCCGTCGGTCGGCTCGACCGCCACGCCGGTCTGCGTGAAGATGTCGCTGATCGTGGTGCGGGTCGTGCCCGCGAGTCCCGCGGCGTACACCGCGGTGCCGCTGGCGGCGACGAGCAGCAGCACGGAGACCACTCCGGTGGCGAGGCCCCGCACCGGACGCAGTCGCACGAATCGCACGAGGCGCAACATGTCGCAGGTGAGGATGACCCACAGCACGGCGTACACGACGAGGATCGCCTGCAGCAGCCACAGGCCGATCGAGGTGCCGACGACCCAGTAGAGGATCGTCGGCCACAGCAGGGCGCTGAGCACGGCAAGCACCGCGAGCACCCACATCGCCAGCGTCGCGAAGAGGCCGATCCTGCCCAGACGACGGTTTCCGGCGAGCACCTGCGCCGATCCGGGGATCAGGAAGTTCAGCACGACCAGCCACCAGGCACGCCGGCCCATCACGCTGGTCGAGGATGCCTGCGGATAACGGATCGGATACGGGTTCACGGTGCTGGGACCGCCCGCCGCGGAGGACCGGCTCACAGGGATTCCTTCAGCCGCCGGTTCTTCTCCTCGACGGCGAGCTCGAGCTCCCGCGCGTAGGCCTCGACACGGTCGGCGAGGTCGGGATCGGAGGAACCGAGGATGCGCACGGCCAGCAGCGCCGCATTGGTGGCGCCACCGATAGACACGGTGGCGACCGGGATCCCCGCCGGCATCTGCACGATGCTCAGCAGCGAGTCCATCCCGTCGAGCGTTGCGAGCGGCACCGGGACGCCGATGACCGGCAGGGCCGTGACCGAGGCGAGCATGCCGGGGAGGTGAGCCGCGCCGCCCGCGCCCGCGATGATCGCCCGCAGCCCGCGGGCGCGGGCCTCGCGGCCGTAGCGCACCAGCTTGTCAGGCGTGCGGTGCGCGGAGACGACCTCCACCTCATGCGGGACGCCGAACTCGGTCAGCGCAGCGGACGCCGCAGCCATCACTCGCCAGTCGGAGTCGGAGCCCATGACGACGCCGATCACGGGCGCCTCGGAGTTATGCAGCGGCCGGGTCACCTCGACAGGCTACGGCCGGTTCCTGGAGAACCCCCGCAACGGCACGCCCTTGGCCGGGCGCGGCATCTCCCGTCGTGGACGCCCGGCTGGATCGTCGGGACGACCAGGTCAGTCGAAGGCGGCGGCGGCGGCGCGGGCCTCGTACGCCGCGTCGTCGAGCTCGGCGGCCGCCACCGTGACGTGCCCGACCTTGCGCCCCGGACGCGGAGCCTTGCCGTACGTGTGGATCTTCGCGCGCGGATGCTCAGCCATGGCGGCGACGAGCCGGTCGGTCATCGCCGCATCCGCCGGCCCTCCGAGGATGTTGATCATGACCGACCACGCCGCCGTCGGCTCGGTCGACCCGAGCGGCAGATCGGCAACCGCACGCAGGTGCTGCTCGAACTGTCCGGTGATCACGCCGTCCTGCGTCCAATGCCCGCTGTTGTGCGGACGCATTGCGAGCTCATTGACCAGCAGGCGCTCATCGGAGGTCTCGAAGAGCTCCACCGCGAGCATCCCGGTCACGCCGAGTCCCTCCGCGACAGCAACACCGACGCGACGCGCCTCATCGGCCACGCGCCCGACAGCGCCGGGCGCCGGCGCGACGACCTCAGCACACACCCCGTCGCGCTGCACCGTCTCCACCACCGGGTAGACCGCGATCTCACCGCTGGGACGGCGGGCGACCTGCTGCGCCAGCTCACGACGAAAATCAACGAGCTCCTCGACCAGCAGCGCCCCGCCGTTGGCGTCCTCCGACAGCGCCGCGAACCAGTCCGCAGCCTCGACGGCGGCCGAGACGACCCGCACACCCTTGCCGTCGTATCCGCCCCGCGGGGTCTTCACGACCGCTCGGCCGCCATGCCCGTCCAGGAATGCCTGCAGGTCGTCGGCCCGCGTCACTGCGGCCCAGTCCGGCTGGGGCAGCCCGAGATCGGCGAGCTTGGCCCGCATCAGCAGCTTGTCCTGCGCGTACTGGAGGGCGTCCGGCCCCGGATGTACCGCGACGCCGGCCGCCACGAGTGCCCGGAGCACCGGCTGCGGCACGTGCTCGTGGTCGAAGGTGAGGACGTCGACCTCCCGGGCGAAGGCGAGCACCGTCTCCTCATCGTGGTAGTCCCCCACGGCGACGGCCGCCAGCGAGGCCGCCATCCCGGATTCCTCGGCCAGCACGCGCGGTTCCAGCCCCAGCTCGACCGCTGGAGCGATCATCATCCGGGCGAGCTGTCCTCCGCCGATCACACCGATCCGCACCGTCATCCTGGCTCCCTCCGCCGCGCCCATTCTCCCAGGTCAGTGCGCTGCGCGGGACATGTCAGACGCCCTGCGAGGAGCGGGCTGCGGAACGAACGCTCAGGCGTTCGGAAGCAGCGGCGGTGCCGACGGCATCGACTGCGCGTCGCGATGGGCGAGAATCTGATTCACCTCGACCTGGTCAACCAGTGCCTCGTGGATCAGTCGCACATCGGGCACATCGCGCAGGATGAGGCGCCCCTCCACACCGTCGTCGAGTGTGAGAGTTCCGGTGCGCCACATCCGCTGCAACGGTCCGCGCCGCATCCCGATCGTGTATCCACGCACGTGCGTCAGCTCGAGCTGACGCTGCGCGAACAGTCCGGAACGCTCGATCACCCGGCGGGTGGTGATCGTGTAGGTGTGGGCCGCCCAGGCCCAGTACGGCAGGAGCACGAACAGGAGCACCAGCACACCGGCTGCGGCCACCAGCATCCAGTCCTCGAATGGCGCCGGCAGATTACCGAGGAAGTACCCGACCGCGGCCGCGACGGCCACCAGCACCACCGCCGACCAGAACAGCCGTCGGGCATGCCTGCGCACACGCACGACGCGACGCTCCGGATCGGGCACGCCGGGCATGGGCATTATCGGACGCCCGAGCGACGTGGGCTGCTGGCTCATGCTCCCATTCTGACGGCGCGGCGCGGATGCGGGCACCCGCACACGCGGGTGCGTCGGAGGCCGGCGCCGAAATCGCAGGCGGTCGCCATCCGGCGAGGACTCAGCGCACGTGCGTGACGTCACCGGCCGCCACGGCCTGCTCGACCCCCCGTTGCTGCGCCACGACCAACCGCCCCTCGCCGTCGAGACGGGTCGCCATCCCCCGCAAGGTCGAGCCGTCCGGGAGCATCACGGTCACGTCCCGGCCTAGCGTCGCGCAGGCATCGCTGACGGCGGCACGGATGCCGGACACCTCCGCGTCGCCGTCCGCAGCGGCCAGCACGCGGAGCAGATCGCGCACCTGCGTGAGGTAGTCGGCGAGGAGCCGGTCCTCGTCGGCCACCAGGCCGAGGGCGGCGAACGAGGTTGCCGTGGCGACGGGGAGATCCTCCTCGCGCATGCGCGTGTTCACGCCGGATCCGACCACGACCGCCTCGGGGATGCCCGGGACCGCTTCCGCGAGGATGCCGCAGATCTTTCGCGCCGCGGCTCCCTCCGTGCGCGCCGGGTCCGTCGATGCGGTGACCAGCACGTCGTTCGGCCACTTCACCGTCGCCCTGGCGGGGCCGGACGTCAGCTGCGCCCCCACCGCACGGGCCATCGCGGTTCCCGCGATGAGCGGAATCCAGCCGCGGGCCCGGACAGGCAGCCGCGGCACGCGCACCACGACGGAGACGGCGAGCGCGGCACCCGCGGGAGCAACCCAGCGGCGATCAAGCCGCCCGCGGCCGCGACGCTGGTCGGTCGTGAGCAGCAGCGACAGATGCGGCCAGGCGGCGGGATCAGCTACGACCGCCGCGACGACGTCCGCATTGGTCGATCCGGTGGTATCGGTCACCTCCACGCGGGGACTGATCTGGGCGGCGAGCGGATAGCCGGGCTCCGGGATGGTCATGTCGGCCACACTATGCCGCCGTCGCGGCCGCGGCATCTCCGCCGAAAAGGGAACGCGCGACGCGGGCCGGGGCAGGGTGCGCACAACGGATGCCGCGCGGCACTGTCGGTATCGTCCAACGTCCGCGGAAGACGCGCCGATAGGCTGGCATGCGTGACGGACCAGCCCGACTTCTCCACGACCGCCGGCAAGATCGCCGATCTACGAGCCCGCTATCAG
>JAATGR010000065.1 GCA_015654575.1 Actinomycetales bacterium
CACGAAGTCGCCCATCACGCTGCCGAGCTTGAGCCATTCGTCGTCGCCGGCGAGCAAGGCGTGCGCGAGGTGGTTCACCGCCGCAAGCCGCCAGTCGGTCGCGCACGTCTGGCACGGGTGGCGGTTATCATCGTATGCATGAATCCCACCATGCTCCCTGCCGAACCCGACAGCTTTCCAGAGGTGACCGCCAGTTTCATGCTCGCCGGCCCGCAGCCTCTTGAGCGAGAGCACCGAGCCCACCAGCCGCAGGACCGGATCGCCGCCCGATCCCGGCAGGCCGAACACGTCGCGCGGCGCTGCGACCGACGACGCAGACGCTGCTGCGGCGGCAGCCGAAGACGCAGGCGCAGACCCGGACGAAGACGCGGTCCCAGCCGCAGCCACCGCTGCGAGGCCGGTGCCGGCCAGCGCCGCCGGGTCATCGACGATCGCGCTCGTGAACCCGGCCTCGGCGAGCACCGGGGCGATCAGCTCCATCCCGTGGCCGCAGGCGTCGCGGCGCAGATCTGCGATGCGCGCTCCGCCGGCGAGGACACGCTCTGCGTTACGGCGCAACGCCGAACGGGAGACCCCCGCCCGCAGCGCGGTGGGGCTCGCCACGACGTCGGTCAAAAGCCCATCGCCTTCTGGTACCGGGGCCGATGCCCGGTGCGCACGCCGAGCACGCTCGGCTTGTTCTCGTAGACGCCGGTCGCCCAGTTGCCCTCGATGAGCACCGGACCGTTCTCCGTCACCGAGACGTCCCATCCGACGTACTGCACCTCCGGCACATGGCGCGCGACGGTGTCGATGAAGGCGACCACCTCGTCGAACATCGGAAGCTGGAAGTCGGCGATCCGATACCCGGTGTCGGGGTGGTGCTCGTGCACATGGCCGTGGGAGTCATACCCCGGGCCCAGCGCCTTGCCGGTGTCGGGGTCGAGCATCGTGTAGAAGCCGCCGAAGTCCATCTGGTCGGCGACCTGGCCGCGGCCGAACTTCTGTGCCACCGCCAGGATGTGCGTCTTCTCGCCGTCGAAGAATGCCGCCACCCGTGTCGAGTTGACCGTGCCGGGGCAGACCGCCGCGATATCCGGATGCTGGACGATGTTCTCCTCGATCAACCGCTCACCGCGTTCGAGAAGATCGTGCTGGAACGCGGCCCAGTCCTCGACGTCGCTCGCGAAGTAGCGATGGATCGCCGCGCCGGAACGTCCCGCCTGCTGCTTGGTGATCATCACCTCGTGCCGCGACGCGAATGCCTTCAGCTCGTCGAGGTTGTCCTCGTCGAGCAGCATCCAGTCGCGGCGCAGGTGCTCGGAGAACACCCGGTCGAACTCCCACTTGTCATAGAAGATGACCCGCTGCTCCGGCGCATCGAAACGGTACGAATACGCGTTGGAGAGCGGATGCGTCATCATCGTGTCCCGCTCGGCGCGGTTCAGGATGGCGAAGTCGTAGTCGACATAGTCCTGGAAGCCGACGTCGTGGAACGTCGCCTGCCAGAACATGTCGATCACGACCGCGGGCGACCACTTCCCATGCTCGCGCGAGACCTCCTGGGCCCGTTCGATGACCGACGGCAGGTCGATCTTGCGTAGGCGCGCGACCATGTACCCGAGTCGGGTGTCCAGGCCGAGAAAGCTGCGTGACATGGGATCCGGTCGTTCAGGCGTTGACGAGCTCGTTCTCGACCACGCGCGCGTGGTTGATACGGCGCGCGGTGGAACGATCCAGGTCATCCGTGATGATGACGCGCTGCAGCCAACGGTCGGTGCCGTCGTAGCGGGGCTCGAACGGGGTGCGCGCGTGCATCACGCGACGGTTGTCGAACAGCAGGATGTCGCCCGCCTGCAGCGTGACGTACAGGCCTGCGGCATCCGCCCCGTCGTGGAACGTCTTCAGCGCGGCAGTGGCCTCGTCGTCGCCGGCGAGCGGGCCGGCGCAGTCCATGTCGATGCGGACGAAGCGCTTGCCGTCGTCGCCGTAGAGCGCGGGTCCCTGGACGCCGTCCTCGGGACGGCCGGTTCCGCCGGAAGCCTTGTCGATGCCGTGCATGTACCGCGGCTGGCGCAGCGTCGTCTCCTCGGCGTCGCTGAGCGTGATCCGGTCCACCGGCGCGAGCGCCGTCTGCGCGCGGTCGTCGCCGCGCACGCAGAACAGGCCGACGAACTGGGGGTGGGCGTCGTCGAAGGCGTCCTCCGAGTGCCAGTCGAGCAGGCTGCGGCTGCCGGTTCCGACCGCGTCGTACTCGTGCCCCTTGACCGGGGTGACGTTCTGGATGATCTGCCCGCGGTGCTGCCGGGCGAAGGCGAACACCTCGCCCGCGGCGGCTGCGAACGCCAGCAGAGCCGCCTCGGTGGCCGGTTCGCGGTCCTTCTCTTCGAACGCCATGGCGTTCTGGGGGCTCTCGCCCATGGCATCCTGGTCGACCGTGAGGCCGTGGAAGAGGACGCCGCCGTCGGGCACCTCTGCACGCGCGAACTGCTGGATCAGCTTGACCGTCTCCGGGTCGGCGGCCTCCAGCGCGGCCTTCGCGTCGGCGAGGAATGCTTCGAAGGAGTCATCATCTCGGTAGATGTCGCGGCGTCCTCGAGCGAGCTCCACAAAGACGGCTGCGACCTCGGGTGCGATCTGGCGTTCGATCATGGGTATTGTGTCCTTTCCCCCCTGGGCTGCGAATAAGTATGACCTAACCGCAGGGAAGTATGGAATCACCCAGAGGACAGGGAGAACTGCCTCAATCTGGCGGCTCCAGCTGCGCGCGCAGGAACTCCCCGACGTCGTCGAGTTCCTGCTCGGAGACGCTGTGCCCCAGGGCGGGGTAGACGCGACCGCTGAGGGAGGCGTGTGCGGGCAGCCACTGGATGCTGTGGGCCACCAGCGGTTCCGGGATGACGTCGTCGCGGCCGCCCCGTCCCCAGAACACGGGCGGACGCCGTTCTGCGAGCGCCGTGTCGCCGAGGAGCGGGCCCGGGGTGGCGTAGCCGCTCAGATTCACCGCGAACGCGAATCGTCCGGGATCCAGCCGTAATGCCTGGATCGCGACCGCACCGCCCTGCGAGAACCCGAGCAGGCCGACCCACGACGGCTGTGCATGGTCGTCGAGCCACTCGATCAGCCGCGCAGCGGCGGCGGTGACCGGTTCCGATCCGCGGTCGTCCGGCCCGGTGATCGGGTACCACGCATGGCCGGACATCGGCCAGGGCGGGGTGAGTGGGGCACGCAGCGAGACGATCGCGTATTCCGGCGGCATCCGCGGGGCGAGCGCGAACAGATCGCGTTCGTCGCTGCCGTACCCGTGGAGCAGCACCAGCAGCGGCCGGCCGGTGCGTTCGCCCTCTGACCACAGGGTCGCCCCGTCGTCGAGGGGTGGTGTCGGATCCATCGGCCCATTCTCGCAGCGCAAGCCCACAGAGTTCGAGCGCCTCGCCCCGGGGCCGCGGCGCTCGAACTCTGACCGTGACCGTCGTGGGGTATACAGGACACATGCCGGTGCGTACCCCCGATCCAGATCCCGACGAGCGCGGCGACGGTGGCCGCCGGGATCCGCTCAGCGCCTTCGAGCCCTCCCGTCCGGCCGAGGCCGGCAACCCCGCCTGGCTCACCGACGTCGAACTCGCCGAGGCGCGCCGTCGGCTGCCGATGCTCTACGTGGAGGCGCTGCCGGTACGCACCGACGGTGTCGGCCAGGTCACCGAGGTCGGCATCCTGCTGCGGGCAACGCCCCTGGGCGAGATCACCCGCACGATCGTCTCCGGCCGCATCCGCTACGGCGAGACCGTGCGCGATGCGCTCTTCCGCCACCTCGAGAACGACCTTGGACCGATGGCATTCCCGGCGCTGCCGCCGCAGCCGGCGCCGTTCACCGTCGCCGAGTACTTCCCGATCCCCGGGGTCAGCGCGTTCCACGACGACCGGCAGCACGCCGTGTCGTTGGCGTTCGTCGTGCCCGTCACCGGAACCTGCGAGCCGCGGCAGGATGCGCTCGAGGTGACCTGGATGACGCCTGCCGAAGCGGCCTCCGACGCGCTGGCGTCGGAGATGGAGGGCGGTCGCGGCACGCTGATCCGCCTGGGCTTGGCGAGCGTCGGCGCGCTGCGCTGAGCCCCGCGGGAACGTCGTGACGATCCTCGTCGAGTTCGCGATCTCGTTGCCGATCGTGCTTCTGGTGGCATGGCTGATCGCCGTCGTGCTGCGACGACTGTTCGGCGCCACGCGATCGCTGAGCACCTCCGCGATGACCGTGATCGCCGTGCTCGGCGTGAGCATCGGCCTACTGCTGTCCGCCTGGCTGGTAGACGACAGCAGCCTGTGGATGCCGACGACGCTCCTGCTGGGTGCGGGCGCGAGCCTCGCGCTGTCGGTCGTCGTCGCCGGGGTCGTGGCGGCGTTCCGGCGCGACGGAAGCACGATCGACGTCGCCGTGCTCTTGAAGGAGGGGGAATCCGACCGCGTCGAGTTCAAGGAGACGGCGCGCTGGAACATCCGCGAGCAGCACAAGGATCCGCGGATGGAGATCGCGGTGGCCAAATCCGTCGCGGCCTTCCTGAACTCCCGCGGCGGGACCCTCGTGATCGGCGTCGACGACGCGGGCGTTCCGGCGGGCCTTGACCGCGACCTGGCGACGATGCGCACGGCCGACCACGACCGGTTCGAGCTGTGGTTGCGGGACATGCTCGCCAAGACCCTCGGACGCAACGCGGCAGCGCTGCCGCAGATCTGGTTCCCCTCGCCCGGCGGTGTCCCGGTGTGCGTCGTACAGTGCCGCCCGTCGCCGAAGCCGGTGTTCCTGATCCAGCCGAAAGACGGCGGCACCGTCACCGACCTGTGGGTGCGGGTGGGCAACTCCAGCCGAACGCTCGGTGTCGACGACGCAGTCGACTACGTCGCCCGGCACTGGCGGCCCTCGGTGGCGTCGCTCGTGCTCGGCCGGCCCGCCGGCTGATCCGTCGGCCTCAGGCGGTCGTCTCCTCGGCGATCGCGGCGACGAACGCATCGACATCCGCGGGGGCAGTGTCGAAGCTGCACACCCAGCGCACAACGCCGACGGCATCCGCATCGCTGTCGCGCTGTTCCGAGCCTCGGGGAGCGGGGCCCCAATCGTAGAAGCGGAAGCGATGGCGCAACCGCTCGGCGACCGCGGAAGGCAGCGTCGCGAACACCGCGTTGGCCTGCGTGCGCTGCGCGAAGCCGACGTCGCGGATCGTGCCCGCCGAAAGTCCCTCCTCGACGGCGCCGCGCAGCCGCTGCGCCATGTCGTTCGCCTGCCGGGCGTTACGCAGCCACAAATCACTCTCGAACAGGGCGAGGAGCTGGGCTGACACGAACCGCATCTTGGAGGGCAGCTGCATCCGGTTCTTCCGCAAGTAGACCAGGCCGTCGTCGGCGGCCCGGTCGAGCACCACGATCGCCTCCGCACCCAGTGCGCCGTTCTTCGTGCCGCCGACGCTCACCGCGTCGACGCCGGCATCGGTCGTGAAGGCACGCAACGGCAGACCGAGGGATGCCGCCGCGTTGGACAGCCTCGCGCCGTCCATGAAGACGCGCATGCCCCGCTCGTGGGCGAAGCCGGCGATCTCGCGCACCTCGGCGGGCGTGTACACGGTGCCCAGCTCGCTCGACTGCGTGAGATGCACCACGAGCGGCTGGGCGCGGTGCTGGTCGCCGTAGCCCCACGCCTCGCGCGCAATCAGCTCCGGGGTGAGCTTGCCGTCCGGGGTGGCGACAGTCAGCAGCTTGATATCACCGGCCTTCTCCGCCGCGCCGCCCTCGTCGGCGTGGATGTGGGCGGTCTCGGCGCAGATCACAGCGCCCCAGCGCGGCAGCATCGACAGCAGGCCGATGACGTTCGCACCGGTTCCACCCCACACCGGCCAGGTCACCGCGTCGTCGCCGAAGTGCGCGGCGAACACGCGCTGCAGCCGCTCGGTGTACACATCGCCGCCGTAGGCCGGCTGGTGGCCCTCGTTCGCGGCGGCGAGCCCGGCGAGCACCTCCGGGTGCACCCCGGAATAGTTGTCGCTGGCGAAGCCGCGGTCGTCCGGGTCGTGAAGGCTGTCCATCGCGTTTCAGCCTATGCGGCCGGGTATCAGTCGCTGCCCGCGTCGTGCGCGGCGTCGTGCTCTGTGTCGTGCGCCCAGGTCGGGGCGAGCGAGCGGATGCGGGCCTGTCGCCACTGCCATGCCAGCCACAGCGACGGCCACAGCAGGTGAGCTGCGCGGCCGCCGATCACGAGCCGCTCCCGCCAGAGCGTCCGCGCTCCGGGCAGCGGCGAGACGGCCAGCTGGTGGTCCCACACGTCAAGCGCGGCCAGTGGTCCGGTGAGAGGCGAGCCCGAGTCCCGCATGATCCGGACCGCGCCGTCGTCTGCGGTGACGGTGCGGTCGCTGATCGAGATCAGCTGCGTTCCGACGGGCGCACCGAGAATCGCCATGCGCACCGCGGCATCCTGCCCGCTCTCCCACCTTGTCGGAGGCGGGGAGAGGGGCTCGAGCGACAGCAGGGGCCCATACAGCTCGGCCATCGTCGCCGGCGAGTGCAGGGCTCGCCAGGCCGCATCCGCATCGCAGTCGATCGAGAACTTCAGCAGGATGCGCATGCCACAGTCTCGCACCTTACGGGCCGAGAGACGGGGCGTTCGGGCGGCGCGAGGCGTCCTACGCTGGAGGGATGCCAGGCGCACACGATCAGTCCCGCTATCAGGTGCGTCTCGAGTGGGGTGCGGGAGGGCTGCGCCGGCTCGCGCCGGCCGATGTCGTGGTCGTCGTCGACGTGCTGGCGGCCGGCGTCACCGTCGTCGACCGCGTGGCCGCCGGTGACGAGGTGCCCGTGTCGAGCCTTGGCCCTGCCCTGGCCGAGACGGTGTCGGCGGCGGCCGCATCCGGTTCTCTCGTACTGCTCGCCACGCTGCGAAACGCCGCCGCGGTCGCGCGCGCGGCGCTGGCCGAACAGCGGCGGCGGGCTGAGCGCACCTCGATCTCGGTCGTCGCGCTGGGGGCGGCGGACGCGGACGGCCTGCGGTTCGCCGTGGAGGACCACTTCGGTGCGGGAGCCGTGATCGACGCGCTCACCGCGCTCGGCATCGACCACACCTCGCCGGAGGCCGCGGGCGCAGCGGAGGGCTTTCACGGACTGCGCCGTGCGATGCGGCACCTGCTGACGGCATCCGGATCCGGGCAGGAACTGATCGACGCGGGCGGGCGCGATGCCGTGCTCGCCGCCGCCGAGGTCGACGCCGTGGACGCGGTTCCAGTGCTGCGGGGCGACGTGTTCGCCGCGGCCTGAGCGGTAGAAGTGTTCAGGCTGGCTTGGCTCGCTCAGAGCGGGGCGAGCCGTGGTCCTTTTAGAGCGCCACCCTCACGATCGACGACGCGCCCTGGTCGGCAACCACCGGGAGCTCGGGGAGCCATCTGGTCGCGAGTTTCGCCGCCTCACTCGATGCGATTCCGAGCGCGCGAAGTTGGTTTTCAACGAACGACGATGCGGCCTCGCCATACTCCCGGCCGGAATCGAGAAAGACCCGGATCGCTGCAAGCAGCGCACCCACAGTCATCGCAGCGGTCGTCTGCACGTCGACAAGCATGAACCTACCGTTCGAGGCACCGTTCTGGATGATGCGTGCGAGGCATTCAGTGAGGATTCCGGCGCCTTCGCTCTCCGGACCGAGCCGTACCAGCAGCCCGCCCCACACGGGGTCGAGGATCGCGATCCGGATGATGTGTCGACTGACCGCGGAGAAGGCCCCGGCTGGGTCATCAATCGTGTTTAACAACGCATCCAGGCGTCGGCCGACTGTCCCGATTTCGATATCGACCACGGTTTCGATGAGAGCTTCCCTCGACGCGAAATAGTTGTAAAAGGTTCCGACTGCAATATCCGAGCGGTCGGCGACGCCGCCGATGGTGACACCACCCGGGCCTTCACGCGACATCAGGTCGAGCGCTGTGGTGAGCAGTCGACGTCGCGTCTCGATCGCCTTGCGTTCGCGCAGCCCGAGACGGGGTGCGTCGTCACGGGCTGCGCCCACCCCCGAATCGTTCATGCCTCCCACGGTATTGGAACGGCGCCGGGTTGGAGAACTGTGTCGCTCAGACCTCGGCAAGTTCATGCTCCAACACGCGTCCTACCCGAAGTAGTGTGCGCTCCTGCCCAGAACGCGTCACCAACTGCACGCCGAGTGGAAAACCCGCAGAATCGGTGGTCCCGGGGACGGTGAGCTGAGGCAGTCCGAGTAGCTGCCACGGTCTGCTCATTGCGGGTGAGCCGGTGCCCCGCAGGCCACGTGGGGCTGCCCCAGGTGACGCCGGGCCGAGGACGACTGCGTCATCACCGACGACATCGGCGAACGTAGCACGAGTGGCTTCCGTGCGTTCCCGTGCGTTCCCGTATGCCTCGTCGGTGACCCGTGCGCCGGCCTCCAGGAGATTCCGCAGCTCGGAACTTAAGCGACTCCGCTCGGCAAACAGGTCTTTCCGTTCACGGGCGATCTCGTATTGCATGAGGGTGAGATGGTCGGAGGCCAGAGTCGCGATTGGCAATCGCGAGCGGAGCGCTTCCACGTGCATGCCGCTTCTTTGCAGTGCTGCCGCAGATCGCGCGACCGCCGCTCGCATCTCCGACGCAACGGGGTGCGACTCTCCGCCCTCCCACACGATGACACGGGAGGCCTCGGTCGCCGTGGGCTGGGACGGGAACAGGGCATCGTGGACACGGTCGAGTTCGGCGACGGTTGCGGTGATCAGTCCCGCCGCATCGAGAGAGGAGGCCAGACCCGAGAAGCCGTCGAGTGCAACAGAGCCGTGGCTGAGTACAAGACCCGCTACGCCGCAATAGGCAGCCGGGCGGGTAAGTGATCCGGCTGTCTGGCTCCCTAGCGCGAGCGGAACGTGGCCGGCGGCCACGGCCGCGGCCGACCCGCTTGACGAACCTCCCGGCGTGTGTCCAGGGGCCTTCGGATTCGCCGTCGGGCCCGGGGCGAAGAAAGCGAACTCCGTGGTCACCGTCTTGCCTACGGGCATGGCGCCGGCGTCGATCACGCGTTCAACGAATGACGCTGAACGGTCGCGGGGCGCGTCGGAGGTGATCGTGGACCCGCACCGGGTCGGCATTCCCGCGAGGTCGATGATGTCCTTCACTCCAACCGACATCCCCTCGAGGGGGCCATGACCGGGGGCCCATATCGCTGCCTGCTCATCCGTGGCGAGTGCGACCCAGGCATGGATGGTGTCTCCGTCGATCCGGCGGCGGGCGTCGGAAAGTGCCTGTTCCGATGCCCACCGCGAACCGGTGGTCTCTCCTGTTCGCATTCGATTAGGCGACGCCCTGAGTGAGCACGGACTTGGCCGGATAGTTTGAGGCGAACCACTTTGGCAGCGGTGCGACATAGACGTTCTCTGTGCGGTAGCGAGCAATCTTCCACACGCCGTCTTCTATCTTGAAAGCGTTGTGCAGCCGCGAAGATCGCAACAGTGCTGAGCCGTCGCTGAAAAGCCAGGGCTGCATGTGAATCCACTGAGCCTCAGCAGTCACAAGGTCGTCGTTTACATAGATCTGCTCGGTCGTCAAGTAGTGCGCGTTGAGTAGTAGCTCGGACGTCGTGCTCTGAGTGCTCCCCTTCGCCATGAAGAATCCTTCGAAGTGTTCCCTGAGCTGATTCTGTCCCTGTGAATAGCCGAATTGATTGTCATAGAAGGGTCCAACTCCTTCCCACACGGCATCCGTTGCGTAAAGCGCGAGGATGAGTTCAATTCGCTCCTGCGGGCCAAGATCGCCCGGGTGCTCAGGCAGCGGCGTGTCGCAAAGCCACATGTAGCGGGCCATGAGGCGGCGGATATCCGCCTCGGCCTCGAGGATGTCGACTCGACGCTTCAGGGTGATGATCTCATCGTTCGTCATTGGTACTATTCCTTACTTTGGGTGTTTTCGAGTTTCCTGGTTGTTTAATTCTTTAATTTGCTCATTTCACGCCGAATCGAGCGAGAAAGGTGCTGGATACGATGCGCAGGATACGGTCGCAACAGAATCCCAAAACTCCGAGTGTGACGATGCCGGCGAAGATCCAGTCGATGTGACCGAAGCTGTACGACGTCCAGATAATCGTTCCGAGGCCCTCGCGCGCCGCGACCATCTCCGCGGACACAATTGTCAAGAAGCTATTGGCCATGGCTAACCGCGCGCCGGTGATGATGCCGGGAACGGCCGACGGTAAGACGACGCTCCACAGCACCTGGCCTGCTCCCGCTCCCAGACTGCGTGCGGCGAGGATCTTGTCCTGGGAGATGCGCAGCGTCGCGTCGGTCGTGCTGATCACGACGACGAAGACCGAGGTGTAGACGATCAGTGCGATCTTGCTCGTTTCGCCGATTCCGAACCAAACGACCATCACCGTGACCAATGCGATTGCCGGAATGAATCGAAGAATCTCGACGTAAGGATCCAGGAAGTTTCGGATCACGCGGATGCGTCCCATCAGGATGCCGACCGGTGCACCCACGAGAAGCCCGATTGCCCACCCAACGCTGATGCGGTACAGCGACGCGCCAATTGACGGGAAGAGCGTGCCGCGGCTGACGAGTTCGGAGATTCCGATTGCGGTCGCCCACGGCGACGGCATCACATAGGGCCCCAGCCATAGCGAGGACAGCCACCACAGGAGGAGACCGACAGCGAGCGACACGGCCCACGTGCCGAGAATTCTTACTGTGTTGCGGCCGCGAGGGCGATTGTGGCTCTTTGGTCTGGCCATGCGCTGGGGCGAGTTGGTTCCGACGACAACCGAGGCAGTCATGCGGCGTCCTCGATCTCGACTCCCTGGCCCCGGAGGGTCTTCGCGACTTCCACCCGGATGTCCCGCTGGATCTGGTCGTAGAGTGCCGCAACGTTCGCGCGAGAGCGCGGGCGAGGCGCGTCTACTGTGTAGACGCTCTTGATTCTGGCTGCCGGGCCTGCAGTCATGACGACGATCCGATCGGCAAGGATCACAGATTCATCGATGTCATGCGTGACGAAGACGACGCTGCACCCCGTGCGTTGCCAGATTCTCACGAGCTCCTGCTGCAGGATGTTCCGTGTCTGCGCGTCGAGCGCGCCGAAGGGTTCGTCCATCAACACGAGCTGGGGCTCGTTAGCAAGAACCCGTGCGATCTGCACGCGCTGTTTCATCCCGCCCGATAGCTCTCGGGGATACTGCGTGGCTGCATGGCTCAGGCCGACCTTGGTAAGGAACTCGTCTGCGATCCTACGGCTCGCTGCCTTTCCCCGGCCGCGCATTCGGGGCCCGTAGGCGACGTTCTGCTCAGCGGTCATCCAGTCAAACAATGCCTCGCTGCTTTGGAACACAAAGCCCGCATGCCGATTGATGCCGTTCACGGTCTCGTCGTTGCATTTCACGTCGCCAGCGGTCAGGGGAATGAAGCCCGCAATCGCCGAGAGAAGCGTCGACTTGCCGCATCCGCTCGGGCCTAAGAGGCAGACAAACTCGCCTGGCTCGACCTTGAAGTCGACGTCTTCCAGGACTGTGAGGTCATCGAAGGTGATCTCGGCGCTTGCCATGGAAACAGCGATCCCTGGAAGCTGGCCGGAATGACGAGCGCTCGTGGAGACAAGCGATGACATGATCTACCAGCTCCAGTCAGTGATCAGATCGTTCGCGAGGTCCGGGACCTGGTCGATGGCACCGGTGGAGACGAAGAAGTCTCCGATCGTTTGCGCCGCTGTGACCGTCTCTGGCGTGATGGCCGCGAGTTCGAACTTGTCTGCGGTGATGGTCACGAGCGCATCCGCAGACGTGATCGCGACCGCCTTCTCTACGGCGTCGGCGGCCATCTGCGGGTCATCGTTGATCATGTCGATCGCCTGTTCGAGTACGGTGGCGATCGCCTGAGCCGTCGCGTCGTTATCCTCGAGCCAGGTGTGGGTGGTGGCGATCCAATTGACCATGATGGGAGTCAGGGTAGGGAAGTCGCTCGACGTGGCGACGATATCGCCGGTGCCGGCGTCCACCACGTTGGTCGGCCATGGATCCCACAGGAAGAAACCATCGATGTCGCCTCGCTGCATGAGAGCAGGCATGTCCGCGGCGCTGGCGGGAACCCAATTTATCGTCGCCGGATCGATGTCGTTCGCCTCGAAGTACTGGTAAGCCATATATTGACTGAGGCCCGCGACATAACCGAAGTTCTTGACATCCGCCGCGGAGTCAATTCCATCTCGGAGCACGACGTGGCTTGTCTCGCTAATGTCGACGTCCTGCACGAACGCCGTGATGTTCACGTTGTTCGCGATCGTCGACGTGATTGTGGCTGGGGAACTCTGTGACATCTGGATCTGGCCGGCGCTGAGGGCGCTGAGTGCGTCCCCGCCTGTGGCGAACTGCGTCAGCGTGACGTCGAGTCCAGCTGCAGAGAACAGCCCCTGCTGGTCGGCTACAAAAAAGGGCGCATAGGCGGCGTCCGAGCCGACGCCCACAACGACGGGGACATACGCATCACCACTGTTCGATGATGTCGAGGCGCTGGATGAACAGGCGGTCAGACTCACCGCGACCGCCAGGACCGCTGTCGCGGCGAGGGTGTATCTGTGTTTCATGAAAGCTCCTTCTCTCCGGGGTGTTGCGGGTCGATATCGGTCATCATAAGATCAAAAATGAACCTATATGATAAAAACGAACTAGCATTCACAATCTTGTAACATGGGTTCACGTCGTGCTAACGGCGGAGGCCCGTCGCGCTTATGACTAGGAAGAAGGACGACACCCGTGATGACTACAACCCCACTCATCGGAGCCATCGATCACATCGGGCTCACTGTGCCCAACCTGGAAGCGGCGATCGAGTTCTACACCCGCGCACTTGGCGGGCGTGTGCTTTATCGGCTCGGCCCGTTCGACTCTCGGGAACTCTCGGAGGACGGATCTGACTGGACGAGCGACCATGTCGTGGTGCCCGACGCGCTGTACCACGTGGTGATGATGGGCTTCGGTGATGGGCGACCGATCGAGTTCTTTGAGTACGCTCGCCCGGCCGGCGCTACGAAGGCGCCCCAGAACAACGACAACGGCGGCCACCATGTGGCCTTCGTTGTGAGCGACCTCGTCGCCGCGATCGAGCATGTCGTCGCTCAGGGCGGCGTCGCTCAGGCGGGCCCGATTGTCGTGCCTGCCGGCCACGACGAGTCCGGCCATTGGCCGGGCATCGCAGTCAATTACGTCCTCGATCCGTGGGGGAACCAACTCGAACTCGTCGAATACGCCGCTGAGGGATGATGTGCGGATGTCGCGGGGGGTACCCCGTTGTTGTTGTCGCCGCGCGAGGGCAGGCCCTAACGCGGCGTCATCGCCGCCATGCGGGTGGCCGGACCGATCTCGCGACGGGTCCAGGTGAGCAGGTACCGCGGATCGAACACCGCCGCGCACCGTGCGCATGAGGTGGGTCGGGTCGCCCGGCGGTGCCGGTAGACGACGTGTCCGGCCGGGCACGTGCCCACCCAGGGGGCGAGCTCGCTCGCGGTCTCACCCCGATGCGTGACCCCGCCGGTGTAGCCGATCTCACGGGCGATGCGTTTCCACCGCGGGCCGTGCCGGGCGTCTGAGCCGGCCAACGCGTGGGCGATCTCGTGCAGGAGCGTCTGACGGTTCGTCGCGTCGTCGTAGCGGGCGGTGAGATAGCGCGAGACGCTGATGCGCCGCCGGCTGTAGTCGCATAGCCCGGCTCGCTGCTTCGCGTTGTCGAAGCCGAAGGTCCAGGTCTGGTCCAGATGGTGCTCGATCAGCGACTCAGCCCATTCCCGGACCTGGTGCAGCTCGCTCATGCCGGCAGCGTACGCGGACCCACCGACGCTCAGCCGACGACGCCCGCGTCGACCTGCTTGCGGTCGAGCGCGTCGATCACCAGCAGGATCGAGCCGAGATCCTCCTCCGTCGCCCCGGACTCCTGTCGCAGGAACAGGGCCCGCTTCACGTCCGCTCGTGCGCCGACGAGATCGCCGGCGTCGAGGTGGTTCCGGCCGCGGTGCTGATAGGCGAAGGCCGCGATCCCCGCCCATCCCTGGCCCTCCGCCTCCTCGGCGCAGGTGGTCAGCTCCTGGTCGGCCGCGGCGTGCTGACCGCGGTGCTGCATGATCGTGGCGTGCAGGATGCGCGCCCGCAGCAGATCGCGTCGGGTGCCGGCCATGCGGGCCGTGCGCACCGACTGCTCAGAGACGCGGAGCGCCTCGTCCAACTGATCGGTGACCTTCAACAGCCACACCCGTTCAAACAGGGCGGGAAGGCTCCGCAGCGTGCCGATCTCCTCGAGCCGTTCGAGGCATTCACGCTCGTCGACGATCTCCCGCAGGCTGTCGGCGTCGTATCCCCTGATGAAGCTCACGGCGTCTCCTTCTCGTGCGGCGCGGCGAAGTCGCTTGCGTTTCGTGCGGTGGTGTCCTCCTAGTCTGAGGGTGCTCCTCGGCGCCCTCCGGTTCCCACGCCGGGTCGCTGCGCATCACGGCGTATCCCCGTCGATCAGAGCGCCGGATTACCCCCGGGGCAATGGTGTGCGGCGTGCGATGAAGCCGACTCACTGCTGGGTGCGGCCCCAGAAGACCACTCGGCGGCCGACGAGCATGACGAGGCCGTTCAACAGGATGCCCATGAGGGCGATGATGACCACCAGGGCGAACACGGTGGGCAGGTCGTAGTTCTCCTGAGCGACGATGACGAGGTACCCGAGTCCCTCGTTGCCGGCGGTGAACTCGCCGATGATGACGCCGACCGCGACGAGGACCGCGGCGGTCTCGCTTCCCGCGACGATAAACGGCAGCGACGAGGGGAGCTCCACGAGCCGAAAACGCTGGAACCGGGTAGCCCCGGCCGCGGCCATGAGCTTGTGACTCTGCCCCTCGGCGCGGGCGAGTACGGCGAGGGTTCCCACCACGACCGGGAACATGCCGATCGATACGGCCATCACCACTCGGGAGCTCATGCCGAGGCCGAACCAGATGACGAACATCGGTGCGAAGACCACACGTGGTGCGGCGTTCAGCGCCAGCACGTACGGGTAGAGCACGAACTTCGCCAGCTTCGATTGCGCCAGCAGCGTGCCGAGGGCGACGCCGAGCGCCACGGCGATGATCAGGCCGACCAGCAGCGCGGATGCCGTCTGCCAGGCGAATTTCGCCGCAGGTCCGGCGGTCAGGATCTGGGTCAAGATCTCGAGGAGGCGCCCGCCGACGATGGACGGGCGCGGGAGCAGGAGCGGGCTGATCGCGCCCGCGGTCGTGAGAGCCTCGAGGCAGGCGATGACCAGAACCCCGAAGGCGATCACCAGACTCGCCCGCCGCAGGAATGCGAGGGCCTCCCGTCCCGCCCGTCGTGTACCGGGCTCCGCCGTCGCGATGCTTTCGGTGGCCAGCCCATCCGTGGCGGTCATGCGGCCGCCGCCGATCCGCTGCGGAGTGCTTCGCGGATTTCGCGGACGTAGCCGCCGAACGCGGTGTCGGTCAGGCCCTCGTGCAGACGTGGACGGGGCAGGTCGATGGCAATGTCCGCCACCACGCGTCCCGGCCTCGGTGCCATCACGATGACCCGATCCGACAGGAGGACCGCCTCCTGGATGTTGTGCGTCACGAACACGGCGGTGAATCGCTCGGCATCCCATATGCGCTGCAACTCGATGTGCAGTGCCTCGCGGGTGAACTCGTCCAGCGCACTGAACGGCTCGTCGAGGCACATGAGCGGTGATCTCGTGTACAGCGCCCGCGCGATCGCGACACGCTGCTGCATCCCGCCGGAGAGTTCCCACGGGTACCGATCGGCGAACTCCCGCACGTGCACCATGTCCAGCAGCTCCTCCACCTGGGCGTCCCTCTCGTGCGCCTTCCGCTGGGTGCGTCTGCGGGCACCCGGCCCGCACTCGTCCAGCAGGGTGACATTGGATCTGACGGTGCGCCAGGGCAGCAGCGTGGCGGCCTGCAGGACCACCGCCGGGCGCCGGGGTGGCGTGCCTCCGCCGGGCCCGCGGTCTTCCAGCGCGATTCGTCCGGTGGTGGGCGGGATCACGCCCAGCAGCATGTCGAGCAGTGTGGTCTTGCCGCATCCGCTCGGCCCGACCAGGGAGACGAACGTGCCGCTGTCGATCCTCAGATCCACGTGCGCCACGGCGTTGACGGGTCGCCCCGTGCGCGTCTCATACCACTTGCTTATGCCCTCGAACGCGACATCCATGGTGGTTCGGGTCTCCTCTCGTTTGGATCGCGGACTCAGTCGTTCAGGCCGTGCGCCGCGCTCGGGTCGTTCGCCTGGGCGGCCGCACGCAGGGCGTCGACGTCGAACGCCCAGACCTCGCTCCGCGCCGTGTCGTCGACGATGTCCGCCGAGGTCAGACCGCTCTCCGGCGCGAGGACCTCGATCTGGGCGTCGAGCACGGCGGGGTCGACGGCCCAGTCGGCGTGCAGCTGATCCAGCGAGTCCGCGATGCCGATGCGCATGGTCTCGATTGCCGAGGCCCGATCGCTGACCGCCTGGGGCTGCACCTCCATGAGCAGGTCGATGGCGCTTTCCAGATTCTCCTCCGCCCAGACGAACGATTTCGCGACCGCCCGTGCGATGCGCACTCCTACGTCACGATTGGCCCGGTCCGTGAGGAAGCCGGAGTTCACGAACTCGTCGAAGTGGTCGCTGGGCAGTCGGCGCACCGCGGTGCCTGTCTGTGTCTTGACGAAGTTCTCGTTCAGCGGCGATGCGTACATCGCGTCGATGTCACCGGAGACGAGCGAGGCCGCGACGGTCGCGCCCTGGCCGAGGCGGACGAGCTCATAGTCGTCCGCGGACAGGCCGGCGTCGGCGAGCATCGCCGTCGCCGATTCGACGTCGCCCTCGTCGCGGATGCCGATCTTCGTGCCGCTGAGTTCTGCGTACGTCGTGATCGGGGAGTCGTCGAGGACGCTGATCCGGAACGGCCAGCTGTCGCTGAAGCCGAGGTAGACGAGATCGGCGTCGCCGGCTTCGATGACCGAGAGTGCGTTCGAGAGCTCCGCGCCGGCATATTCGACCGTTCCGGTCGCGATGGCCTGGGCGGGGTTGTTCCCTGGCACCGATCCCACGAGCTCGACGTCGAGGCCCTCCTCCTCGTAGAAACCGAGTGGTTCGGCAATGTAGTAGTACATCCAGGCGAGTGCCGAGGCCGAAGGCGTCGCCACGCTGACGTGCTCGGTCTGGGAGTCGGTCTCCGACGTCGACGTCGAGCCCGCGCATCCGGCGAGCGTGACGGCGACGAGGACGGCTGCGGTGAAGGCGCCGATCCGGCGCGCGAGTGAAGACACAATTCCTCCTTGAATCGTGTGGGGGCACGGCGGGCGATCCGGTGGGGGCTGCCGGTGCGGTGCTCGGTTGGCGACCATTATGTTGTCGCGAAGGCGGTGACCGGAAGGATCAACGAGCGCCTGATTATGACGAAAGTGAGCATGTATACATGCTCATGCCTGATTTCTCGCCGAGCCCGAATGACCGGTCAACCCGGGCGTCAGCGTTCGAAGAGAGAGGCCGCCGGCTTCGGGGACGGCACGGCGTCGGCATCCGTCGCCGGCTTCGCCCCGCCGACGAACACCGTCAGCTCCTCGGTCTGGGCGACCTTCGCCGGATGCGGGCCGGCGGCCATCAGCCGCGGAAGCCACTCGGTCGGCAACGCCGCGGCCGACGCCGCGATGACCAGGTTCCCGAAGCGCCGGCCTTTCAGCGTCTGCACCTCCGCGAGCAGGATGACGTGTTCGAGCACCTCCCGGACGGTCGCGACCTGGCGGCGGGCGAAGGCGAGCCCCGCCCCGTCCGCGACGTTGACCAGCAGCACGCCGTCGGGCGCCAGCAGCCGCGCGGCCTCGCGGTAGAACTCCACCGTGGTGAGGTGGGCGGGGGTCTGCGAACCGGCGTACACGTCGGAGACCAGGAGGTCGACCGCGCCGGTCAGCGCGTCGGGAAGGCGGCGCAGCCCCTCGCGGGCATCGCCGATGCGGATGCGGATCGACGCGCCGCGCGGCAGCGGAAGCTGCGCGCGGACGAGCTCGACCAGCGTCGGCTCCAGCTCGATCACCTGCTGCCGGGAGCCCGGGCGCGTGTGCGCGATGTAGCGGGGGATGGTCAGCGCTCCGGCGCCCAGATGGACCGCGGTCAGGGGCTGTCCTGGCATCCTCAGCCGGTCGATGACCGCACCCATGCGGGCGACGTACTCGAAGTGGAGGTGCGTCGGGTCGTCGAGGTCGACGTGCGACTGCGGGGTGCCGGCGACCTCCAGCTCGTACCCGGTGGTGAAGCTGCTCGGCACGATCCGCGCGATCGAGCCGTCGGACAGACGCACGTGCGGCCGGTCGTCCTCCTCGATCCGCATGCGCGCCACGTCACCACGTTATCGGCCCGAGGCCGTGGACAGGACCGGAGCTGCCGCGCGGCCACCGGTCATAACTCAGGCAGGTTGTGGGTCCTGAGTGGTTGCGGCGACGTTCCGGTGAGGTTCTGCCTGAGTTATGCGCGGCGGCTGTTGGCGACTCAGCCAGATGGGGGTTGGTGGTCGCCGTGGGGCCGGGCGATGTTCTGCCTGAGTGACGCGGGTCCACTGTTCGTAACTCAGGCAGATCGGGGGTTCTGCCGCCCGGAGCGGGGGCCGGGCGGCATCTTGCCTGAGTTATGAACGCTTGCTTGCTCCCCCAACGGCAGACGGGACTACCGTGGGCGCGTGCGCGACATCGATCTGAACGCCGACCTCGGTGAGACGGTGGATGGCGTGCCCACCGCCGACGACGACGCCATGTTCGCCGTCGTCTCCAGCGCGAGCGTCGCCTGCGGCGGGCATGCGGGAGACGCGGTGTCGATGCGGGAGGCGGTGGTCCGTTCCGTCCTGCACGGGGTCGCGCTCGGTGCGCACCCCTCCTACCCCGACCGTGCCGGTTTCGGCCGTTCCGCTCTGGTGATCGCGCCCGATGCGCTGCGGGCAGCGGTCGCCGCGCAGCTCGCCGACCTGTCAGACGCGGGCGCCGACATCCGCTACGTCAAGCCGCACGGTGCGCTGTATCACGCGGCCGGCGCGGATCCTGTCGTCGCCGCGGCGGTGGTCGCCGCGGTGGCCGACCTCGCAGCCCGGCTCGGAAGGCCCCTCCCGGTGCTCGGCCTCGGCGATGCGCTCGCGGCCGCCGCCCGGGGCGCGGGTTTGCCGTTCGTACGGGAGGCGTTCCTCGACCGCGGATATCTGCCGGACGGATCGCTCGTGCCCCGTGGGGCGCCGGGCGACCTCCTCCACGATGCCCATGAGGTGGCCGAACGCGCGCTGCGCCTCGCCGTCGCGGGGGAGGTCGTGGCCGTCGACGGCACGATCCTGGCGACGGATGCCGTGAGCCTCTGTGTTCACAGCGACACCCCCGAGTCGGTCGCGATGGCCCTCGCCGTCCGCGGCGCGTTCGACGCCGCGGGGATCCCGGTGCGCGCGCCATGGTGATGCGCTCGCCCGCGGTGCGGTGGCCCGCTCGCGCGTCGCAGAATCACGCGGGCGTCGGAGAATTTGGGACATTTTCCGCGACGCGAGGGAAATTCTGCGACGCAGAGACCTGGCAGGGGACAACACGCAGCAGCACGGGGACAGCGGCTGGCACCGAGGCGGGAGGAGAATTAGGCGCAGGCGCAGGCGCAGGCGCGGAGACGGGCAACGGGGTATGCACAGCGGCCGGCGTCGGGGCAGGCGCCGCGCCCGCGCGAGAGAGGATGCCGCGGTGACCGTGGGCCGTCGCATCCTGCCGGCCGGCGAGCGGGCGCTGCTCGTCGAGGTCGGTCGGCTGGACGAGGCTCTGGCGCTGCACGCGGCGCTCGCCGCATCCGTCCCGCCCGGCGTGGACGAACTGGTGCCTGCCGCCCGCACCGTTCTCGTGCGGTTCGATCCGAGGCGTGTCGCAGCATCGTCGGTGTGGGCGTGGATCGACGCCGCGGATCCCGAGGCCGCCCCCACGACCTCGTGGCGCGAGGTGACCGTCGAGATCGTCTACGACGGCCCGGATCTCGCCGAGACCGCCGCGCTTCTCGGCGTCGGTGCGGGCGAGCTCGCGGAGCGGCACGCCCGCACCGACTGGCGGGTCGCGTTCACCGGGTTCGCGCCGGGCTTCGCCTATCTCGTGGGCGAGGGGTGGCCGTTCGACGTGCCGCGCCTCGACGCGCCGCGCGTCCGCGTTCCGGCGGGTGCCGTGGGACTGGCTGCGGGATTCACCGGCGCGTATCCACGGGAGGCCCCGGGCGGATGGCGCCTGATCGGCGCGACGGCGGCTCCCCTGTTCGACCCGGATGCCGCCGAACCCGTGCTGCTGACCCCCGGCACCCGGGTGCGCTTCGTGGGCGCACCGCGCGCAGGCGCGCTGTTGTGCGGGTCTGGATCCCCCTCGGAATTCTCGTCTGGGCCGATCGCGCCCTCGACGATCCCGGCGGTTCCCTCTGCGCCGGTGAACACGATGAACGGATCTTCGAGCGCCCCTGGTCCCGCGCTGCGGGTGGATGCCGCCGGTCACGCGACCGTGCAGGACCTCGGGCGCCCGGGGCTCGCCCACCTCGGTATCGCGCGGTCGGGCGCGCTCGACCGCGGGGCGCTGCGGCTCGCCAACCGTCTCGTGGGCAACGCCGAGGATGCCGCCGGCATCGAGATCGCCCCCGGCGGTCTGGCCGTGACCGCCCTGCGCGACGTCTGGGCCGCGGTCACCGGCACTTGGCCGACGCTGACGATCACCCGCGGGGACGCGGCCGGGCCGCGCCCCGTCGACGCCTACCGGGCACACCTCCTGCGTGCCGGGGACCGGCTCGAGATCGGCTGGCCCGCGCACGGCGCCCGCAGCTACCTCTCGCTGCGCGGCGGCGTCGCGACTCCGGTCGTGCTCGCCTCCCGTGCGACGGACACTCTGGCCGGGATCGGCCCCGACCCGCTGCGCATAGGGGACAGCATCGCCGCAGCGGATGCCGCGGCCGGTCCGATCCCGATCCTCGACGCGTGTCCGTGGGGCTGGCTTCCCGACGAGCTCGTGCTGCCGCTGAGCCCCGGTCCGCGCGCCGACTGGTTCGGCCCGGACGCGCATCGCGCGCTCGCCGCAGCCACCTGGACGGTGTCGACGAGCGCCGACCGTGTGGGGGTCCGCCTCGACGGTCCGCAGCTGGCCCGCGCGCGGCACGGGGAGCTTCCGAGTGAGGGGATGCTGCCGGGTGCGATTCAAGTCCCGCCTGGCGGGCGGCCGGTGATCCTCCTCGCCGACGGCCCGGTCACCGGCGGCTACCCCGTGATCGCGGTCGTCCCCGACCACGCCCTGGACGCCCTCGCGCAGGCGGCCCCGGGCACCCGCATCCGCTTCCTGCCCCGTCCCTGAGCCCGCCCCGCCCCGGTCGCGCGCCGCCGAAACCTGGGAAGTACGCCGAAACCCCGTTCCACGCCCCCAGTCTCAGTGCCGATCCCTTGCCTCGCTGCGCGCGGCCCCGGGCACCCCGCGCGGGGTTATACCGCAGCAGCCGAACCCCGTCAAGAACCCGACTGGACACATCGCATCCCATGCCGTACTGTTGGCAGTTGCGCTCTATATCCCCCTGTCGTCATATGGCGGTCGACTGTGCGTGCGCGCCCCCGCAGATAGCGGCGTGCGGCGCGGATGCTGCGGGGATAGTCGAGCACTCCACCTGACGACAAGGAACGAGCCCCCCAGGGCTCACGGAGGTTACCCCCTTGGTTGCTGCGCCGAACGCATCCACTCCCGCCCAGACTCCGAAGAACGGACGCGCGGCTTCGCGCCTGTCGTTCGCGAAGATCACCGATACGCTGACGGTCCCCGACCTGCTGGCTTTGCAGACCGAGTCGTTCGACTGGCTCGTCGGTAACGATATCTGGAAGGCCCGCGTCGCGCAGGCCCAGACCGAGGGACGCACCGACGTCCCGGCAACCAGTGGGCTGGAAGAGATCTTCGAGGAGATCTCGCCGATCGAAGACCTCAGTGAGACGATGCAGCTGAGCTTCACCAACCCCTACCTCGAGCCAGAGAAGTACACGATCGAGGAGTGCAAGGACCGCGGCAAGACGTATGCGGCCCCGCTCTACGTCGAGGCCGAGTTCATGAACCACCAGACGGGTGAGATCAAGACCCAGACGGTGTTCATGGGCGACTTCCCGCTGCAGACCGACAAGGGGACGTTCATCATCAACGGCACCGAGCGTGTCGTCGTCTCCCAGCTGGTGCGCTCGCCGGGCGTCTACTTCGACCGCGTCGCGGACAAGACCAGCGACAAGGACATCGTCTCGGCGCGCATCATCCCCAGCCGTGGCGCCTGGCTCGAATTCGAGGTCGACAAGCGCGACCAGGTCGGCGTGCGCATCGACCGCAAGCGCAAGCAGTC
>JAATGR010000185.1 GCA_015654575.1 Actinomycetales bacterium
CACGGTGTGCCCCTCGGCCGCCAGAGCCTCGACGGCCGCGAGGCCGATGCCGCGGGTGGCTCCGGTGACCAGGATGATGCGGGGGTCGGTGGTCACCATGCGAGCTGCACGTCATCTTCGAACACCGCGCCGGTCGGACCATCCGCGGGGAGGGTGGCGAGGCGGATCGCGACGGCGGCGCCCTCGTCGGGGGTGCGGGTGCCGCGGAAGTTGTTGAAGTCGGTGGCGACATGCCCGGGGGCTGCGCCGTTGATCTTCAACGCCGAGTCAGCGAACTCGCGGGCGTAGTGCACGGTGAGCGCGTTCAGGGCCGTCTTGGAGCTGGAGTAGACCATCGACGGCTGACCCGCCCACGCGCCTTCCTCCCCGATCGACCCGCGTTTGCTGGTGACGCTCACCACGCGCGGGTTCTCGGCGTTCAGCAGCAGGGACAGGAACGCGTTCATCATCCGGACCACGCCGAACACGTTCACCTCGTACACGTTCTTGATGTCGTCGACGGTCTCCTCGGTGGGCTTGGGCAGGTGGTCCATCGGGTGGAAGGTCAACGTGTTCACGCCCGCGTTGTTGACCAGCACGTCCAGCCGCCCGAAGTCGGTGGCGACCTTCGCCGCCAGGGCGTCGACCTGTCCCTGATCGGTGACGTCGAGCACCACCGGGCGGATGTCGCCGGTGAGGGTGTCCGCGGCCGCCTGTCCGACCTCGATGCTGCGCGCGCCGAGCAGGACCGTGAAGCCTTCTGCTGCGAGCCCGCGGACGATCGCGATGCCGATGCCCTTGTTGCCGCCGGTGACGAGCGCGACCTTTTTTGTCTGAGTCTCTGGTGTTGTCATGACAACATTATTGCATTCTGGTGTTGTCGCGTCAACAGGAGTCGAGGGCGCGCTGCTCAGAGGCGGAAGCCGCCGCTCGCCTCGATCCGCTGGGCGGTGATCCATTCGCCAGCGGGACCGGCGAGGGCCATGACCGCGGCTGCGACGTCGGCGGGCGAGGCTACGCGGCCGAGGGCGGTCATGCCGGCCATGGTGCTCTGCACGTCGTCACTGGCGCGGATGTATCCGCCGGCGAAGTCGGTCGGCACGGGGCCTGGCGCGATCGCATTCACGGTGATTCCCCGCGGCCCCAGCTCCTGCGCCCAGTACCTCGTGAGCACTTCCACGGCGCCCTTCATCGAGGCATAGACCGCGTTGGGTGCGGTGACGAACCGCGCCAGCCCGGTCGACAGGTTGATGATCCGCCCGCCGTCCGCCAACAGCGACGGACCGGCGTCCGGGGCGACGATGCTCTGCGTGAGCATGTAGACGCCCTTGAAGTGCACCGCGAACAGCTGGTCGATGACCGCTTCCTCGGTGGAGCCCAGCACGGTCGGGCCGGCGAAGCCGGCATTGTTCACGAGCACGTCCAAGCTTTCGCGATCCCAGGTCGCGTGCAGTGCCTCGCGCAGATCGAGCGCGAAGTGTGAGAACGCCGCGATATCCGTGGTGTCGAGCTGCATCGCCACGGCCTTCCCTCCTCTAGCCGTGAGGCTCGCTACGGCCTCTTCGGCCTCTTCGGTGTGGGATCGGTAGGTCAGCACGACTCCCGCGCCGGCTGCTGAGGCCGCTTCGGCGATCGCTCGTCCGAGGCCGCGATTGCCGCCCGTGACGAGCACGATTTTGTGGGCTAGATCTGTTGTTGTCATGCCAACAGCATGCGCTCAATCATGTTGTCACGTCAACACAAGTCCGATAGACTGGTGTCCTATGGACGAGTTGCTGAGTGATGACGAGCTGCGCCTCTGGCATGCCTGGAAGGCAGCGACAGAGACGGTGCGGGCCCGCGTCGCGGAAGAGATCGATGCCGCCACCGGACTCTCCGACCCTGACTACGGCGTCCTCAGCCGACTTGTCGACCTCGGGCAGGGCGAGCTGCGTCAGAACGAACTCGCCGCGTCCATGGGATGGCATCGCAGCCGCCTCTCCCACCAGCTCACCCGAATGGAACAACGCAACCTCGTGACCCGCTCCGACGCCGGCGGCGGAGTCCTCGTGACCATCACATCCACCGGCCGAGAACAGATCAACACCGCGCGGCCGGTCCATGCCCGCGCCGTCCGGCACGCCCTCTCCTCGCGCGTCCCCCCGACAGACTTCGCCCGGGTGCTGACCGTGCTTGAAGCACTGACTGCACGGTAATGCACGCCCTGCTTCGAGCCGCGCCGGCAGGTTTCGCTGTCAGTTGCCGCGTCAAACTGGTGGCACTCGGAATCGATGAAAGCCCCTTCGTGGGACCGGCGATCCTCAGCGAGCGTTGGTGAGGCCGGCGACGGTGAGGCTGATGCGCCGTTCGGCCTGCTCACACTGGTCGGGTGCGCCGACGGAGGGGGCGACGCCGGTGACGGCGGCGAATAATATCGGATTCATCAAGGCCGATCCATGGACGAGAGCACCGACCACGTGGCCTGGCAGCAGGAATCTTCGCGGTGGCGCTTGACTTCGAGCGCTCGAAGTTCCGCATGATGGTCCTATGACCACCGCCACCCTGCCGCCGCTGACGATCCAGCAGATGGCCGCCCGTTCCGGGTTCAGCGAATACACGCTGCGCTACTACGAGGACATCGGCCTGATCGGTCCGGTCCCTCGCGACGACTCCAGCCGCCACCGACGGTATTCCGCCGAGGCCGCCGAGAAGATCGAAGCCCTGGCGTGCTTGCGAGCGACGGGGATGAGCATCGACGAGATGCGCACCTACCTCGCCGGCATCGCGCAGGGGCACGACGCAGCCGCAGACATGGTCGGGCTGTTCTCCGGTCATGCCGCCCGCCTGGAGCAGGAGATGACCGCACTACGGGTGCGGTTGGAGTACGTGCAGGCGAAAGCCGAACTATGGCAGTCACGGATCGATCACGATCAGGCCCGCGAGCTGGACGCCATGGAGGCCACCCGCCGTCTCACCGACCAACTACGAGGAAGCATCACACCATGACCCGCATCACCACCCCCTTCGGATTCACCAGCAGCACTAGCGACGTTCTCGCCGGCGTCGATCTCACCGGCAAACACGCTTTCGTCACCGGCGGCAACGCCGGCCTGGGTTACGAGACCGCGCGCGCTCTGGCCGCAGCCGGCGCCTCGGTCACGATCGGCGGCCGCAATCCCGACGCCGTTCGCGACGCCGTCGCGACCATCGCGGCCGCGACCGGCAACCCTGCGATCGACCACCTAATCCTGGATCTCGCCGACCTCGAATCCGTCACCGCCGCCACCTCCGTATGGTCCCGGCCGCTCGACATTCTGGTGAACAATGCCGGCGTGATGGCGGTCCCCGACCTCACCCGCACCCGGCAGGGCCACGAGATGCAGTTCGCCGTCAACTTCCTCGGCCACTTTGTCCTTACCCTCGGCCTGCACGATGCTCTCGCCGCGACCGGCAACGCCCGGGTCGCGAGCCTGAGCTCCAACGCGCACCTGTACTCCCCGCCGGTGTTCGGCGACCTCGACTACCGCTTCCGCCCCTACGAGCCGCGCGCCGCGTATGCCGAAGCGAAATCCGCCACCGTGCTGTTCGCAGTCGAAGCGGACCGCCGCTGGGCGGGCGAGGGCATCCGAGTCAATGCCTGCAACCCCGGAGCGATCGCGACTGGACTGCAGAAGCACACCGGCGGACTCCAGACACCGGTCGAACGCCGAAAGAACGTCGAGCAGGGCGCCGCGACCTCAGTCCTCCTCGCCGCCTCACCCCTTCTCGAAGGCGTCGGCGGCCGGTACTTCGAAGACGTTAACGAGGCCGAGGTCCGCAAGGAAAGCCCCGGCATGTTCGGCACCGGAGTCGCCGACTACGTCCTCGATCGCCGCTACTCCGAACTCCTCTGGGACCTCGCCACCGAGCTCGTCTAGACCCGCACGGCCGCTCATCGCCCAGCATCGGAACCCACTCCGTCTCGCCGACCGCCGTCGCGGCGGCCACCTCCACGAAGGATTTCATGACCAACGACAACAGCCCGAGTGTGGGATGGATCGGTCTCGGGGACCAGGGCGCCCCGATGGCCCGCGCGATCGCCGAAGCAGGCTACGACCTGCACGTCTGGGCACGCCGGCCTGCCGCCCTCGAAGCGCTCGACAGTGTTCCGTTCACCCCGCACGACACCCCCGCCGCTCTCGCGGCCGTCAGCGACATCATCGGCTTCTGCCTGAACGTCGATGACAACGTGCGCGAGATCCTCACCACCGGCGCGGTGCTGGCAGCCCTCAAGCCCGGTTCCGTGCTGATAAACCACGGCACCGGCCTGCCCGCGTTCGCCCGAGAGATGACCGAGATGGCCGACTCCTACCAGGTGCACGTGTTGGACGCACCGGTCAGCGGCGGCCGCGCGGGAGCCCTCGCGAAGCAGCTCACCACGATCGTCGGAGGCGACGCCGATGTGCTGAAGACAGCCCGACCCGTGATCAACAGCTTCTCCGGACGCATCGAGCACATGGGTGAGGCGGGTACCGGGCAGCTCGCGAAACTGCTCAACAACGCCCTGCTCATGAGCAACCAAAACAGCCTCCACGAGATCCTCCACATCGCGCGGGCTATGGACGTCGCCACCGGCCCCCTCATCGACCTTCTCCGAGTGAGCACGGGCAGCAGCCGCCTCCTCGACCTCCTCGGCCAAGCGGTCACCCCTGAGAACGCGGAACACCTCGCACAGATGCAGCTCGTGGACATGGACATCTTCTCCGAAGCCGTCGAAGCGCTCGGAGAAACCGCCGACTCGCTCACAAGCCGGGCCGTCATTGGAGCACGCGCGCTTCCCGAACTTGCCGCCTGGACAGACCTTGGCCGAGACAGACCGGCTCTCACGACATCAGAGACGTCGTAGATCGACGTCATCGACAGCCCCCACACACGCCGACTCGACCGCTCACACCGCCGCGCGAGCACGACAGGCCCCGATCGAACGCAGCATAAGGAGACCAATGGACCTCGCAATCGTCGCCACCATCTGTGGCGTCATCGCTCTCGGCGCGATAAGCCCCGGACCCAGTTTCATCATGGTCGCGCAAACCGCTCTCTCGAGTACCCCCGCCCGCGGCCGCACCGCAGCGCTCGGCGTCGGCGCGGCCAGCCTGATCTTCTCCGTCGCAGCAACCCTGGGCCTCGGAGCCGTGATGCTGTACGCCGAATGGCTGTTCATCGTCCTCAAGATCGCCGGTGGTGGGTACCTGGTCTACCTCGGCATCCGGATGTGGCTCGCAGCCGGGACGGAACGACCCCACGGACACGTCACCCCGCAAGGCGGCCGGCGCACCTTCGCCACCGCCTTGCTCACCCAGCTCAGCAACCCCAAAGCGATCATCGTCTACAGCAGCGTGTTCGCGAGCGTGCTCCCACGCGAACCATCGTTGACGTTGCTCATAGCCGTTCCACTCGCGACGACGCTAGTCGAAACGGCCTGGTACTTGATAGTCGCAACGCTCCTATCGCGGACCAGGCCTCAGCACGTTTATGAGCGATGGACGAAAGCGATCGACCGAATTGCCGGAGCCGCTCTGGGCGGCCTCGGAACCTACTTCGCCATCGACGGCATCCGAACAGTCGCCAGATAGCGCCGACCGACCCCGCCCGACTTGCCGCCCCGCTCGATCGTTCCCGATTTGCCGAAAACGATCGATCTGAGCAATAGCTGCGCGGCGCGCTCCCCGATAATCCGCAGAACTCCAAGTGCTCGAGATCCTGCCGAACCCCCATCTGTGCAAAACCTCAGCCAGCTACGGACGGCCGGACCCCGTGAGGATCGCATCCGGGCCTGACCTCGCGGCTGCCTCTGACCCGCTCCCAACCTGGCCACGCCTCTTGCAGGTCGAGGTTGAGCCCGCCTCCGGCGGGCTGCCGCTCACCTCGTGAGCGAGCGGAGAAAGGCGGGCGTCGTGACGGTCTCGATGCGGGTGATGAGCGCGGGCGATGGGTACAAGTACCTGCTGCGCACCGTCGTCGCCGGCGACGGCGACCGCTCACTCTCGACACCCCTGACCCGCTACTACGCGGAGGCGGGAACGCCGCCGGGCCGGTGGCTCGGAGCCGGCGTCGCCTCCCTGGGCGGGCAGATCGTGGAGGGCGATCAGGTCTCCGAATCTCAGCTCGAACTCCTCCTCGGCCTCGGGAAGCACCCCGTCACGGGTGCTCCGCTGGGGCTGGCGTATCCCGCTTACAAGTCCGTCGCCGAGCGGATCGAGGAACGCAAGGCGGCGCTCGATCCTGAGCTCGGTCCGGCCGGGCGGGCGGAGGCGGTCGCCGCGATCGAGGCCGAGGAAGCCGCGCGCGGGACGCGGCGGGCGGTTGCGGGGTTCGATTTCACGTTCAGCATCCCGAAGTCCGCCTCGGTGTTGTGGGCGGTTGCGGACGCGGGGACGCAGGCGCTCATCGCGGACGCGCATCATGCGGCGGTTGCGGAGGTGGTTGCGTTCATGGAACGGGAGGTTGCAGCTACCCGCACGGGCGCAACCGGCC
>JAATGR010000048.1 GCA_015654575.1 Actinomycetales bacterium
AGGGGCGGGTTGGTGACCTGCGCGAAGCGTTGCGAGAAGTATTTCGCCATGCCGCCCTCCTGGTCGGAGAGCGCGTTGATCGCGTTGCCGTAGCCCATCGCGCTGATGCGTTCGGAGCCGTCGTCGAGCATCGGGTCGAGCATGAACCGGAAGCTCTCCTGGTTCAGCGAGTACGCCACGTACCGGCCCGCGAGCGAGAGGTCCCCGCCGTAGCCGAGGGTGTTCGTGGTGCGCTCGCCCACCGGTGCCGGCAGGTCATCGAGGTCGATCCGCGCGTCCTGGAGCAGGGCCGGATAGTCGCGGCGTGCGGCCAGCGTCTCGAGCGCCTCCCGCGTGCGCACCAGGGCGCCGGTGCGGCGGTCGAGGTAGAGCATGCCGCCGGCCTCGATGCGGCCGCGGTGCACGACCTCGTCGTCGGGGAAGGAGACCTGTCCCGCCTCGGAGGAGACCATGACGTACTCGGCGGTCTCGACCGTCCGCAGCGGCCGCAGCCCGAGCCGGTCCAGTCGTGCGCCGATCACCTCGCCGTCGCTGAAGATCAGCGCCGCCGGCCCGTCGTTCTTCTCTTCGTAGAGCGAGAAGAACTCCAGCATGGCCCGCACCGGGGTGCTGAGGGTGCGGTCGTTCTCCCAAGCCGGGGGCATGAGCGAGACGACCGCTTCGACGAGGTCGAGACCGTCGTCGAAGACCCGGCTCTGCAGCGTCTGGTCGAGCCGGCTGGAATCGGACTGCCCGGGTGGGCGCACGATGCGCCGGTGGCGAGCGGCGGCCAGTGCCTCGTCGGAGATGCGGTTCTTGCGGTCGGTGTTGAGCTCGCCGTTGTGCGCCATCAGGCGGAACGGCTGTGCCATCGTCGGATGCGGCTCGGTGTTGGTGGAAAAGCGGGTGTGGAAGTAGAGCGACCGCACCGAATGACGCGGATCGGCGAGGTCGCGGAAGTAGGAGATGACCTCGCCCGCGTTCAGGCGCCCCTTGAGCACCTGGGTCCGCGCGCTCAGCGACAGCGGGTAGAGGCCCGCGAGCCCGGGGTCGGTGAACGCCTCCGCCTCGATCCCCAGCAGCGCCGCGTTTGCGGCCCGATCGATGTCAGCGCGGGAGGCGTCGGCATCCTCGTGCACGAAGATCCACTGCATGACGGGAAGCTGGTACCGGCGCGCACGGGGCCGGATGGCCTCGTCGTCGACGGGGACCTCGCGCTCGACCAGCGTGCGCAGCCCCTGTTCCGCCAGGACCCCCTCGACGCGCTCCCTCGCACGATGCCGCGCGTCCTCCTCGGCGGGCAGGAAGAAGTTCCCCACCCCGAAGCGGCCGTACTCGAGCTCGATCCCGGTGAGCGCACCGAAGAACTCCGCCGACAGGTCGAGACTGACCCCGGCGCCGTCGCCGACGCCTTCCGCCGACATGCCGCCCCGGTGCGGGATCGCACACAGCGCTTGATCGGCCAGCAGGATCACGTCGTGGGACTGGCTGCCGTCCTTGCGTGCGATGAATCCGACGCCGCAATCGCTGTGTTCGTTCCGGGGGTCGTAGAGCCCGAGGCGGCGTGATGGCATAAGGCTCCCGTGTCATCGCGGTCGCGGGCACGCATCGAGCACGCGCGACGCGAGGGGCGTCGGCCCCGCGGTCGCGAAGCCTCGGCAATAGTAAGGGGAGGCTTACCTAAAAGTCGAGGGGATGGCGCGGATCAGCCGACGGCTGCCGTCGTCTCCTCACCCACGCGCGCGGCGTCAGCTACCCGTGAGCGGATCGGATGCCCCTGCGTTGTGAGACAGCGACCGCTCGCGAGGTCCCAGCTCCAGTCATGAAGGGAGCAGGTCAGCACGCCGTCCTCGATCCGCCCGGTCTTGGTGAGGTCGGCCCGCAGATGCGGGCAGCGACGCTGCACCACCCAGTCGCCGATCTCGGCGTCCTCGGTCTGGTCGGTCTGCTCGGCGTACCAGTTCTCGACGTACTCGATGCGGTCGCGCGAGAGGCACTTGAGGAACGTGGTGAGGAACTCGTTGAACTTGCCGGCCCTGCCCACGTCGAACTGCATCGACAGGAAGATCGAGTTCGACCAGTCGATTTCATGCTCGGCGATGTTGGTCGACACCAGGTCCGCGGGGATCGTGTACCAGTACACGCATTCCTCCCCCGCGTACTCCCGCACCTTCGCGCGGGGGAAGTCGACGACCATGTCCAGCTCGCCGATCCGGAAGCGCACGTTTCCCCCCACCCCGTTGCGGATCGTGCGGGCGCGACGGATCAGCGGCTCCCACCATTCCTTGATCGCGGCGAGCATCTCGGCCGGCGGCAGCACCGGCGACCGACGGGCCTCCTCAGCCTGCACCTCGGCCTGACGGCTGTCGCGCTGCTCGGCCAGGTAGGTCCATTTATCGGAGAAGACGCGCTCGATCTCCGCCTCGGTGTACAGCGTCTGGGTGGTCTCGACATCGGCGTGGTGCACCTCGACCTGGGTACCCGGCAGGAACAGGTACCCCTTTTGCTCGGGCCGAAGCTCGTGCATGTGCGCGAGGAACTGCGCCTGGTCGGTGAAGATCGAGTCGTCCTCAAGGCCCCAGCCGTTGTACCGGAACAGCTCCTGGCGCAGGAACATCGGCGGCCCCGCCATCGGGAACACGTGCTCGGCGCCGACCTTCTCGATGTAGTACATGGCGCGCTTGTTCTGGGCGTCCCGTTTGAGGCGGGCGAAGTTCCGTTTGGCGTCCTCAGGCAGGTCGTAGACCATCGGCCACCAGATCGCCCCGGACACCTGCGTGAAATAGGCGTCCGGCGGGGAGAACGACAGCAGGCGCTCCAGATCCAACGGATGCGAGTCGTTCTGGTTCAGGATGCTGGCCGTGCCGTCGTCCACCGAGAGCGACGAGTCGCCCACCGGGCCGTCGCTGGGTGCACGCAACGGGGTCACCATGATCGTCACACCGTCGTATTCGAGGGGGACCCCCGCCTGCGTGTAGATGATGTTCTGATAGCCGAGCGCGCGCAGGTCGCGTTCGAGGTCGTCGGTCGGGTACTCCGGTAGCAGCACCGGGATGTCGTGCCGCACGTAACGCTGCAGCATCCGTGGGTCGAAGTGGTCGCGGTGACGGTGCGAGATGTAGAGGAAGTCGGCCGCGCCGAAACGCTCCCAGTCGAGCGCACGGTTGTCGGGGAAGGGGAACCAGGAACCGTAGAACGAGGGCCCGATCACGGGATCGCAAAGGATGCTGCCGCCCGCCGTCTCGATGAACATTCCCGCGTGCCCGAGGCCCGTGATGCGCATGCGATTCCTTCCCGTCCGACCGTTTTCGAGTCTACGCGGGCGTCCCTGAGCAGACCCGGAGGGCTGCCGTGCAAAATCCTCCGCGGGGCCGGGCGTCCGGCTCGACGCGTCGCGCCGACGTCGCAGAATTGCGCGAGCGGCGTCGCAGGATTCCGCAGAGACTCTGCGACGCCGAGCGGATTCTGCGTCCGTCGCGTGCGCGCGCAGCCCCCGCGGCGGCACACCTCACGATTCGAGGAGGCTCCGGATGTCGTCGGCGGTGAGCGCCTGCGCGAACAGAGCGTCGTCGTCGACGACCGCCTGGAACAGCGCCGCCTTGCGATGCTGCAGCGCCACCACCTTCTCCTCGATGGTGTCCGCGGCAATCAGGCGGTAGACCATCACAGTGCGGTCCTGGCCGATCCGGTGCGCGCGGTCGACGGCCTGCGCCTCGGCGGCGGGGTTCCACCACGGATCGAGCACGAATACGTAGTCTGCCTCGGTGAGGGTCAGCCCGAACCCGCCGGCTTTGAGGCTGATGAGGAACACCGGCGCGGTGCCGCCGCGGAACTCTTCGATGACGGCATCGCGGCGCCGGGTCGCCCCGTCGAGATAGACCGAGGGGATGCCGGCGGCCTCCAGCCGCTGCGCGGCCAGCTGCAGGAACGACGTGAACTGGCTGAACACCAGCGCACGGTGGCCCTCCGCGGACACCTCAGCGATCCGCTCGATCAGCGCATCGAGTTTGCTCGAGGGCACCTGAGCGTGGCCCGGATCGATGAGCGCCGGCGCGAGGCTCAGCATCCGCAGCAGTGTCAGCGACCGGAAGACGATGAACCTGTTG
>JAATGR010000147.1 GCA_015654575.1 Actinomycetales bacterium
CCGTCGCCGTGGCGGCGGTGCCCTCGGTGACCGAGTCGGGGGACACCGACACGGTCGTGGTGGTCGGGGTCAGATCCTCGACGGTCACGACGATCGGATCGCCGTAGGTGCCCGTGTAGGTCTCGCCGGCGACGAGGTCCGAGGGTGAGACGGGGGTGCTGCCGATCGTGCCGCCCGAGACCGTGACGGTCTGGCCGGCCGATGCGACGATGTCCGAGGTCGCGTCCTTGGTGAGGCTCGTGAGATACGACGTGCCGGTGACGCTCCAGGTCGAGTCGTCCACGAGACTCACGATGACGCCGTTGTTGACGGGTGTCGTCGCGGTGTTGGTCGCCTCGCCGATGTTCGTGTAGCCCTCGCCGTCGTCGTAGGAGATGGTCGCCACGTCGTGCACCGAGGTGCTCGAGGTGATGAGACCGGAGACCGTGGAGCCGTCGAGGTTCAGGATAAGGTTCTTCGGCGTGTCGTTGTAGACCGCGTTATAGAAGTCGCCGTCGACGTCGAGATCGGTCAGGTTGACCGTTGCGGGCTTGTCGGCGCTCGTGCTGCTCAGGTCCCAGCTCGTGTCTCTCGTCGCCGTCGCGGACGGGTTGTCATAGACCGGGTCGGTGTAGACGGACGTCGTGCTCAGGCCGCCCGGGTCATCGCTCTCCATGAGCTGGAAGATGACTCCCGTGTCGCTCTGGATGCTGGCGCCGTCCGAGCCGTCCACGTTGAGCGTGACGCCGCTGGCCTTGTCCTGGAACGTGGTCTCGCCGGTGGTGATCGCGGTGGCCCCGTCGATCGTGACGGTGCCGCCGGCGATGTTGCTGCTGCCGCCGCCGTGCCACATGATCCCGAACCTGCCCGAGTCGATCGTCGTGGCCGCGTCCTGCACGTCGGCGATGTCCTCGGCGGTCAGGCCCAGGTCGTAGGCATCATTCAGGTCACTGACGGAGGCTTGGCTTGCGTCTCCGATGTCGATCGTGCCGCCAGTGCTGATCACCGCGTAGTCATCGACGTCGAAGGTCGTGCCGAGGAAGGTGTCGGTCACGCTCGTGCCGTCGGCATACGATCCGTACCCGCCGTTGAGCGTGGTGAGTGTCGTCCCGATCGAAGTGAGGAAGCTGTTCGAGGTCGAGTCGGTGGACAGCACGCCCCAGTTGGTCGAGGTCACCTCGTCGTTCAGGTACGTCGCCTTGGTGCCGTCGCCCACGAGGTTGGTCGCGCGCACGTTGCCGGTCAGGCCGAGCGCCCAGGGGACCGCCCTCATGTTCGGCGGGGGAGACAGGGTGTAGTCCGCCGGCAGCTCGCCGTCGGTGGTGGAGATGTCCGAGTCCTTGATCACCGCGGTGGCGCCGTCGGTCACGACGATGCCGGAGCGGACCGCGCCGGTGTTGTCGATGTCCGCGCCGTCGACCCGCACGCTCGTGCCGCTGTTTGCGACCCGGATGCCCGCGCCGATGCCGGCGAAGTCGAGGCGCCCGTTGCCGTCGAAGGCGATGGTCGGATCGTTGATCGCGTACTCGCCGCCCTCGACGTCGATGCCGGCGAGGCCGTCGCCCGTCGACCTGATGGTCACGCCGTCGGCGCTGTCGTCGTCGTAGCTGCCGCCGGTGATGGCCTGCGTGACGGAGCCGACCTGGTCGACACCCGAGTCGTCGACCAGCAGCACCTGCCGCAGCGGGAAGGTCGTGCCAAACTGGGTGTAGTACAGCGTGGAGGTGACCACGAGCTGCACGCCCGTGTCCGAGGCGCTCTCATAGGTGCCGGGCACGAGCTCGGGCGCCACCGCGGTCGCTGCTCCGTCGTAGTACTGTCCCGTCTCGACACCGTCGACCACGATGCTGAGCGAGGAGCCGTCGGGCACCACGATCGCCGAGGTCGCGTCGGTGATGACGAGCCGCTGCAGCGATGTCGTCTCGGTAATGGTGCAGGTCTCGCCCGACCCGACCGTGAGCGTGCCGCCGCTGAGCGAGCCGCTGCCGTCGCAGGTGACCGCGGTCGCGGCGAAGGCCGCCACCGGGAGGAGGCCCATCGATGCTCCGACGAACGCGGTGATCGCTGCTATCGCGACGCCGGGAGCGATGCGGTGGCGTGGATCCGTGCCACCGCGTGGGGGGACAGGAGTACGGGGACGGAGGTGGGGCATGAGGATCCTTCCACAGCGGCGCCGGGCGCCTGGACGACAGTGTCGTGGCCATGAAAGCGACGGTCCTGCCGTCACGAGAAGGGAAGCCGCCCGATACCTTGTATCTCCCCGCCCGAATCGCTCGATGTGTTAACCAGACCGGGTCTGAGATGCGTCGAAGATTCCCGGAGCCCGCGGCTCAGCGCACCCCGCGCATCAGCGCCAGCACCGGCTTCACGCTCAGCAGCAGCGCGACACCGAGCGCGGCCGCGACCAGGCCCAGGATCGTGAAGTACGGCACCTCGTCCGTCGGGTCGTAGAACTGTGCGAGCCACCCCGCGACGGCGGTTCCGAGTGCGACCGACAGGAAGAACAGCGCCACCATCTGCGTGTGGAACGCCCGCGGCGCGAGCTTCGTCGTCACCGACAGCCCGATCGGCGAGAGCAGCAGTTCCGCCACCGTGAACACGAACAGGATGCCGATGATCGCGAGCATCGGGGTCGCGTTCTCGCCACCGTTCGCCCACGGCAGGAACAGCAGGAACGCGGCACCCATCACGATCGCCGCCAGCCCGAACTTCACCGGGGTCGACGGCTGCCGTCGTCCGAGCTTCGTCCAGATCGCCGCAAACACGCCGGAGAGCACGATGATGAACACCGGGTTGATCGACTGCACCCATGACACCGGCATCTCCCAGCCGAACAGGTCGCGGTTCAACCGCTCGTCGGAGTAGATCGTCAGCACCGTGAACTGCTGCTGGTACAGCGACCAGAACCCCACCGAGACGATGAACAGCGGGATGAAGCCGATCACCCGCGAGCGCTCGATCGGCTCGACGTGCTTCGACAACAGGATGACCGCGAAGTAAGCGATCGCCGCCGCGATCGTCACCAGGATGACCACGGTCGAGAGGTTGTCGGCCCGGATCACGCCGACCAGCACCAGCACGGCGATGACGACGACAGCGGCGACCGCGATGCCGATCCACCGTCCGTAGGAGCTCCGCGGCAGCGGGTTCGGCATGGTGCGCGCCTCGGACGGCAGCCCGCGGCGTCCGATCGAGTACTGGAGGAGTCCGAACGCCATGCCGACCGCGGCGATGCCGAAGCCGAAATGGAATCCGAGGGTGGACTGCAGGACCCCGGTGAGGAGGGGGCCGAAGAACCCGCCGAGGTTGATGCCGAGGTAGAACAGCGAGAAGCCGGCGTCGCGGCGCGGATCCTCCTCGGTGTAGAGCGTGCCGACGACGGACGTCGCATTCGCCTTCAGGCCGCCCGATCCGATGGCGATGAGCACGAGTCCGAC
>JAATGR010000077.1 GCA_015654575.1 Actinomycetales bacterium
AGCACGAGGTCGAGGACGAGGGACGTCACGAGCTGGCCGGCGATCGTTCCCAGCCCGAGCAGCAGCACGCCGGTCGTCCGCACGAGGATGGCCGTCGCGGCGATGAAGACGACCCCGAGAGAGCCGCCGAGGTAGAGCACCGGGTTCGTCGGGAAGGTCGTCGGCCAGCCGCCGATGCCGGCCCGGACGAGCGTGGCGGCCAGCAGCACGGTCGTGCCGACGATGAAGTTGATGAAGGTCGCGGTCAGGGCCGAGCCCGCGACTCCGCGCACCTGCCCGTTGACGGCCTGCTGCCATCCGGTGCCGAGGCCGGCGACGAACGGCAGCACGAGCATCCAGACCGGGATGTCGCCGACGAGCTGGGCGGACACCGTCCAGACCACCGCGACCAGGGCGAGGGCCGAGCCGATGAGCCTGGTCCAGGTGACCGCCTTGGGTTGCATCGTCCCCAGCCCGTTGCGATCGAGCAGCAGACCGCTGATGGTCTGGCCGCAGACGGTCGCCACCGTAAATAGGGCGACGCCGAGGATCGCCGCGGTGAGCCCCTGCGACAGGACGAGGAAGGAGCCGGCCGCACCGCCGCAGACGTGCGACCAGGGCAGCCGGCGCGTTTTCAACGCGGACACCACGGAGCGGAGACCGGTGCGACCGGGAGCCCAGAACAGCATCGCGACCGCGAGGATCACGAGGCCGGAGCCGAAGGAGACGAGCGCGGCGAAATAGCCGTTGTCGAGCTCCTTGCCCAGCTCGCCGTTGATGCGCGACTGCGTGGCGACGAATCCGCCGCACACGACGGCGACGGCGATCGCCACGGCGAAGGCGATCCGGGAGGCGGTCTTGGGCGGGTGGCTCTGGCTGGCTGTTGTCATGATCGTCTGCCTCAACGCTACCGGGAGCCGCGATCATCCCGCCTCGCCGTCCGTCCGCTAACCGCCAAGTAATATGGGGTGGTCATTCGCCTCCATAGCTCAGTTGGCCAGAGCACCGCTCTTGTAAAGCGGGGGTCGTCGGTTCGAATCCGACTGGGGGCTCCTCGAGGGGCTCGGCAACTCCCCGATCGCGGGTATCGGATGGGGTGATGATTTCTGCCCGAGCGGACATGTCATAGGTGAGAGTCACATTCTTTCCGGAAGGCATCGACCATGACGCACGCGATAGACGACACGATCGCCGCAGCCGCACCACCGCTGTGGGACGGATTCACCATCTCGGAGGCCGGTGCGGTGCTCGGGCTGTCGGAGCCAACGGCCAGGTCTCGCTACCAGCGCGCGAAACAACAGCTTCGCGATGCCCTCGACGAGGAATCGGTTCCCTACACGAGACCGTGATGCCCTCAAGCGCGGTCTGCATAATATATCCACTTGGATATAATCGGTGAAAGGAGGAACTCATGGCTGCATCGACATTGTTGCGATCATCACGCCTTGCCAGCGGAATCACGCAGGGCGATTTGGCGGCATATGCAAAGACGAGCCAGCCCGAGATATCGGCCATTGAGAACGGCAAGAAGAATCCCACGGTCGATACGCTCGAGCGTCTTCTTCGACAAACCGGACATCGCATCATTGCGGTCCCCGGATCCGGGACCGACGCGACCGAAACGGCCGACCGGATCTCATCTGCGAGTTCCCGCGATGCCGCACTCCGCGCATTCCTCGACTACTCGGACAGCCTCGCTCGCGCAACGGGGGTCAATCGCGTGGTTCTCGGGCTCGCGGAACCCCGCGCCACGGGGTCCCCGGCATGGGATGCAGCGCTGGCGGCGCTCGTCGATTACTGGTTCAACAAGTCCGGACTCCCCAAGCCAAACTGGATAGCATCCGATTCCCGCTTTCTCGCATATCCTCAATCACCGCAACTCGGCAGGTTCGACCTTGCCCCCAGGCGTGCGAATGTACCCATCGAGTTCCGGCACCGAAACGTGCTCGTCGAACGCTCCACGTTGGAAGGTGTGTAATCGATGCAACTCGACCGCGACGACCTGATCGAAGGCCTCCGTGATGTAGTGCGGCAAGCGCACGAGCACAACGTCGCCGGTGCATCCATTCGGATAGTCGGTGGTGCCGCATTGCGGCTCGCATACTTCGACCGAAGCACAACTGCTGACATCGATGCTCAGATCGAACCGATGGATGCTTTGACGCCAATCATCGCCGACGTCGCGCGGAGACGCGGGTGGCCGACCGATTGGCTCAATAACAACGCGCTGCCCGAGCGCACACTGCGGCTTCTCGACCAGATGGTCTCCGTCGGCTTGCCCGACAAGCCGCGATTTCCCCAGACACCGGACTTCACCTGAATGGCGTCGTATAGGGATCGGCGTCAGAGCCGGATGAGCCCCGCCGGCGTCGGGGCGAATCCGCAGGCCTCGAGGTAGAAGGCGCGCAGATGCTCTTCGAAGTCGACGTGCATCCATTCGCAGCCCGCGAGGTGGGCACCGACACCGCGACGGACAGCGAGCACTACCGCAGCGGCGGCAGCAGGCCCCGAACGCCGGCCATCATCCGCGCGATGAGCAGCGCGGGATCGACCACCGTGCCCTCGCGAATGAGAGCGTCCAGGTCGTCGAGACTCATCCTCGCCGCCTCCACCTGTTC
>JAATGR010000197.1 GCA_015654575.1 Actinomycetales bacterium
CCTTGGAACTGACCGCCAGCACGACGCCGGTAGCGATGGCCGCGACGACGATGACGCCGAGCGCGCTGAAGCCCGCGACGCGAAGAGTTCGCAGCCGCGCATGCTTGGCCTTCACCTGCTGTGCCTTCTCACGCACCGCCTCACGACGGTCGCTCGACGCCGGAACGTTCGATGGGTCGTCGCTGGACATGGAACCTCTGGGACGTGCGGAAAACCGGGTGAACCGGCCGGCCGCCCGGGAGAAGCAGCCTTGTCGATGCTAGTCAGAGAGCCTGGGAAATGCCCAGACGGGCATGCCATACTGACCGAGCGCCCAAGGATGTGCGCGCGGGTGATACCCGCTCATTCCATTCACGAAGGATCGTCCGGCACGTACCTGCCGGTGAAGGAGAAGAGAAGATGGCGTCAGTCACGTATGACAACGCGACCCGGCTGTACCCCGGCGGCACCCGCCCCGCGGTCGACAAGCTGAACCTCGAGATCGGTGACGGGGAGTTCCTCGTCCTCGTCGGCCCGTCGGGCTGTGGCAAGTCCACGTCGCTGCGGATGCTGGCCGGCCTCGAAGAGGTCAACTCGGGTCGCATCCTGATCGGCAACCGCGACGTCACGGACATCCCCCCGAAAGACCGGGACATCGCGATGGTGTTCCAGAACTACGCGCTGTACCCGCACATGACTGTTGCGGAGAACATGGGCTTCGCGCTGAAGATCGCCGGCATCGGCAAGGAGGCCCGCGCGGCCCGCGTCCTCGAGGCAGCCAAACTCCTCGATCTGGAGCCGTACCTGACCCGCAAGCCCAAGGCGCTCTCGGGCGGGCAGCGGCAACGCGTCGCGATGGGTCGGGCGATCGTGCGCCAGCCGCAGGTCTTCCTCATGGACGAGCCGCTGTCGAACCTCGACGCGAAACTGCGCGTGCAGACCCGCACCCAGATCGCGTCGCTGCAGCGGCGGCTGGGGGTCACCACGGTGTACGTCACGCACGACCAGACCGAGGCGCTGACGATGGGCGACCGCATCGCCGTGCTGAAGGACGGCCTCCTCCAGCAGGTCGGCAGCCCGCGCGACCTGTACGAGCGACCGGACAACGTGTTCGTCGCCGGCTTCATCGGCTCGCCCGCGATGAACCTGTTCACGACCGACCTGGCCGAGGGTGGGATCCGCTTCGGCGACCTGGTGGTTCCGGTCGAGGCCGACACGATCGGCAAGGCGCAGGGTTCGCAGGTGACCGCAGGCGTCCGCCCCGAGGACATCCAGGTGGCGCCCGCCGACGGCAGGGGTCTGCACATCACGGTCGACCTGGTCGAAGAGCTCGGCGCCGACGGGTACCTCTACGGCCACGCGGACGTCGACGGCAAGCGCACCGACGTCGTCGCACGGGTCGACGGTCGACGCCACCCGAACGCGGGCGAGAGCGTCGTGGTCGCACCGGTCACCGGGCACGTGCACGTCTTCGATCTCGAGTCGGGCGAGCGCCTTACCGACAAGCCCATCGTCGCGGCCGTCTGAGGCCGCAGTGATCGGATGCGGCGCGGGGTGAGTATCCCGCGCCGCATCCGCGAAGGAACCATGCCGGAATCGCTTACGATCACCGCCACGGCGGTCGACCCCGAACTGCTGATGCTGCCCTGGCAGGTTCCGTTGGGCGAGTGGCCGAGCTCGTCGATCGTCTACCTGCCGAAGGGGCTGTCGCGCCATCTGGTGCGCTTCTCCAGTCTGTCGGGCCGGGTCGTCGCGGTGAAGGAGACGACCGCGGAGATGGCACGCCGCGAGTACGACCTGCTCGGGCATCTGGCCCGGCTCGACGCGCCCTGCGTCGAGCGCGTGGCGGTCATCGCCGGACGGACGGATGCCGCGGGCAAGCCGCTCCCTGCCGCGCTGGTGACCGCGCATCTGAAGTTCTCGCTCCCCTACCGGGCCTTGTTCACCCAGGTGCTGCGCCCGCACACCGCATCCCGTCTGGTCGACGCGCTCGCGGTGCTGCTCGTCCGGCTGCACAACGTGGGGTTCTTCTGGGGCGACGTGTCGCTGTCGAACACGTTGTTCCGGCGTGACGCGGGCGCGTTCGCCGCCTATCTGGTGGACGCCGAGACCGGCGAACTGCACGAGGGCGGTCTCACCCGCGGGCAGCGCGAGCACGACCTGGACGTCGCGCGGACGAACATCGCGGGCGAAATCATGGACCTGGAGGCCGGCGGACGCCTGGAGGGCGGCGTCGACGCTTTGGCAATCGCCGACGGGATCGTCTCCTCCTATCGTTCGCTGTGGGGTGCCCTCACCGACCGGGAGTCGTTCTCCGTCGACGAGTCGTGGCGCATCACCGAGCGGGTGCAACGACTGAACGCTCTGGGGTTCGACATCGACGAGATGTCCATCCAGACCACCGCGGACGGCACGACCGTGTCGATCCAGCCGAAGGTGGTCGACGCGGGGCACCACCAGCGCCGGCTGCTGCGGCTGACCGGCCTCGACGTCGAGGAGAACCAGGCAAGGCGGCTGCTCAACGATCTCGACGAGTTCCAGGCGCGCGCCGGACGTCCCGGCGAGGACGAGGAGATGGTCGCCCACGAGTGGCTCACCCGGGTGTTCGAGCCGGTGGTCCGTGCCGTGCCCTTCGACCTGCGTGCGAAGCTCGAACCCGCGGAGCTGTTCCATCAGGTGCTCGAGCACCGCTGGTACATGTCCCAGGCCAGGGGGCGCTCGGTGCCGCTGGCCGAGGTGCTCGCCGGATACATCGACGACGTGCTGCGCCACCGCCGCGACGAGGCGACGGTGATGGGCCCGGTGACCGAGACGGTCAGCATCCCGATCATCCGCTCCGGCACGTCCGACCCGTCGACCGCCTCGGACGACGTCGACTGGCGCGACCTGGTCTGAGGCGTCCCGCATCCGTCGCCGCGGCTCAGCCGACCGCGGACTGGTCCCCGAGACCGTGCCACGTGCGAGCGTGGTAGACCAGCGGGGGCTGGAGGTCCGCGTCGGCGGCACGCGCTCCCTCCCGGGCGTGGACGAGCAGGATCGTCGCGGTTCCGGCATCGATCTGCTGCACCACGCGCGCCCGGATCCACGCGGCCGCTGCCGGGAAGTACGGCTCGCCGGTGGGCAGTCGCGACCACGTCGTCGGATCGGCGAACCTGTCGACACCGCTGGTCGCGCACAGTTGCGCGAGCCACAGCTGCTGCGAGGAGAGCAGATGGATGACGACCGTCTCCGCGCCACGCACAGCCGGAGCGCTCGAGGAGAAGTCCGACACCGAGAACGTCATGAGTGGCGGCTCCGCACTCACCGACGCCAACGAGGTGACCGTCAGGGCTGCGGGCGTCCCGCCGCGGTCCGCCGTGACAACGGCCACCCCGGCCGGGTACCCGCGGAACATGCCCTTGAAGTCGTCCGCGGCAAGACTCACAGCGACCTCGCCCGTCTCCAGCGGCAACAGCGGGGTCTTGTGGGTCGCATGCGTATCGGGCATCGCCTTACCTGCTTTCTCCATCGAAACGAGGACCGATCGCGACGATCGGACCGGCGATGCCAGCAACAGTAGGCGCGCACCTCCGCGGGCGATGATCCGGTTCGCGCACGGTTCTGTCCGATCCGTGCAGACGCATGCCCCGGCGGCGGGACGATTCGTGCGCCCGCGCTGAGAACGCGCAGGAACTGGACTGACACGGCCTCCGCGGCGGCGTTGAATCGCCCGCATCGCCCTGACGTCTCGAAGGAGAGATTCAGATGACCACCGCACCCACCGACCCGACCGATCGCGCCGAAGAACTGCTGACCTTGGCCCGTGCGCTCGGCCCCCTCCTCGAGCAGAACTCGCGGGAGGCCGAGTTGCAACGCCACCTTCCAGAGGTCGTGGTCGAGGAACTGCGGCGCGCCGGATTCTTCTGGCTGAAGACTCCGCGCGAGCTCGGCGGTAGCGAACTGGATCCGGTGAGCTTCGGCGAGGTGATGGAGGAGATCGCCTATCACGACGCCTCCGCCGCCTGGGCGACGATGATCGGCAGTGGCACGATCGGTACCATGGCCGGTTGGCTGCCCGAGGAGGGCGTCGCCGAGCTCTTCGCGCCCGGGCAACCGCTGCCCACAGTCGCCGGTCAGTTCACCCCGCGCGGGACCGCAACCCCGACCGAGGGTGGCTACCGCGTCTCGGGACGGTGGGCGTTCGGCAGCGGGATCGACCACTCGAACTGGGTCGTGGGCGGATGCATCGTCGAGGGCTCCGGCGAGCCGGTGTTCGTGACGGCGCCGAAGTCCGAGGTCACCGTGCATGGCAACTGGGACGCGGCCGCGCTGCAGGGTACCGGGAGCCACGACTTCTCGTTCGATGACGTCTTCGTCCCTGCCTCCCGCGTGGTCGCGGCCTACGGAGGAGTGCCGCGGCGGGGCGGCGACATCTTCAAACAGCCGATCATGATCTTCATCTCGAACGAGCTGTCGCCGCTGCTCGTGGGGATTGCGCGCCGCGCGATCGACGACATGATCGACCTCGCCGCATCGACGACGCGTTCGGCCGTCGGCTCGCTCGCGGAACGCGCGAGCTTCCGCAAAGCGCTCGGCGAAGCCGAGGCCAGGTGGGCGGCCGCGCGCACGCTCTACCGGGCGACCGCGCAGGAGGGCTTCGACATCGTGCGCTCCGGCGGAGAGATCGACGAGGACACAGTGGCGGTGCTGCGGGCGCGTCACACCCTGGTCGCCGAGCTGTGCGCACAGCTGATCGGCGACCTGTTCCGCTACGGCGGCGGCCGTGTGCTGTCAGTGTCCCATCCGATGCAACGCCACCTGCGCAACGCCCTGGGCGCGCTGCAGCACGTTTACCTCTCGGAGGAGAACTACGAGGTCGCCGGCGTCGCCGCGATCGCCCGACGCACCGGCTCCTGAGGCTCCGGCGCTCCGTCGTCCGCGCCACGCGCACGACGGAGCGTCTGAGAGGGTGACTCGGCGTAGACACGACGGTAGTCGGCGGCGAAGCGTCCGACGTGGCCGAATCCGTGCGCGGCCGCGACGGCGGCGATGGTCGGGCCGTCCTCGCCTGCCCCGGCCAGCAGCGCCTCACGCGCCCGCTCCAGCCGGAGCCGACGAAGCCACCGCGCCGGCGTGGTGTCGAACTCGCGTCGGAATGCGGCGAAGAGCGTGCGCTGGCTGACGCTCGCGATCCGCGCGAGCTCCTCAGCTCCCAGCGGCTCGGAATGGTGATCGCGGCAGTAGTCCACGACGCGACGCACCGTGCGGGCGGAGGTCGCGCCCGTGGGCGTCGCGAGCACGTCGGAGTTGCTGTGCACCAGCCCGAGCAGCAGCGTGGAGACGACGAGATCCTCGATCTCCCGTACCAGCACCGCGGTCGACGGCGCCTGAGGTTCCCCCTCCACGGCGAGCTGGAAGGCATGGACGACATGCGTCAGCATCGCTGCCGTCGCGCCGCCGAAGACCGGCTCGAAGTCGACCGGGCGGGTGACCCGCGTGCCGACGAGCGCCTGCAGACGCCGTTCCAGAGAGGTGAGATCGACGCGCAGTACCCGCAGCTCGAGTTGCTCGCTCCAGCGCATGCAGACGCGGTCGGCCGGGGAGATGACCGCGCCCGACCCGGGCCCGACGCGGAAGCTGCGACCGTTCCGGGAGTGCACGAACCCGCCGCGGCACGGCAGATGGACGGCGACGAAGTCCTCCAGCGGCTCCGGACGGATCTCGACGCCGCAGTGATAGGAGAAGCCGAGCAGCCGCAGCCCGCCGACCGCCGACTGGCTGATCTCCGCCACGGCGCCGTCGCGGTGTCCCAGTAGGCGCATCGCGTGCGTGTTCATCACGGCCGTCGCCGAACGGTGCACCGCATCCATGTCCGCCGATCGCACGATCTCATGCGATCGCATCGTCTCATCCGCCCCCGGGTGGAGGCCGATCCCGTCGCGCATGATGGCACACCCCTTCGTATGGACATCACTGCGCGTAAACCTACAGTGAACACCCCGGCGATGCCAGATGCCTTCGATGCGGGTGCACCGGGGCCGGCCGCGCGGTCCGTCGCGACCGGCCCCGAGGACTCAGGGGAGGATCTCGGAGAGCTCCGGATGCGCAAGCAGATCCGCTGCGACGCTGCGGTACAGCGGGTCACGCAGCATGACGAAGCGGTGCGTCGTGCCTTGCGCGAGATCGCGGAACGATCGCTCGAACCGCTGGAGTCGCTCGATGCTGGACGCTCCGATGTTGCGGAACAACAGCCCCTCCACGACCTCCCAGGCTTGAACCATCGCTTCACGGGCGATCGCGGAGATCCGATGATCGTCGGCCTCCCGATATTCCTGTTCACCCGCAGCGACCTTCCGGCACAGCTCGTAATGCTCGCGGGCGACCGCGAGCACCGCTTCGCGTGCGACCCGCAGCCGGGTGTACGCCGCGCCGTAGTACCGCTGGTAATCGGGGTCATCGGCGCGCAGCGCGAAATCACCGTGCGAGACCTTCTTCGTCGTGAGCTGGGCGGCGAACTCGTCGAGTGCACCGAAGGCTCCGCCCACGGCGGCGGACGCGATCGACATCTGGAAGATCACGAAGTGACGCCCCGCATACAGCGGGTTCCCGGTCAGGTGGTATCCGGGTGCGCCGTCCGAATTGACGTAGTCGACCATGTTGGCGTCTTCGAGCAGCAGTTCGGGCTCGATGACCGTGCCGTCAAAGCGCACGGTGTTGGAACCAGTTCCACGTAGGCCCAGGGTGCGCCCCCAGTCATCGACGATCCCCCAGGACTCGCGTGGCGCGATGATGATACCGAAGCGCGGAGCACCCGTCCGCGGCGAGTCATCCTCGATGATCGTCTGGCCCATGAAGTACGTCGAATGAGGCAGTCCCGAGGCATAGGCGACCTGGCCGTCCAACCGCCAACCCTCCGCGACGCGACGCGCCGTGACTGTCGGCGCGTAGTTCGCAGCCGCCCGGAAATCGCCGGCGGAGAACACTCGGTTCTGCGCCTTCTCCGGGAACCAGGAGCCGACCTGCAGGGCGTGGTTCGCGGTCAACGCCCAGCTCCAGCCGACCGACATGTCGCCGCGTGCGATCTCCATGACGATGCGCATGAATGTCTCCGGCCGTTCCTCGAACCCGCCATATCGCGCGGGGACATACAGCCGGTAGAGGTCGTTGTCGATGAACCGCTGCCGCAGTCCCTCCGAGAACGTGGTGCGCTCCTCGGTCTGATCTTGTTCCGTGCGGATCTCCGGGATCAGCGCGCGGGCGCGACGGATGAGCTCCTCCGATCCCGGGTAATCGATCGGTCGCCGCTCCTCGATCGCGGCATGATGGGTCTGCACAGTGGACATGGGAACTCCTCACTGAGTCGTCGTGACCGACCGGCGACGGGAGACGGCGACCGATCGGGTGCAATGGATTGGCAGCCTAGGCAACCGCGGGAGCGCCCGTCTGCGCCCTGATGTGCAGGCGATTGTCGTGATTCTGCACATCTTGACCCAAGCGGTGAAGCGACGTTGAACAGCGGCCGTTGCTCATGCAGAGTTGTGTCGCACACCGATGCCCACCCGGGCCAACGGCCTTCCAAGGACGGAGGGATCATGCCGATGACGACCGATGCGTCCGCCCACGCCCCTGCGCCGGAGACGGAGCCGAAGATCGATTGGGCCGACACCTCGTCTGCGAGCTGGCCGGTCCGAGTCAACGGCGGGGTCGAGACGGAGTTCGGTTTCGACTTCCTGCGCAGCCGGGAGTTCGTCGGAACGATCCGCGCCAATCCGATCTCCACGCTGCGCATCTTCGCGATCTCCTGCGAACCCCACCTGGTGTACCGTGCAGCGACGCATCTCAACGCGGAAACCCCTGCCACGTACTTCCTCACCCTGCAGGTGAGCGGCAGCAAGCACATCGAGCAGTACGGCACGCGGACTCGCCTGTCTGCGGGGCAGTTCGCCGTGTACGACTCGGATGCACCGCTCGCGCTGGACGTGGGCCACGAGTACCGGTCGATCAATCTCCGGTTCCCGAAGTCTGTCGTCCCCGCCGGCACCCGCGCCATCCTCGACAGCATCCGCGGCAGCGCCTTGCCTGTGCGCGACGGCATCTCACGGTTCGTCTGGTCCGCCCTCACAGGATTGAACGAGAACGCGGCGGACCTGGGCGTCCATGCGCGCGAACTGAGCCGACACGCCATCGAGCTCGCGTCGCTGCTGGCCTTCGACGCCGTGTCCGGGACGGGAGGGACGATGACCAGGGAGTCGGCGAACGCCTCACGGCTCGACGGGATCAAATCCTTCGTCGAACGGCATCTGTCGGATCCGGAGCTGACCGTGGAGTCCGTCGCCGCCGCGCATTACATCTCGGTGCGCACGCTCCACAAGATGTTCTCTGACTCGGGCTGCACCGCGGCGTGCTGGATCCGCGACCGCCGGATCGCACGTGCGAAGGCGCTGCTGTCCGATCCCCGTGATGAACGGCCCATCACCGGGCTCGCCCAGGAGTGCGGGTTCACCGCGATGTCGCACTTCTCGCAGCTGTTCCGGCGCGAGGTCGGACTCTCCCCCTCCGACTTCCGCCGGCGCAGTCGCGGACTGTCGGATTCGGGCACGTCGCTGTCGTGAACGCGACCGGCCCGCGAGCGACGCTCCCCTCGCGGGCGGACCCGCACCTAGATTGAGGGCGCGCGGCGACGGAGCCGCCGCAGGATCTCGCAAAGGAGCATCGAGAATGTCCGGAACGACCGTCTCCCCCGACCGCATCCTCATCCGCGGAGCGCACCTCATCTCCGTGGATCCGCTTGTCGGCGAGGTGCCCTCTGCGGACATCCTGATCGAGGACGGCAAGATCGCACGGATCTCCCCTTGCAGCGACGATGCGATCGACGCCGAGGTGATCGACGCGGCCGGGAAGATCGCGATCCCCGGCTTCGTGGACACGCATCGCCACACCTGGCAGTCGCTCGTGCGGCACATCGCGACCGATTGGACGCTCGGTCAGTACTTCACCGGCATCCATTTCGGACTGAGCGCCCTGTACCGCCCCGAGGACACCGAGATCGCCAATCTGCTCGGCGCGCTCGAGGCGGTCAACGCCGGAGTGACGACGCTGCTGGACTGGAGCCACAACCTCGAAACCCCCGCGCATGCCGACGGCGCGATCGCCGGTCTGCGCGACTCCGGCATCCGCGGCGTGTTCGGACACGGCGGCGGCGCCACGATGTGGGCCGTGCCCAATGCAGTACCCCACTCCCTCGACGTCGAACGCATCCAGCGAGAGCACTTCGGCGGCGGCACCACCAACGGACTGCTGACCCTCGCTTTCGCTGCTCGCGGCCCGCAATTCACGCCGGGACAGACAGCGAGCGACGACATCCTGCTCGCTCGACGGCTCGGCCTACGGATCACCATGCACGTCGGCGACGGCGAGTGGGGCCGGAGCCGACCCGTCGAGGTCCTGCACGCAAACGGGCTGACCGGCGATGACATCACCTATGTCCACTGCAACACGCTCTCCGGCGAGGAGTTGATGATCATCGCAGACACCGGCGGCACCGCGAGCGTCGCCGCCGATGTGGAGTCGCAGATGGGCCACGGCTGGCCCGCGACCGGCCGGCTGCTGGAGGCCGGCATCCGACCGAGCCTGTCGATCGATGTCTGCTCATCGACCTCGGGCGACATGTTCGGCGCGATGAAGACGACCATCTCGCTGCAACGCGCGCTCGACAACTCCCGCACCGAGAACGCCGACGGCCGCGCCGGCGTCGCGCTCGAATGCGCGGACGTGATCGAGTTCGCCACGCTCCGGGGCGCGATCGCGACAGGACTCGCGCACGAGGTGGGATCGATCTCCGTCGGCAAGGCCGCCGACATCGTCCTGCTGGACACCCACCGCCTCGAGACCACCCCGCTCAACAACGCAGTGGGCGCCGTCGTGTACTCCGGACACGTCGGACTCGTCGACACCGTGCTGATCGACGGTCGCATCGTCAAGCTCGACGGGCGCCTGACGCGCCCCGACCTCGAGACCGTCCTGGCGCGGGCCACCCGGGCACGTGACGAGCTGTTCGAGCGCGCCCAGCGGCAGGAGGCGACGGCGTCCGCTCGCCTGGGCGGCGCGTGGAAGCCCGCGGCCGTCTCCGCGTCCTGACCGCCGGCCGCGTCAGGACCGAGCAGCCCGAACGGTCGAGATCTGGTAGAGCGCGATGGATGCCGCGATGCCGGCATTCAGCGACTCGGTCGCCGCCTCGATCGGGATGGAGACGACCTGGTCACAGGTCTCGGTCACGAGCCTCGACAGGCCCTTGCCCTCCGAGCCGACGACGATCACGACCGGGCGGTCGGCGAGCTCCAGCGACGGCAGTGAGACGTCCCCGTCACCGTCGAGCCCGAGGACGAACACGCCCTGCTTCTTGAGGTCCTTGAGCGTGCTGGTCAGATTGGCGGCCAACGCGACCGGCACGCGCGCGGCGGCACCGGCGCTCGTCTTCCACGCCGCGGAGTTGACACTGGCGCTGCGCCGCTGGGGAACGATGACC
>JAATGR010000172.1 GCA_015654575.1 Actinomycetales bacterium
ATTCGGCGATCGCTTCGCGCAGCTGCGAGACCTCCCCTCCGCGAACAAGCGGTTCCCGCGACTCGTGCCCGTCGTCGACGCCGCCGATCGGCTCGCTGCGCTGCCGCTGCTGACCGAGCTCGCCCACGCCTACGATTTGCGCAAGCGCCGGCTCGGGGTCATCGACTTCTCCGATCAGGTCGGGGGCGCGCTGGCAGCGGTTCGTGCGGATTCGACCGTGGCGGAAGAGCTGCGGTCCCGGCATCGCATCGTGCTGCTCGACGAATACCAGGACACGTCGGTGGTGCAGACCGACCTGCTCGCCGAGGTCTTCGTCGGTGCGCCGGTGATGGCGGTCGGCGATCCCCACCAGTCGATCTACGGGTGGCGCGGGGCGAGCGCGGGGAACCTCGGCGGGTTCGAGGCGGTGTTCGCCGGCGGCGGCGCGGCGGCGCGGTTCTCGCTTTTGACCAGCTGGCGCAACGCGCAGCGGGTGCTCACCGCGGCGAACGCGGTGCTGGATCCGCTGTCGGCCTCCGCTCCGGTGCCGGTCGGACGGCTGCGCCCCCGGCCGGACGCCCCCGAGGGCGAGGTCGAGACGTCGTTCGCGCCCGACGTGGAGGTGGAAGCGGAGCGGGCGGCGGCGTGGTTCGGCCGGGTGCGCAGCGAACGCGCCGCCGCGGGCCTGTCCACCACCGGCGCGGTGCTGCTGCGGAGCAAGCGGCACATGGAACGCTTCGCGGACGCCCTCGGCCGCGCCGGCATCCCGCATCGCATCCTGGGGCTGGGCGGGCTGCTGTCCACCCCTGAAGTCGTCGACGTGGTCAGTGCTCTCCGGGTCATCGCCGACCCCGGCGCGGGCTCCGCGCTGATCAGGCTGCTCTCCGGACCGCGCTGGACGATCGGCCTCGCCGACCTGGGTGCGCTCGCCCGACTGGCGCGGCTGCTCGGGGCCGGCAGCGAGACGGAGCCGGCCTCGCTGATCGACGCCCTCGACACCGTGGGCCGTTCCGGCGACCCGCGGGTCGCGGCGGCGGGCTTCACCGAGGAGGGTCGGCGTCGGCTGCGCGCGGCCGCAGCCGTGTTCGCGGGTCTGCGGCGCGCCGCAGGCCTTCCCATCGCTGAGTTGGTGCGTCTGGCCGCGGCCGAGCTGCGGCTTGACATCGAGCTGGCGGCCAACGAGAGCAGGGGTCCTGTGCGCGTCGCCTCCGCCCAGCTGCGTGCCTTCCTCGACGAGGTCGCGGCGTTCCTCGCGGCCGACGAACGCGGCACGCTGCCGAGCCTGCTCGCCTGGCTCGACCACGCCGAGCGCATCGACGATCTCGCCCCCCGCACCGAGCCGCCCGACGCCGACGTCGTGCAACTGCTGACCATCCACGGGTCGAAGGGCCTCGAGTGGGATGCGGTCGCTGTGGTGCGGCTCGTCGAGGACGAGCTCACCGCCGCGACCCGCGACGCCCAGGGCTGGCTCTCGTTCGGCACGCTGCCTAGCCCGTTCCGTGGCGATGCACTTTGGCTGCCCGTGCTCGACACCGCGACCGCCGGTACCCAGCAGGAACTGCGCGACGCGATCGACGCCTACCGCGAACGCAACCGCGAGAGGGCCCAGGAGGAAGAGAGACGACTCGCGTACGTCGCGATCACGCGCGCACGGGATCAGCTGCTGCTGTGCGGATCCGCCTGGGCCGGTGGGAAGAAGCCCCGAGATCCCAGTCGCTACCTGGTCGAAGCTGCCGCCGCCCTCGACGCATCGCTGCCGCAGACCGATCCCGGCGACAACCCCTTCGACAGCACCGGACGGACGCTGCACTGGCCCCTGGATCCGCTCGGCGCTCGGCGCGCGGCGGTCGAGGCGGCCGCGGGAGAGGTCCGGCGGGCACAGCAGGGAGCCGCAGCCCAGCCCGACCCCGACCTCGCGCTGTTGCTGGCAGAGCGCGACGACGGGGGTGCGCGACCGGTCGCTCCCGCCCGCATCCCGGCCTCGCGCTACAAGGAGTTCCTCGCCGACTATGACGGCGCGGTCGCCAGACTCGCCCGCCCGCTGCCGGAGCGTCCATACCGGCAGACGCGGGTCGGCACGCTGTTCCACGCCTGGGTCGAGCAGCGCTCCGGACTCAGCGGCACGGTGCGCTCGTCAGACGACGCCCTCTGGGAGGAGGATGAGACGGCGGAGCCGACCGAGCTGACGGTGCTGCGCGCGAACTTCGAGGCCTCGGAGTGGGCCGGACTCGCCCCGTTGGAGGTCGAGACGGAGATCGACTTCCGCCACACCGGGCTCGACGGGCGTGAGCACGTGGTGATCTGCAAACTCGACGCGGTGTACGAGCGCGATGGCCGGATCGAGATCGTCGACTGGAAGACGGGGCGCAGCCCACGCACCATCTCGGAACGGGAAGACCGGCTGGTGCAGCTCGAGCTGTACAGGCAGGCCTATCACCGCCGTCACGGTGTGCCCATCGCGTCGATCGATGTGGCGCTGTTCTACGTCGCCGACGGCACCGTCATCCGCGCGTGAGGCCGTCGTCGGCCCAGCGCCGCAGTGCGTCGCGCGAGGCACGATCGGCATCCTCGACGGCGTCCGGTTCGCCCTCCGGTTCGCTCGAGGGGGAGATGTCGGCGGACCAGCCGCCCAGATCGATCGGCTGCGTCTCCTCCGGGGCGTCCTCACCGGGCTTGGTGGTCTCCGCCGCCAGATACGCGGCGAACGCGGCGGGATCGTAGGTGTCGGTCTGCATCGAGGTGTCCACCGGGTCGCCGGCGGGAACCGGGACACGGTCGAGCAGGGCGGCCGCGGCCGCCACGTCGGCCTCGCCCGGGCCGAGGAGATCGGTGCCGCGGGTGTCGGCCTCGAGAGCGTCGAGCAGCGCCGTCGCGTCCGCGATGACCTCGTCGTCGTCGGTATCGATGCCGTGGAGCAGCCAGGAGGCATATTCCAGTTCGGCGTAGAGCCGGGCCCGTTCGGCGAGCGCCGGATCGAGGGCGCGGGAGCACGCTGCGGCATAGGAGGCCAGGACGGAGGCCGCGGCATCCGGAGCGGTGGACAGCCAGGCCAGGTCGACGGCAGGGTCACCGACCGCCAGACCGTTCCAGCCGAGCACCCCGCCCACGTGCGGATCGCCCGAGGCATCGTCGACGAAGAGGAACCGTTCGGCCTCGAGGCCGCCGAGCACGACGGTGGTCTCGAACCGCCATAGCGGGTCGTCGTCGAGCGCGGCGCGCCAGCGCGCACTGAGAGTCGCGGATACGCGGCGGCTGGCGGCCGCGCGCTCGGTCAGCCGGGACAGCTCGACACGGATCCGCTCCGGGGTGCCGACGGCAAGGCCCGCTTCGCGCGCGAGCGTGATCGGAAGGTTGTGGATCGATGCGATCGCGCGACCGATCCTGGTGGCGATCGGTCCGGGCGTCAGATCGGCGGCGGCGACCCGGTAGCCGTCGAGGAAGTCGACCACGCCCACGGTCGCATCATCGACCGTGGCGCTGCCGTGCACGCGGGGGAGCGGGAACGGCAGCAGGGAACGGACGCCGTCGGTCAAGGCGCCCAGCACTCTCAGCTCGGCGCGCAGCTCACGGTCGGCGTCGGCCCCTGCGGCGGCGCGAACCGTGAGCCGCGAGCCGTCGGCGAGTTCCAGGATGGCGGAGTCATAGCTGCCGCCGCCGTCTCCTCCGAGTGTGCGAGTGCGCACGATGAGCGCTCCGGGCACGGCCGCGGTCGCCGCCGCGGCTAGAGTGAGAGGCGAGCGTGGCATGTCCCCAGGGTAGGTGTGCAGCTGCCGCGCCGGTTCGCGCCACGCCCGTCGAGGAGGTTTCGGTGACCGATTCCGTACGCCCCGGTCAGAGACGCGTCGCGTCTGATCGCGCCGCGCTGGAGCGCGACCGACCCGGACTCGTCGACGCGTTGCGCGGTGAGACCGGAACGCGCGTCCTGCGCATCCACGGCGACCTGATCCCAGTGGATGCGGCGGGCGGCCTGCGCTGGTCGAGCCCGGCCGACGCGGCCGACGCCGCGGTCTGGGCCTTCCTCGGGCGTGACGACGACGGTGCCGGCCTGCTGGTGGCGGCAGGGGGACGAGCGGGCGCGGTCGGCTGGGAGCCGTTGCGGATCGCCGGGTCCCGGCTGGACGTCGATGCGCTGGACCGTGCCATGACGGCCGTCAGCCTCGGGCGCTGGCTGCTGGACTCGAAGTACTGCCCCGCGTGCGGGGCGGCGACGACCCTGACGCAGGCGGGTTGGTCCCGACAGTGCCCCTCCTGCGAGCGGATCCATTTCCCCCGCACGGATCCCGCGGTGATCGTCGCCGTCACGGATCCGAGTGGCGAGCGCATCCTGCTCGGGTCGAACGCAGCTTGGCCGGCCGGGCGCTTCTCCTGCTTCGCCGGTTTCGCCGAGGCGGGGGAGTCCCTGGAGGACACCGTGGTGCGAGAGGTCGCGGAGGAGGCCGGCGTCGTGGTCGGCGAGGTGCGTTACCGCGGGTCGCAGCCGTGGCCGTATCCGCGATCGTTGATGCTCGGATTCCGCGCCGTGACCGACACCGCCAACCCGCAGGCCGACGGCGAGGAGATCGCGGAGGTGCGCTGGTTCGACCGGGCGCAGATCGCCGCCGCCATCGACGACGGCAGCCCGGTCGAGGCCGGCGGGGAGCTGACGCTGCCCGGACCTGCGTCGATCGCGTTCACGTTGATCAGCGAGTGGCTCGCGGAGCGGCGGTGACCGGCGGCATCCTGGACGGCCTCGACGACGCCCAGCGGGAGGCGGTGACCACCCTACGGGGTCCTGTCCGGGTGCTGGCCGGCGCCGGCACCGGGAAGACGCGGGTGATCACGCGGCGCATCGCGCTCGGCGTCGCGACCGGCACCTATTCGCCGGGACGCGTCATGGCGGTCACGTTCACCGCGAAGGCGGCGGGCGAGATGCGGGGGCGGCTCCGGGGTCTGGGCGTGGACGGCGTGGCCGCGCGCACCTTCCATGCCGCGGCACTGGCGCAGCTGAACCACTTCTGGCCGATCGTGGCGGGGGGATCGGCGCCGACAATCGCCGACGGCAAGGTGCGTCTGCTCGCCCAGGCGGCGAGCTCGTTGGGTATCCAGGCCGACGTCGCGACGCTCCGCGACGTCGCCTCTGGCATCGAATGGCGGAAGGTCTCGCTGCGGAGCATTGACGACTATGCGCGCGAGCGGCCCGACGGGGTCGGACGCCTCGATCTCGGCGCGGTGCTGGATTTGCAGCGCGCGTACGAGAAGACCAAGGACCAGCGCCACCAGCTGGATTTCGAGGACGTGCTGCTGGCCTGTGCGGGGATGATCGAGTCGGAGCCACGGGTGGCGCAGGCCGTCCGCGAGCAGTACCGGCACTTCACCGTGGATGAGTTCCAGGACGTCTCCGCGGTCCAGCAGCGCCTGCTGGAGCTGTGGCTCGGCGACCGTCGCGATATCTGCGTCGTCGGCGACGCCAACCAGACCGTCTACACGTTCGCCGGCGCCGACGCCTCGTATCTGCTCGGGTTCGAACGGCGTCATCCGGATGCGCGGCTGATCCGCCTCGAGCGCAACTACCGCAGTGCCGAACCGGTGCTGCGCGTCGCGAACGCGCTGATGCGGGGCCGCCCGGGAGCGCTCGAACTGGTGGGCGAGGAAGGCGAGGACGCTCCGGTGCCGACGGTGGTGCGCTACGACGACGACGAGCACGAGGCGCAGGGGGTGGCCCGCGCGGTGCGCGCGCAACTGACAGCCGGTGCCGACCCGAGCAGGATCGCCGTCCTCTATCGCGCGCACGCGCAGTCCGCACCGCTCGTGGCGACCTTCGCTGCGGCGGGCATCCCGGTCACCGTCCTCGGAGGCACGCGCTTTTTCGACCTACCCGAGGTTCGCCAGGCGCTGCTCGCGCTGCGCGGCGCGTCGGTGGCCACCCAGGAGCAGGGCTTCGTCGACAGTGTGCGCGATGTGCTGCGTTCGCTGGGGCTCACCAACGACCCGCCGCCGGCGGGAGGGGCGCTGCGCGATGCGTGGGAGGCGCGGCGGGCTCTGCTCTCGCTCGCGCAGGAGCAGCCGGCGGGGACGACGCTCCGCGCATTCACGGACCTGCTGCTGGCGCGGGCACGCGACCAGCACGAGCCGGCGCGGGCCACGGTGACCTTCGCGACCCTGCACGCCGCCAAGGGGCTCGAATGGGACCACGTGCACCTGCTGGGCCTCGCCGAGGGCGTGCTCCCGATCGGTTACGCGCGAAGCTTCGAGGAGATCGACGAGGAGCGGCGGCTGGCCTACGTCGGCATCACGCGGGCCGCGCGTACCCTGTCGTTGTCGTGGGCCGTAGGGCTGGGGAGATCGCCGCGGGCGGCGTCCCGTTTCCTTCGGGAGATCGGCATGCGCAATCTGGATGAACGGCCGGCACGCGCCAGGACCGCCGTGCGGACCCCGGGCGCAGCGTCACCATCCGATCGGTCGGAGCGTCGTCGCAGCTGACCAGCTGTGCGGTCACGATCGCGGCCTCGGCGACCAGCAGGTGGTCCAGCGGCGGGCACGGCCTGCTCATCAGCTGCGACGCGACCATCGGCCAGGCCGGGTCGCGGTCGCGGCGATGGGCTGCGAGGCATGTGGTGCAGGCGCCGGAGCCGGGCACAACGAGCGGGCCGATCTCCGCCTGCTCCGGGCTCAGCACGACCGGGAGGTGTGTGATGTCCTCGCGCATCAGGCGTGCTGACACGGCCGGATCGACCTCGTAGTGCGCCAGGACGACGGCGATCATGCCGCGGGCGGGTTCGTCGACGATGGCGCGGTCCTGCCCCAGTCGGCGGAGTAACTCGCTCTCGGCCTCGGGGCGGGCTCCCGGTGCGAGGACGAGGGCGACAGGAGGAGGCGAGGGGGCGGGTGCCATGAGGGCCGGCCGCAGCCGCGACACGAAGCTTCGCACCGCCGGCGCGGGAACCCTGGTCGTGCGGAGGAAGCCGTCGAGCTCGCTCTCGGTCATGCCGGCTTCCAGCCGGGCGAGCAGCGCGAGCTGCCAGGGTGTCGGATCGTGCAGCGTCACCCGGCGCGACGACCCGAACTGCAGGTCGCTGTCGGTGCGCCACACCGGCGGGAAGGAGGGCTCCAGGCGCAGCATGCACCGATTCTGTGCCGGTTCGGCGTCGTGCGCGGCGATCCTCCACAGGAACGTCGGCATCCGACCGCGCTCTTTCCCCTGGGGAGGAGACGAAGGCTCAGACGGGTGTGGGGCCTTCGGCGTCCGGGCCATCGTCCGGATCGGTCGTCTCCTCCGCGAGGAGCTGGGCGAGGGCCTCGTCCATGGCGTCGGGAGCCGGGGCCTCGCCGGACGCGCGGGAGAGCAGACGGGAGATCAGCCCGGCCGGGTCGTCGATGTCCTCTGCGGTGGGCATGAGGTCGGGGTAGTCCCAGAGGGCGTCGCGGGCGGGGATGCCGACCGCGTCCGTCACGGCGCGCCACATCGCCGCGGCCTCGCGCAGACGACGGGGGCGCAGTTCGAGGCCGACCAGCGAGGCGAGCGCCTTCTCCGCCGGGCCGCCCACCGCTCGCCGGCGCCGCACGACCTCGGCGACGCGACCGGCCTCCGGCAGCCGGGATGTCGCATCGGCGGTGACCACGTCGACCCAGCCCTCGATGAGGGCGAGCACGGTCTCCAGCCGGGCCAGCGCCGCTGTCTGCTGCGGCGTGGGCTCGGGGAGCAGCTCGCCGCTGGAGAGCAGCCGGGTGAGCTCCTCCGGGTGCGAGGGGTCGAAGCGCTCCGCGATGTCCTCAAGGGCGGAGGTGTCGACGTGGATGCCGCGGGCGTACTCGGCGACCTGCGTGGTCACGTCCAGCTGCAGCCAGCGCGCGTGCCGGAACAGTCGGGCGTGGGCCAGCTCGCGCGTCGCGACAGACAGCGCCAGCTGGTCCTCGGGGATCTCCAGCCCGGCGCCGAAGTCGGCGAAGTTCTGCGGCAGGATGACCGCCTGCCCCGCCGGCATCAGCGGGATGCCGACGTCGCCCCCGGAGACGACCTCGGTCGAGAGACGGCCGACGACCTGCCCGAGCTGGGCGGCGAACAGCGAGCCGCCGACGCCGCGCAGCATCCGTCCCGCGTTCGCGATCATCGACTGCATGTCGTCGGGCGCCTCTTCGGCGAGCGTCGCGGTCAGCGCGTCGGCGACGCTGGCCGCGACGGGCTCCGCGAGGGACTGCCAGACTGGGAGGGTCGCTTCGACCCACGCTCCGCGGGTGATCGCCCGGGGCTTCTCGGACGGCTCTGGGATGGTCGTCGCCTCGCTCAGCCACAGGGTCGCCAGCGCGAACGCGCTGTCGAGGTCTGCGCGAGCGCCCGCCGCCACGCCCAGGTCGGACTGGTTGGCGATGTGCAGGGCCTGGCGCTTGGCCTGCTCCCAGTCGATCCCGCCGTCGCCTGTGGCGAACGCGGACTGCATCTGCTGCATCGCCTGAGCGAGCTGGGAGGGGTCCACGCCCATCGCTGAGAGCTGTGCCACCTGCTCGGGGTCGAGCTGGCCAGCCAACAGTCGCTGCAGCATCTGCCGGAACTGTTCTTCGGGGGAGAGGTCGTCGTCTTCGGGCACGTCGGGCGCCTTTCAGCGGGCGGATAACGTCACGTCCTACGCTAGTGGCACGCAGCATCGCAACGCGGGTCCGTGCATCATTCGCCGTACGCCGGTCGCGAACGGCACCGGGAGGAACGCGTGAGTCTGTTCGAGACGACCGAGTCGGACGCGCCCGTGCGTCCGCCGGTTTCACGTCGAGTGCGGATCGGCATGGTGTCGCTGGCCGTCGCGCTGGTGGCACTGCTGGGGATGTCGCTGCTGCCGTCCTCCTTCGTGATCGAGCAGCCGGGCCCGGTGTACAACACCCTCGGCGAGGTGGCCGACGCCGACGAGAACCAGGTGCCGGTGATCTCGATCGACGGCGCGCAGACGTACGCCACGGCGGGAACGCTGGACATGCTCACCGTCCAGGTCGTGGGAACGCCGGAGCAGCCGCCCTCCTGGCTTGAGGTCGTGGCCGCATGGTTCGATCCGACCAAGGCCGTGGTTCCGATGGAATCGGTGTATCCGACCGGCGTGAGCAGCGACGACGTGAGCGCGGAGAACGCGGCGCTCATGACCGACTCCCAGACGGAGGCGGAGGCCGCCGCCTTCACCGAACTGGGATACGACCTCGATCCCGCCGTGCAGGTGTACTCGCTGGTCGACGGCGGCGCGGCGACCGGTGTGCTGCAGGTCGGCGACGAGATCCTCGCGGTCGACGGCACCGCCGTCTCCTCGGCGGATGCCCTGCGGGCGGCCGTGACCGCCGCGGGCGGCTCGCCGGTCACGCTCCTCGTCGGACGCGACAACGCCCAGCAGGAGCTGACGCTCACGCCGACCGCGGGCGACGACGACACCTGGCTGCTCGGCATCACGGTGCAGATCGCGTACAACATGCCGTACGACGTCACCTTCGGACTGAGCAGCGTGGGCGGCCCGTCGGCCGGCATGAAGTTCGCGCTGAGCATCATCGATCAGCTCACCTCGGGGGAGTTGAACGGCGGAGCGTCGGTGGCGGGCACGGGCACGATCAGCGCCGACGGCACGGTAGGAGCGATCGGCGGTATCCGCCAGAAGATGTGGGGGGCGGTGGATGCCGGTGCGCAGTATTTCCTGGCTCCGGCGTCGAACTGCGACGAGGTCGTCGGCTACGTACCGGACGGCCTGAGGGTGTTCGCGGTGTC
>JAATGR010000182.1 GCA_015654575.1 Actinomycetales bacterium
ACCGATCATCGCACGATGGCTCACCCCGTCAAGGACACGACGCCGCGGGCCCGAAAGACCACCACCCCGCGGGACTCCGGCCTCGTCGATGTCGTGCGGCGATCGTAGTCACCGATCATCTGCGACAGCTCGTTCAGGAACTCCGGCTCCTTCACGCCGCCCCCGCACACCGCGACGTTCGACGCGCTCCACAGCTTCCACATCCCGTCACGACCCCACACCTGCACCCCCTGCGACCACGACTGCCGAGGCCCGTCCTGCCGGGCGATGCGTTCCAGAATGCGTTGATCCATCAGTCGGTCATAGTGCGCCGCGTACCGCTTGTTCGTTCCCATCGGCCGCACTCCTTCCGGCCGATTCAACGTTACGACAATTAGAACGTGTGTTCGAGTCAATAACGATCGTACGTTAGAACGTAGGATTGCTAAAATTCCGCGCTCGTCAGCCTCGTTTGGGGAGCGTTGGTAAGCGCTACAGAGGATCAGGTGGTGTGTCGGGTCTCCGGTCTCCGGATCGCCCTACACGTCCTCGTCGTCTTCGGCATGGCTTTCCAGGGACGGCAGCGGTGCAGCTTGCCCAACGAGATTGGGAACAGTCACTGTCGCACGTTCCACCATGTTGCGTCTCCAATCAGTTCAGGCGCCGGAGTGAGCGTTCCGTCGTCCCGGAGCTCGAGATGTCGAAGGTGGGGGTTGGGCGTATGGGCCAGCCCCCACTTCCTGTCTACCGCTTAGCCGAACGTGAGCGTGGGGCCAACCGAGTGGCAGACGATGCCGTCCACGGCGGATGACTGATGCCGAAGCAGACGCGAAAGGGACGCCGCCAAAGCCTGGCCCGACAACGCTCGGGATGGCGGCGGCCCAACTCTCCTGGTGCCCGACGCGGGACTCGCACGCTGGTCGTTCAAGAGGTCGCGGTGAGAGACCCGTTTGAGCCCGCTGCAAGAGCGGATCGAAGCGCGCTAAATGGCAAGCTGAAACCGCGGGGTGAGAGCCCGTGGATCCAGCTCTCGGGAGACGACGGTGCATGTAATTCGGCACATCACGGATGCGGTCGAGCGTTATTGGGCAGACGATATGGAAATTCTCGGTGCCTGGCCGGATGGTCGACCACCGGATGCGACTCCACGTGCATGGTAGTTCAGCGACACACGCGAGGGACGCGAAGACCCATCGCCCGTTGCCATGGGGCACGCCGATCGGCGTTCGGACGCGAGGGCGCGCGAGCCTGCGCCACCTCGCGTCGCCGCACGCCGAGGTGTGCGCGGAGGTCACTCGCCCAGGAAGCGGATCACGTGGGACCACAGGCGTTCGGTCGCAGCCGGATCGAACTCGTCCGGCAGCTCGGGGTCGGTGAAGAGGTGCCCGACGCCCGGGTACTGCACGTGCTCGGCGACGGCCCCGGCCTCGTTGACGGAGCGCATGACCGACTCGACCGCGCCGGACGTCGCGAACGGGTCGTCGAGCGCGTCGTGGATCTGCACGGGCACCCCGGCGGGCCAGCGCTCGGCCCCGAGGCGGTCCAGCGGCAGCGCGCCCGAGCAGAGCACGACGCGGCCGACGCGACGGTTCAGCGCGACGTGCGTGGCCATTCCGCCGCCGTTCGAGAAGCCGAGGACGGCGAAGCCGTCCGGAAGGTCCTCGACGCCCGCGCGCGCCCGGCGCATGAGCTCGGGGAAGCCGATCTGCGCCGCGTGCGCGCCCGCGGCGTCGTAGTCGTCGAAGGCATCCCCGTCGTATTGGTCGACCACGTGCACGCGGTGGCCCGCCGCGCGCAGGCGCTCGGCGGCGTCCCGGATCCCGGCTCGCACGCCGAGGACGGAGTGGAAGAGGGCGACGTCGGTCATGGTTTCCTCCCGTGATGGACATCGTCCATCTTCTCATGGACGGTGTACATTTCAAGGGTGGAGGCGCGTGCACGCGGTCGGGCGGCCGGGATCGACCGGGGGAGCATCCTCGCCGCGGCCGCGCGCCTGCTCGCGGACGACGGCTCCGCCCGGTTCAGCATGCGCGCGCTCGCCGCGGAGCTCGGCGTGACTCCCAACGCGCTCTACAACCACGTGCGCGACAAGACCGAGCTCGTCGACGCCCTGCTCGACGACGCGCTCGGGTCGGTGCGCTGGGAGCGCACGGCCGACCCGCGGGGCCTGCTCACGGCAATCATGCTCTCCACCTACGACGTGCTCAGCGCGCGCCGTCACCTCGTCCCGCTCTACCTCGAGCGCCGGGGAGCGCGCGGACCGAACGCCGTCGCGCTCGGCGAGCGCATGCACGAGGCGCTCGATGCGCTCGGCGTCGAGCCGGACGTCGCGGGCCGGCTGGCGCACGTGCTCATCGTGCAGGCCATCGGCTTCGCCGCCTACGGCGCGACGCATCCGGAGCCGTCCGTCCATCGCGCGGCGTTCCTCGACAGCCTCGGCTGGACGCTCGACGGGGCGCTCGGCGCGAGGCGGGGCCGGAGGCGGGGGAGGCCCGGCGGAAGGCCCGGCGGAAGGCGCGGTGGGAGCGCGTAGCGAGGGCCCGCGGCGGGGGTCCGCAGTCCGCGGCGTCCGGCTGATCGCCTCGATTCAGCGCTCGGGCCGCGCGTCGCTAAGCTACTTCGGGTGATCCGCTCCTGCCCCCGACGCTGCGGCAGGCGCTGAGGGGGCGGCATGAGGATCGCGGTCACTGGGGCGAGCGGGTTCGTCGGAGGGGCGATCGCGACCGCGCTCGCCGACCGCGACCACGAGGTCGTCGGGTTCGGGCGCGAGGCGTGCGGATGGTCGCATCCGCGCGCGGCCTACCGGAGCTGGGACCACACCGTCGGTCCGCTGCTCGGCGACCGCGAGTTCGACGTCGTCGTGCACTGCGCCGCCCTCGGCGACGAGGGCGCCTCGCGCAGCGCGGCGATGCGCGTCAACCGTGACGGCACGCGCATGGTCGTGCGCACGATGCGCGCGTCGCGGTTCGTGCACGTGTCGACCGCGAGCGTCTACGACAACACGGGACCCACCTCGTTCGTGCGCGAGGACGCGCCGCCCGGACGCCACCTCTCGCCCCACGCCGAGTCCGCGGCGGCCGCGGAGCTCGAGCTCGCCGGCACCGATTTCGTCATCCTGCGTCCGCGCGCCGTGTACGGCCCGGGCGATCCCGTGCTCGTCCCGCGCCTCCTCGGCGCCGTGCGCCGGGGCGTCCTCACGCTCCCCGGTGGCGGGGACGTGCTGCAGACGGTCACCCACATCGACAACCTCGTGCACGCGGTCGTCTGCGCGCTCTCGCCGCGGGCGCCCTCCGGCGTCTACAACGTCGGGGACGACGTGCCCGTCGTGCTCGCGGACGTCGTGCGCGCCCTCGTCGCCGCGTGCGGTCGTGAGGACGTGCGCATCCGCTCGGTGCCCGTCGGCGCGGCGTTCGCGGCCGCGGAGGCTGCGGAGCGGTGGGCGCGCCTGACGCGCACGCGTCCGCGGTTCACCCGGTTCCTCGTCGGGCAGCTCGCGTTCGAGCACACGCTCGACCTGACCGCCGCGCGCGAGCGGCTCGGCTACCGGCCGGCGCCGACGTCGCTCGAGGGGGCGGCCGAGTGGGGCGCCGCGAGGTCGAGCCGCACGGCGGACGCGGCGCGCGAGGCCTGACCGCCCGCCGCGGCGCGCGGTGCATGGGGCAAGCGCGCGAGGTGTGAGTTTGTGCGGGTTTCGGGCGCCCGAAACCCGCACAAACTCACACTTCGCGCGCTCTGACGTGTCGACGCTCTGACGTGTCGACGCGCTGGCGCACGGCGGGTGGGCGCCAGGCGGGCGACGGAGGCCGGCGGCCCGGAGCGAGGGGCGCTGTTCAGTCGAAGTCGAGGCTCAGCTTGCGCAGGAGGGCGGCGAGACGCTCCTGGTCGACGCGTGAGAGCGCCTCGAGCAGCTCCGCCTCCGACTCGAGCAGCCCGCGGATCGCGGCGTCGACGCGCTCACGCCCGAGCGGCGTCGCGACGACGAGGATCCCGCGTCCGTCGCTCGGATCGGTGCGCCGCTCGACGAGTCCGCTCGCGACGAGCCGGTCGATCCGGTTCGTCATCGTGCCGCTCGAGACGAGCGTCTGCTGCAGCAGTGCCTTCGGGCTCAGCTGGTAGGGCGCGCCCGCGCGGCGGAGCGCGGAGAGCACGTCGAACTCCCACGGCTCGAGACCGGACGCCGCGAAGGCGGACCGACGCGCGCGCTCGAGGTGGCGCGAGAGGCGATCGACGCGCGAGAGCACCTGCAGCGGGGAGAAGTCGACGTCGGGACGCTCGCGCGACCACGCATCCACGATGCGATCGACCTCGTCCCGGCTGGCCATTGTCCCATTATCGGGGCGAGGGGAGGAGGACGCGGCGTGTGCCCGGGAGCGGTGAGGCGCGAGCGGACTGGCGCGCCGGCAGCGGAGCGGCGATCGCGGACGGCACGGAGGGCGTGAGACGGGAGGTGAGGGAGAGCCGCTCCGCCTCCAGGATTCGAACCTGGTCCTCACGGCTCCAAAGGCCGTCGTGCTGCCGTTACACCAAGGCGGACCGCACCGCCGGCGGCGCAGGCGGACCGCACGGAGCGGCGCACGTCCAGTCTGCCAGACCGGCGTGAGACCGGCCGGGCGATGCGAGTGGCGGGGGGACGCGAGTGTCGGGCGGGCGTGCACGACGGCTCGTCCGTCGGGGTGGTTCGTCCCCGTCGGGCTCCTCTTCGGGAGGCTCGCGCCCGCGTGCGACCCGTTCCTCGGGGGGCTCGCGCCCGCCTCGACTCATCCTCCACAGACAGCGTCGGCGGTGTTTCATCCACAGCATGAACATCCTACTGACCAGGAAAAAGGGAATGTCGGTGGTCGGGTGCACCATGGACCCATGATCGAGATCGCGGACGTCCTGGAGGCGGTGGTGGAGGCGCTCGAGCCCGCCGTCGCCGACCTGCGTCTGTCCGCGGTCTCCGATGCGGATCTCGCGGCCGTGACGGCTGCCGCGGAGCGCGTGGGGCGTCTCGTGGACGGCGTGCGCGCCCTCGCCGCGGGCGAGGTCGGGGAGCGCTCGCGCCGCGAGCTCGGATCGGAGGGCCTGGCGCGACGGTGGGGGCACGCACGGGCCGCGCATCTCCTCGAGCAGTGGACGGGCGCCTCGGGCGCCGATGTCGGCCGCCGCATACGGGTCGGCTCCGCGGTGCGGGAACGCATCGCGCTCGACGGGACCGTGCTCGCGCCGCGGCATCCGCGCATCGCGGAGGCGCTGCGGAAGGGCACGATCGGTCTCGACGCGGCCGAGGTCATCGTGCGGTGCCTCGACCAGGCCGGCCCGGCGTGCACGCACGCCGTCGTGACGGAGGCGGAGAGCGCACTGGTCGCCGAGGCGCAGCTGCGCAGCGCGGACCTCGTCGCGATCCAGGCCCGGATGTGGCGCGAGGCCCTCGATCCGGATGGCGCGCGACCGCGGGAGGAGGCCTTGCGCGCGCGACGCGCGTTCCGGCTCGGGAGGGAGCGCGAGGGCATGACGCCCTTCTCGGGCGCCCTCGACCCCGTCAACGCGGCGCTCGTCCGCGCCGTCCTGACGGAGCACGGCGGCCCCGACGGCGTTCCGCGCTTTCTCGACGAGCGTGACCGCGTGCTCGTCGGAGGGGAGCGCGAGGGCGCGAGCGGGGTGGGGCGTGCGAGCCGGGGACAGAGCCCGGACGGGAACGGCGGCGCCGGATCGAGTGCGGACGGAGCGGCGAGCGGTATCGGCGGACCGGGTGGGAGCGGGGGCGATGTCGGCGGATCGGACGCGCGCGACGGAGCACCGCGAGGCTGGGCGGACGGCCGGTCCCGCGAGCAACGGCAGCTCGACATCCTGCTCGGGCTCATCCAGGCGGGCGTGCGCGTCGGCGAGGTCGGCGGCGCGGGCGCCCGTCCGACCGCGACGGTCGTGGCGACGATGACGTGGTCGGACCTGCTCGGCGGGACGGGAACCGCGCGGCTCGACGCCGTGGACGAGCCCGTCTCGGCGCTCACCGCCCGAGAGCTCGCGTGCGACGCGGGCGTGCAGCGCCTGCTGCTCGGGGTGGAGGGCGAGCCGCTCGTCCTCGGGCGGCGGGAACGGCTCTTCACCCCCGCCCAGCGGCGCGCGCTCGCCGCACGCGACGGCGGGTGCATCTGGCCCGGCTGCACGGCTCCGCCCGCCTGGTGCCACGCGCATCACGTGCGGCACTGGGCGGATGGCGGAGCGACCGACGTGGACAACGGCACAATATCTAAAGCTGTCCTCAGCTTCGGACGCTGTCTGGCTGCAACGGACCGCAGCTTGGCGATTTACTCGGCAGATATGAGCGGCATTGGCAGGTGGCGGCAAGGCGGGAGAAGGCTCGCTCGCGACCAGTGGCTCGGGAATGAAGGCCATAAAACCAACAAGCATCGCAAAGGCCCACAACAAAACCATCATCGACGGCTTCCGACTAGCTACCGTTCATCCAGGCTGTGTGCCCACTTTCGGCAATCAGCGGGCTCGGTCGGCCTGTTAGGTGCTTCGGACGTAGCCGACCAAGTCCCCATGCTCTACGTGGACGAGCCGGCAAGGCGCTCTCGGAACAAGACCGCGCTGCGAACCAATAGTGGGACCAACGAATTACGACGGTTCGCCTATCCTCGATCTGAACCGCCTCAGGTTTTCTGCCGCTGTTATGCGGGGTGCGGTTCCTCGGTGAGGGCCGCGTAGTAGGTCTGCTCGAACTCGTTCGGGCTGACCATGCCGAGGCTACCGTGGAGCCTGCGGTGGTTGTACCAGTCGACCCACCCGGCGGTGGCGTACTCGACGTCCGCGATCGTCTTGTAGGGGCCGTCGTGGAAGATCGTGGTGCGGATGCACTCGGCCTTGTAGAGCCCGTTGATCGTCTCCATCAGCGCGTTATCGTACGCATCCCCGACCGACCCGATCGAGGGCGCGATGCCGTCGAGCGCCAGCTTGTCCGTGTACGAAATCGCGGTGTATTGGGACCCGGCATCTGAGTGCGCGCGGAGCTGGTCGGGGCCGACGGGGTGGCCTTGCCGATCGCGTTCCCACAGCGCCATCCGCAGCGGGATCATCACCAGCTCGACGTGCTTGGTCGTCTGGATGTGCCAGGCGACGAAGCGCTGCGAGTAGACGTCGAGGATGAACGCGACGTACACGAACCCTGACCAGGTGCGAACGTAGGTGAAGTCCATCACCCAGGTGTGATCAGGGCAGGGCGCGGTGAAGTCCCGGTTCAGCAGGTCTCCGGCGCGGACCCCGTCCTTGCCGGGGATCGTGGTGCGCACCGCTTTCGCGCGTTTCACGCCTTCCAGGCCGAGGAGCCGCATGGCGCGATCGATCGCGCCCCAGGACGCGTCAGGCAGCGCGGTGCGGCGGATCAGCGCTGTCATCTTCCGTCGGCCATACAGGCCCTCCGGGGTCATTCTCCGCCGCACCTCGCCGGTCGCGGGATCGACCTCGTCACGCCAAGCGGCGTCGCGGACGGCGTCGACCACGAGCGCGTCGGTGACCGTCCTTGCCGAGATGCGGCCCTGCCGCCAGGCCCGGTAGGTGCGCGCGGCGATCCTCACGCCCTCCTGACGGAGGACGCGGATGATCGACTCGACCGCGTGCCCCTGGGCGCGCATCTGATCGATGAAACCCATGATCAGCGGCCTCGGGGGTCGAGTTCCCCCGCGAAGAAAGTCGCGGCCGCCCTCAGGATCGCCACGTCCTCCCGCAGCCGCTTGTTCTCCGCCTTGAGCCGCTTGATCTCCGCCGTCTCCTCACTGGTGACCCCCTCGCGGTCGCCGGCATCGATATCGGCCTGCATCACCCAACGGCGCAGGGACTCGCGCACGACGCCCTCCTGCCGGGCGACGGCCTCGACGGCCTTCGCGTTCGAGGGGTGCTCAGCACGGTGCTCCCGCACGAGCCGGACGGCTCGCTCCTTGAGCGCAGGACCGATCTTCCTCGGCACGACGCCATCCTTCCAACCAGAAAAGACACGGCATCAAACCTGAGGCGGTTCAATCAGCGACCCACGCACCTGACATGCTCCGCGAGGCGCGGACGAGCACTCTCACAGCTTGCTGTATCGAGCTGTAGCGAACACGCTGCGCTCACTGTCTGATTCGACGACCTTCTCGACTCGCGTCGGAGCGACTACATGGCCTGGAGCGAGACTGCGTCCGTGGCGTTGGCGCGTGCATGCCATTCCCGATCCCAACGGTCGCACCATGCGATGAAGTCGCATGCGATGTCGATTACCAGCGCGCGGTCATCGTTCTCGGTGTCACTGAACGCGGCGGTTCCCGCCGGAAATGCCTCAAGAGTGACCGGTCCTCGATATCCACCGCCAGCAAGTTCGGCGACGAATACTCCCGGGTCCACAAGGCTTAATCCAACCGTTCCCCTCGCGCCTCCGGACACTTGCACGTTGGCGGTGTCCTGCGCCCATGCGCGAATGTCCTCGACGCTCCTTAGTTCGGTCAATAGATGAAACGTATCGAGGGTCAGCTTAACGTTCGGTCTGCGCCAGCCGATCTCAGCGTCTGCGTCAGGGGAGTTCAAGTATGCGGACGAGTACCGGTTAAGCACCTCAATCGAGAACACAACGCCGGCTTCGTTCGCGACCTGGTCGAGCCAATCGAGCGCTTCTGCGATGCGGCCGACTTCTGCAGCCTCGTCGCCGTCGCGACGGAATCGGCCCACCGCCGTGAGCGCCACCCCCACTACGCTGCATTCGATGTCCTGCGCGAATTCGACACACTTCTGCAGGTGCTCCCGAGTGCGCGCGCGTACCAGAGGGTCGTAATGAGTGAGGTCTCTGCCTGTTGATACTCGACTCGCAGCGGTCAGGCCGGTGACCGTGAGCCCGGAGGAACGAACGAGCGCCGCCGTCTCGGCGGGATAGAACGTTGGCTCGCCGAGAAGCTCAACGGCGTCGAACCCTAATCCGGCGAGGTCGTCGAATGTGGCCCGCAGATCGGCTGCACCGTAGGTATCGAACAGGTGATGGCAGATGCTGCGCTTAAGACTTGTCACTGAGACCTCCCTTCATCGCCTCGATGAGAGCGTCGACTGGGGCAGGATCGAACTCGACCCCGATTGACCGCAAGCTCTCCACGAGCATGACGACCTCGTCCTCGGTTCGTTCGGCGAGCGTCGCTTCGACAGCTTCCCCTTGAAGGAGCGAACGTTCAGCATCAGACCACTGCGACGAGACCCAGCTCGAACCGCTGGAGCTGTTGATGAAATCAACGAATCGATCGGTGTCAATTCCGAAAGCGCGTGCGGCGTGGGCGGCTTGAATCAGCGAGCCGCGGTTGGCCTGCAGCAGCCAATTGTTGACGAGCTTCGCGGTCATGCCGGTTCCGACGCCTCCAACATGGGTGACGTTGTCGGCGAACACGGAACACGCGGCTACGGCGTCCGCAGCAATTGTCTGGTCGGCGCCGAGTAGAATTGTCAGGCTCCGGTCGGCGATCGCTGCTTTCCGTCTACTCATGGCGGCATCGGCAATCCTCCCGTATCCGCGGCGTAACCCCTCTTCGACGAGAAGGCTCACGTCGACTGGCGTCATGGTCGTCATCAGCAACGCCAACGAAGTCGGCTTGGCGAATTGAGTGAGCCCGTCGCGGCCGAACATGACCGCGTTCGCGGTATCGGCGCCACGTACGGTAATCAGATGCACGTCCGCCGCCGTTGCGATGCTCTCCTTCGATAGGTCAGTTCCAGGCCACACACGAGTCGTGTAGGGGTCGTTCACTAGCAACGTGTCCCCACGGGTAAGAAATCCTTCTGCGATTTGGCTGCCCATCTCTCCGGCGCCGTACATCGCGAAAATGGTCATACTAAGCTCCTTGCTGCCACCTCACGGACGACCTGCGCGACTTGCGCCGCGCCTTCACCTCCGACGTTGTCGCTGTAGTCGCGCAGCCAACTAGCCGACGCCGGGAGACGGCATGCGCACTCGTCGCGAAGCCATGTAGCGAAGCCTGGGTTGGGCTCGATCGCCTCGATGGCTGCGTAAATAAATCGCAACGCGTCTTCTTCACTGCGTTTCGCGAGTTCGCGCACCGTCGCGGCGTGTACGACATGCTCGGGCCAATCGATGCGTGCGGGATGCGCGTCCTGACTGCGGGTCACTTCGTCGGCGTTGAGGACCTGGCTGACGTTTTGGGGAGGAAGCAGCGCGGTGGGTATCTGCGCGGCTCCAGCTTCGAGCATCGTCGTCAGTCCAGGCGAGGTGAAAAGGACCGCGCTTTCGGCCAGCAGCCGTCCCACCTCGTCGTGCGGTACAGGCCCCGCGGGCACATCGTCTGGAAGCATGCTGGCGGTAAACGCGTCGACGTTGCCGATCACTCTGACTTCGTACTCTGCGCTCTGGAGCGCGGCGACGACCGCTGGCACGACCACTCGCGTGTACGCCGGCGCCTCATCGGAGAACGGCGAGTGCACGCCTCCGACATTCACCAATGCCGTTTGCGTCCGAGTCGCCCCTTCGAAGCGGTGCGGAATGATTGCGCCAACCTCAACCAGCGTCTTGACGCCGGAGAGAACCTCAAACGTTGAAAGGTCGTGGTAAGCAACGCGTTGCGCGCAGTACGCAGCGACGTCCGTGCACACCGGGTCCTCCTTCCCCCAAAGGTGGGCGAGACTGTCGACGTAGACGACGCGCATTCCCCGAGCGGCAAGCGAGCTGGCAAGCTTGGGATCGAGGATGACAATGGCGGGCGTCAAAGCTCTCCAGCTCATCCTCGGCATTCGCTTGTCGGTGCTCGCTGTCGAGACCAATCGCAGCGCCGAGTTTGGAATCGATGAATGTGACCTCGGCGTCGGGGAGGTGGTCCAGGATCGCGTCGAGTTTGCCGGCTGCCCCGAATCCGAAGTTGACGGCACTACAGAGTAATTTCATTCGGTTCCCCCATCGTCATTCCCGGCCATCGGATCGACGGCCGGGTAAGCAAGCCAGCGGCCAGACCGCGGGCAACATTGCGCGCGTACGTCCGCTTTGACTGCGCGTTTTGCGCCTGTCGCCGCAGTCGTCGCCAGAACGAAGAACGCGCCCGCTCTCGGGCAAAATCGGATCCGAGTCTGCTGTCCCGTGACACCCAGAGGCGGTTTCGCAGGTCATAGAACAACCGGCCTCCCAAGTCACGCAACTCCTGCTTGTACGGGTGCAACATGATGGCGTCCGGGCAATGCACACCGCCGGCGATCCGCTGCAGCCGCGCGGTGTACTCGGTGTCGTCCCACCAGATAAAGAACGGCTCCACTGGTAAGAACGTTTGTCGTGCAACCGTGAGGTTGATCAGCGCTCCGACGAATGTCGCGTATGGCGTCGCGAACGACGACGAGCTGTCGACGGACTTGGGCAGCCCGTGGTTGGCTGTGGCGTGAATCTGTTCCGCGGCGTGTGATCGGAGGGGTGCGTGATCGTTCTGCAGCACTCGCGGCGAGACGAATCCGGCTCGTCCCTCCCCAGAAGTAGCGAAGCAGATAGTGAGTCGATCAAGCGTCTCGGGTGTCGGTTCGGAATCGTCGTCCATCACCCACGCCAGTTCGTGGCCGTGTAAAATCGCAATTTCGATTGCCCGGGAGAAACCGCCGGCTCCGCCAAGGTTTTGCTCGCTTTCGACCAACGTGACATCAGGGTGTTCTTCCCTGATGTACTCAACGGTTCCCTCCGAGGAGCCGTTGTCGAAAACGATCACTTCTTCGCTGCGTCTCGTTTGCCGGAGAACCGCGCTCAGGCAGGCTTTAAGGAGATCGAGGCGGTTGAAGGACACGATGATCGTGGCCACGCTCATCGGGTTCGCCCTGGGTGGAAATAGCTGTTCGCGTATTCGGGTCGTATCGTCTCGTCGCCGCAGAACTGGGTAGCCAGATCGCGAACACCGTCGATTCGTGTATGGGTAGTTGTTGTCATCTCAGATCACCGCCGATGGAAACGCGACTGCGTCGGCAATATCGGTGGCCCGGCGGACCTGACGCAGAACGCGTTCGCTGACCATCCCGCTACCGACTAGTTGTACTCGGTCAGCACTTTGGTGCCAGCAGGCTGAGCGGCGGGTGACCGCCGAGGGCTGAGTGGCGTCGTCGAGTGTTGTAGTGCTCGAGCCAGGGGTCAAGTGCCGCGGTGCGGTCATCGTTCGAGGTGAATGGTTGCCG
>JAATGR010000040.1 GCA_015654575.1 Actinomycetales bacterium
CGAGCCAGCGGTAGTAGGGCTGTCTTGCGAGCTTCAGGACCCGGCACGTCACCGCGACGGGGATCCCGTCGCCGGCGAGCTCTCTCACGAGCGGGTAGGTCATTTTCCCGGCAGGTGCGCCTGGGCGAAGTATGCCGCGGCACGGCGCAGGACCTCGACCTCCTGCTCCAGCAGCCGGTTCCGTCGCCGCAGATCACGCAGCTCGGCCGACTCGCTGACGCTCACACCGGGACTGTTTCCGTCCTCGACGTCAGCAGCGTGCAGCCAGTTGCGCAGGCACGAGTCGCTGATGCCGAAGTCTTTAGCGATCTGAGACACCGGGGCATCACCCCGGCGGGCGATGGCCACGACATCGTCGCGGAACTCCTTCGGATGGGGTCTAGGCACGGTGCACATCCTCTCAGCGGTGCCCGCAGGCACCACAGATCAGGTGTCACCTATCCGTGCAGCAGACCCGCGATTGACCTGCTGCACTGCGGCGCCGCGGGCCGAGCGTGCAGCGCAGGCGTCGTGGCGCACCGCGATCCCGAGTCGAGGTTCCCCAAGATGTGCCCCGTCGGCGGGTGCCAACCGTCAGTGTCTGAGGTCCGGCCGTGCGATCGCCCCACGGCCTGCCACAGCTGGTCCATGATCAGGAGATGACCGCGACCGAGATCGTCCTCTACCGCACCGCTGCGGGGAAGTCGCTGCACCTGCCGAGTTGTGCCCACCTGCAGGACACCCCGATCGAGAACCGGATCCCGGTGCCTCTGAACGATCACCCCGAACTGCCCGTGTGCACCTGGACCGCGGACGAGCTTGCCGGGAACGGGCGACGCTACTTCGAAACGCTCGACAGCGCCTTCGAGGCTCTGCCTGTACCGATCGAGAACCGCATCCGCGTCCGCGAGATCCTGACGGCGTTGAGCTTCGACCGGGTGTGGATCCCCAACGGAGGGCAGTACGTTGCCGTCGGGCTCAGTGGCTCCGCGGCGGCCGCCTATATCAACCGCGGGTTCATCGAGGTCCGCTTGCCCGAAGGCCGATACGAGCAAGAGCGGTTCGCGAACTACGGCGGCGGTTCAGGGAGCTCTAGCGGCTTGCCGACCGTCGCCCTCGCAGCGAAGCCTTGTCCGACGTGCAATCTTGAGATGCCCGCCACGGGCAGGTGCGACGACTGCGACGCCTGACGGCGCGCCAGCGGGCGAAGAGGAGGCCACGCTACCTATAAGTGTCATAATGCTGATTATCGGTTAACGCGGTGCAGTGCATGGCACTGTGGTGTACGGTGTCGGCCATGAGCCGACGCCGTAGCCGCGCTGCAGAGATCGCTGACGCGATCCGGGAGGACATCCGCACCGGCCGGTTGGGGCCGGGCGAGAAGCTGCCGCCGATCGCCGACTACATGGACATCTGGGACACGAGCCTGGGGACGGTGCGCTCTGCACAGGGGCAGCTCGCTGACGAGGGCCTGCTCGAGCGCTTGCAGGGCGTCGGGGTGTTCGTGAGCCGGTCCCTGCCGGCGACCAGCGCGCTGGAGGACCTGCCGGCGCAGGTCGAGGCGATTATCGAGCAGCTCCAGGCGGTCGCGCGCGGCACTCGCCGCGCGGCCGTGGCGCACGTCGGAGCCTTGCGGGCGCAGCGCGAGCAGGCCGGCGACGTCGCGGTCGACGTCGCCACACCTGCATCGCGCGCCCTGCTGGGCGCCGCCGGCCTCGACACCCCGGAGTCGCTGCGGATCGCCGAGCAGCTCGCCGGCGAGGTCCTGGCCAGGCTGCATCCGGGACTCAGCCACACCCCGGGCCGGCTGATGGTCGCCACCGTCCAGGTCGCGCGTGACCCCGCCGCGGCGTACGTCCTGGCGGGCTACGACCCGATGCCCGAGAATCCCGACCGCGCCATCGCGATCCGAACGGCGCGCGAGCGTGCGGCGTACGCGCGCGCCGACTGGCTCGACGTCGGTCCACAGCGCCCGGGAGCCACGACGCGGCTGACGGTCGTGTGAAGCACGCCGGCCGATCCCTCGGAAGAGGTGATCGGCGGTCGGCGCGCCGGCAGTCCGATACCGAGTCCAGGAGAATGGCATGAGCGCACGAGTCGACGAGACCTACACGGCACCGAACACACCCCGACCGATCTGCGTCTTCGACGGAGACCTGGCGGTCAGCTACTACCACGGTCCTCAGCGGTACCCGGTCGAGGTCTGGGAGGTGTCGAACGGCTCGCGGTACGC
>JAATGR010000094.1 GCA_015654575.1 Actinomycetales bacterium
CAGGCAGCCGGCCCGCCCAGGTAGCGTTGCGTCATGGCCGAACTGGACGCCGTCGTCGTCGGCTCCGGACCGAACGGCCTCGCCGCCGCCGTCACCCTCGCGCGGGCCGGGCTGGCGGTGCGGGTGTACGAGCGGGCCTCGCGCCCGGGCGGGGGAGCGGCGACCGCCGAACTGACCCTTCCCGGCTACCGGCACGACGTCTGTTCCGCGGTTCATCCACTCGCCCTCGAGTCGCCGTTCTTCCGCGAGTTCGCTCTGGCGGAGCGGGTCGAGATCGCCGTTCCCGACGCATCGTTCGCCCACCCGCTCGACGGAGGCCGAGCCGCTGTCGCCTATCGCGATCTGGAGCGCACCCGCGAGGGCCTCGGCCGCGACGGCGACGCCTACGCACGGCTCATGCGACCGCTCGCCGAACATGCCGCCGAGGTCGCCGAGCTCACGAGTGGGTCCCTGCTGCGCCTGCCGCGCGATCCGGCCGTCGCCGCAAGACTGGGGCTCCGGGCGTTCGAGCAGGGATCCGTGCTGTGGAACCTGCGCTTCCGCGACGATGCCGCGCCCGCCCTCGTCACCGGCGTCGCGGCGCACACGATCGTCGCCCAGCCCAGTCTCGGCGCCGCCGGCGCGGGGCTGGTGCTCGCCGCCTACGGTCACGCCCGCGGCTGGCCGATCCCGCGCGGCGGCAGCCAGGCGATCACTGACGCGCTGGTCGCCGATCTGCGCGCCCACGGCGGCGTGATCGTCACCGACGCGGAGATCACCTCGCTGCGCGAGCTGCCGCCGGCTCGGGCACGGCTGCTCGACACCACACCCGCCGCGCTGCTGCGGCTCGCCGGCGATGAACTGCCGCCGTCGTACCGGGCAGCGCTCGGGCGGTTCCGACACGGCAACGGCGTCGCCAAAGTCGACATCGCCCTGTCCGCCCCGGTGCCCTGGCGGAACCCGGAGGTGCGCGCCGCGGGAACGGTCCACCTCGGCGGCACCCGGGGCGAGATCGCGGCGGCCGAGAACGAGGTCGGGCGGGGCCGGCATCCCGACCGGCCCTATGTGCTGGTGTCGCAGCCCTCCCTCTTCGACGACACCCGGGCGCCGGCAGTCGGGCAGGTGCTCTGGGCCTACACGCATGTGCCGGCCGGCAGCGACGTGGACGTGCGGGAGACCGTGATCGCGCAGATCGAACGGTTTGCGCCCGGCTTTCGAGACACCCTTCTCGCGGTCCATTCCCGCACCGCTCTCGACCTTTCGCGGGAGAACCCGAACTATCCGGGCGGCGACATTTCCGGGGGAGCCGCGACCCTGGCGCAGCTGCTGCGGCGGCCCGTTCTGCGGGCCGATCCGTGGCGCACCCCGGTGCCCGGCCTGTACCTGTGCTCGGCGTCGACCTCGCCCGGCCCCGGGGTCCATGGGCTGTGCGGCTGGCGGGCGGCGCGGAGCGCGCTGGCCCACGAGTTCGGCATCGACGCATCCCCCGACCTGTCGCCGGACTGATCTTCCGCGGGGCCGCCGCATCCCCTGACCGGCGATGACGCCTCAAGAGCGGAGCCGCGCGCCGGCCGGTAGGCTCTTCAGGCCCCCACCGCCCCGATCCGAAGGCACCTTCCATGGCCGACCGTGAATACGGCTTCCGCACCGGCGCGATCCACGCCGGCAACGTTCCCGATGCGGTGAGCGGGGCCCGCGCGCTCCCGATCTATCAGTCCGCATCGTTCGTCTTCGACGACACGGATGACGCGGCGGCCCGCTTCGCGCTGCAGAAGTACGGCAACGTCTACAGCCGGCTCGCGAATCCCACCACCGCGTCCTTCGAGGAGCGGATCGCGTCCCTCGAACAGGGGCTCGGCGCGGTCGCGACCTCCAGCGGTCTGTCGGCGCAGTTCATCACGTTCGCCTCGCTCGCAGGCAGCGGCGATCACATCGTCGCCAGCGCGAACCTCTACGGCGGATCGATCACGCAGCTCGACGTGACGCTGCGCCGGTTCGGCGTCGAGACGACCTTCGTCGCCTCCGCGGACCCGGCCGACTATGCGGCAGCTGTCACCCCGCAGACGAAAGCGATCTTCGCCGAGATGATCGCGAACCCGTCCGGCGAGATCGCCGACATCGAAGGACTCGCCGACGTGGCGCGGGATGCCCGCGTGCCGCTGATCATCGACTCCACCGTGGCGACCCCGTACCTGTGCCGTCCGATCGAGTGGGGCGCCGACATCGTCGTGCACTCGGCGACGAAGTTCCTCGGCGGGCACGGCACCACCCTCGGCGGCGTCGTCGTGGAGTCGGGCCGGTTCGACTGGCACGGCGGTCGGTTCCCGCTGTTCACCCAGCCGGTGCCGAGCTATGGCGGACTGGAGTGGTCGGGCAATTTCGGCGAGTATGCCTTCCTCACCCGGCTGCGTGCCGAGCAGTTGCGCGACATCGGTCCGGCCCTCGCGCCTCATTCGGCGTTCCTCCTCGCGCTCGGCGTCGAAACCCTGCCGTATCGCATGAAGGCGCACGTCGAGAACACTCGGATCGTCGCCGAATGGCTGGATGCCGACCCTCGCATCGAGTTCGTGAACTGGGCGGGGCTGCCGCAGCATCCGCACCACGACCGGGCGGCCACCTACCTGCCCGAGGGACCCGGCGCCGTCTTCAGCTTCGGAGTCAAGGGGGGACGGCAGGCCGGACGCACGTTCATCGAGTCGGTGGACCTGGCCAGCCACCTCGCCAACATCGGCGACGCGAAGACCCTCGTCATCCACCCCGCCTCGACCACGCACGCGCAGCTGAGCGAGCAGCAGCTCGTCGACGGCGGTGTGCTGCCGGGCCTGGTGCGCATCAGCGTGGGCCTGGAGGATGCCGACGACATCCTGTACGACCTCGACCAGGCGCTCGATCGCGCGCAGCGGGCATAGGAGAGCATGATGACTGACGAACTTGTGCCCACCCGCCTGGTCAACGGCCTGACCTGCGAGCTGCCGGCATCGTCGCCGCTGGCGCGGCTGCTGCGCTCGCAGCGCACGTGGGACGGGCCCTCCGCGAAGGAGCGGTTGAAGATCCTCCGCGGCACGAAGAGCGTCGCCATCGTCGGCGCCTCGCCCAACCCGGCGCGGTCGAGCTACTTCGTGGGCACCTACCTGCAGCAGTCCAGCGACTTCCGCGTCTATTTCGTCAACCCGAACGCGACCGAGATCCTGGGGGAGAAGGCCTATCCCGACCTCGCGTCGTTGCCGGAGGTGCCCGATATCGTCGACGTGTTCCGCCGTCCGAGCGATCTGCCGCTCGTCATCGACGAGGCGGTCGCGGTCGGCGCCCCGGTGGTGTGGGTGCAGCTCGGCATCTGGAACGAGGACGCCGCACGCGCCGGCGAGGCCAAGGGACTGACGGTGGTCATGGACCGCTGCATCAAGATCGAGCACGCGCGCTTCCACGGCGGTCTCCATCTGATGGGCTTCGACACCGGGCAGATCAGCGCGCGCCGAACGCTGCGCTGACTGCTCTGCCCCGCCCCATTCCCCGCGCGCTCCCTGCCCCGGTTCGGACGTGCACGCGGGGGTGTGTCAGCGGGTGTCCTCCGGCGTCTCGTGCGGTCGGGAGGCCGCGAGGCCGGCGAGGAGGACGTCGAGGTCGAAGGCGAACTGCGCGTCGTTGAACGCCTCGAAGTCGCTCTCGTCCAAGCGGCGCAGCGCGTCCACGCCGTCGGGGCGTTCGGCGGCCATGAGCGCGCGGAACTCGCTCACCTGCGGGTGACCGCCCGCCTGCGCCGCCATGACCTCGTCGCGCGCGAAGCCGCCGGCGACCGTGGTCAGCAGCAGCAGGGCGCGCCCCGCGGCGGCCTCGTTGAACCCGCCCGCGACCATCCGCTCGATCACCGCCTCGGCCGGCCGGACGGCGGCGACGGCGACGTCGGACGCCGCGCGGAACTGCAGCGCGAGCGATCCCGAGGCCCCGAGTGCGCGCCGCATGCCTGCCGCGTAGGCCCGGCAGGCGTCCTCCCAGCTGGCCCCCGGATCGATGCGGATGCGGGCGAACTCGCGGGCGAACGCGTCGGCCGCGAGCAGCTCCATCAGCCCCTCGCGCCCCGGGACGTGGTGGTGCAGCGCCTTGCGGTCCACGCCCAGCGCATCGGCGAGCGATTGCATGGTCAGCGTCGTGGGGTCCATGCCGCGGGCCGCGGCGATGATCGCGGCGCGGTCGAGGCCGGCGCGCTCGCCCCGGCCGCGGCGGTGCGGGACGGGAGCGTCTCGTCTCGCGGCCATGTCCGCATCCCTTCTCCCGTTGCCTGTGCAAACCATTGTCCGGGAGACCGGGCCGGCATAGAATTTCCCGGACGGGAATAAAGTACACCCGTCCAGCGACGACGAGGAGTGACGATGTCGGAGAACAAGGCCCTCACCGCGAACAGCCCGATCGGCGAATGGCTCGCGCATCCGGTGGGCGGCGGGCTCGTGCGCGGGTTGCTGGCGCAGTCCGGCGCCGCCGAGGAGACGCTCGCGCCCATCAAGGGACTGCCCCTGCAGCAGCTCATGGCACTGAGCCAGGGACAGCTCCCGCAGTCGGTCGTCGACGACCTGGTCCGTAGCGCGAACGGCGGGGTGATCCCGGAGGAGACCGAATCCGGAGCCTGGGCCGAGCGGGTCACGCCCGGCCGATTCGCGGGCAAGACCGCGATCGTCACCGGTGCCGCCTCCGGCATCGGCCGGGCCACGGCGTCCCGCATCGCGCGCGAGGGCGGCCGGGTGGTGGCCACCGACGTCTCGGCGGCCAAGCTCGAGGAGTTCGCGGCGTCGCTCCCGGATGCGGACGTGGTCGCCGTCGCCGGCGACATCACCCGGCAGGACGTCGTAGACCAGATCGTCGCCGCCGCGGGCGGGCGGATCGACGCCCTGGCGAACGTCGCCGGCATCAACGACGACTTCTCGCCGCTGGCCGAGACCAGTGACGAGATCTGGGACAAGGTCATGGCGGTCAACCTGAACGGACCGTTCAAGCTCACCCGCGCCGTGCTGCCGGTCATGGTCGCAGCCGGGCGCGGCGCCGTCGTCAACGTCGCGAGCGAGGCAGGACTGCGCGGTAACGCGTCGGGCAACGCCTACACCACCTCCAAGCACGCCGTGGTCGGCATGACCAAGAGCGCCGCGTTCATGTACGGACCGGCGGGGATCCGGATCAACGCCGTCGCCCCGGGCGGGGTGGCCACCGGCATCCCGTTCCCGCCCCACGTGTCCGAGGCCGGTCAGGCGCGGCTGCAGCCGTTCCAGGCGCAGATCCCGACCGTCGCGACGGCGGAGCAGCTCGCGGCCTCGATCACCTTCCTGCTGTCCGACGACGGCGTGAACGTCAACGGTGTGATCCTCGCGTCCGACGGAGGGTGGTCGGCCCAGTAACGTGGAGGGGTGACGCCGACCCGCCGCTTCCCCTCCTCCGGAGCGGGCGCTGCGATCGGTCACCTGATCCGGATCGGGATCGCGACCGTCGTCGCCGGCATCGCGACCGGGCTCGCGGTGCTGCTGCTGGTGTGGGTCGTGCACTCGGTCGAGCACCTGGTCTGGGGCGAGGGCGAGGGTGCGTTCCTCGACGGGCTGGCCGAGCCCTCCGTCTTCTGGCTGCCGTTGGCCTCGGTGACCGCCGCGGGCGTCATCGCCGCGGTGGGCTGGTATCTCCTCCGCCGGTTCGGCAAACCGCTCGCCAGCATCGAGCAGGGCGTCGGCGGAAAGCGGATGCCGGCGTTCGAAACGCTCATCGACACGGTGCTGCAGGTCGTCTCCGTCGGCCTCGGGGCCTCGATCGGCAAGGAGGTCGCGCCGCGGGAGCTCTCGGCCATGGCCTCCTCCAAGGTCGTGTCCTGGTTCCGTCTCACGCCCCGCTGGCGCCGCATCCTCGTCGCCTCGGCTGCGGGCGCGGGTCTGGCAGCGGTCTACAATGTGCCGCTGGGTGGCGCGGTGTTCGCGGTCGAGATCCTCCTCGCCGAGTTCTCGGTCGGCGCGGCCGTCACGGCTCTCTCGGTCAGCGCGATCGCGACCCTGGTCGCACGGCCGCTCGTGCCCGACCAGCCGCTGTACGACGTCGGACACGTCGAGCTCAGCGCCTCTCTCCTGGTCGTCGCCGTGATCATCGGGCCGCTCATGGGGCTCGGCGCGACGAGCTTCATGGCGGTCACCAAACGGCTCTCCCCGCTGCGGCCCACCGGGTGGAAACTGCTGGTGGTCCTGCCCGTGGTCTTCGCCGTCGTCGGCGCGGTCGGGATGTTCTTCCCGCAGCTCCTCGGCAACGGACGGGCGCTGGCCACGGCGGGCTTCGACGTCGCCGAGCCCGTCGGCATCCTGCTGCTGCTGGCCGTGCTGAAGTACGTGGCCACCGCGGCGTCGCTCGGCGCGGGTGCCATCGGCGGCACGTTGCAGCCCTCCGTCGCGATCGGTGCCGCCCTGGGGGCCGCCGCCGCCGGAGGGTGGGCGTTCATCTGGCCGGGCGCGGATGCGACGAGCCTCGCGGTCGTGGCGGCGGCGGCCTTTCTCGCCTCCAACATGCGTGCGCCCTTCACCGCGATCGCACTCGTGATCGGGTTCACCGGCACCGGCTTCACGCTTCTGATCCCGATCTTCCTCGCGGTGGCAGGGTCGCTCGCGGCCTCGTCGCTGGCGAAGCCCGGCGGCGCATCGGCGTTCGCTCCGGTGGATCCTGGCCGCGAGTAGGCTCGGCCCGATGACTGCCCAGCCCCCGGCGCGTGCGACGCGCAGCCCCCGCTTCCTCCTGGTCTGCGCCGGCATCGGGTTGCTCGCCGGTCTCCTCTCCGGCCTGTTCGGCGTCGGCGGGGGAACCGTCATCGTGCCCCTGCTCGTTATGCTGCTCGGCTTCGACCAGCGGTTGGCTGCGGGCACCTCGCTCGCCGCGATCGTTCCGACCGCCGCCGTCGGGGTCATCTCCTACGCGGTCAACGGCACCGTGGCCTGGATCCCCGCGCTCCTCCTCGCCGCCGGGGCCGTGGTGGGGGCGCAGATCGGCACCTGGCTGCTGCCACGGGTTTCGCAGAACGCGTTGCGCTGGGGGTTCGTCGTGTTCCTCGGCGTCGTCATCGTGATGCTGTTCGTCGTGATCCCCTCGCGTGGCGAGCCGTTCGATCTGACGTGGCTCAGTGGCGCCCTGCTCGTCGTCACGGGCGTTCTCACCGGTGTCGTGTCGGGGCTCATCGGCGTGGGCGGCGGCATCGTCGTGGTGCCCGTGCTGGTGCTGCTGTTCGGCACGAGCGACCTGCTCGCGAAGGGGACGTCGCTGCTCATGATGATCCCCACCGCGATCTCCGGGACGGCCGGGAACCTCAAGCGGCACAACGTCGATCTCGTGACCGCCGCGGTCGTCGGCGTGGCCGCGTGCTGCACGACCGCGCTCGGCGCCTGGCTCGCGACGGTCGTGAATCCGCTCGCGGGCAACATCCTCTTCGCGGTGTACCTGGTCTTCATCGCGGTGCAGATGGCGCTGAAGGCTATCCGCGGACGGAAGGCCGCGTGAGCGGCCACCCGCTGGTCGTGGCGTGCGGCGGTCGTCTCCGTCCCTGACCCGGGGTGACCCGGCGCGGATGCGGTGCGCGACCCGGCGTGCCTTGTGCCCGGCAGCGCCCGCGACCCCTCGGTAGGATGGCCGGGTGCCCGTGAACCCCGCGTTGGTCGGCCGCGACTTCCCGCCGACGCCTCCGTACCTCGTCGGTCGCGAGAAGGTGCGTGAGTTCTCCCGCGCCGTCTTTGCGACGGATCCGCAGCACAGCGATCCGGCTGCGGCCGTCGCGCTCGGCTACGCCGATGTCGTCGCGCCGCCGACGTTCGCGATGGTCGTGCAGGACCAGGCGCTGCAGCAGCTGCTCGCCGAGCCCGACTCCGGCATCGCGCTGGAGCGCACGATCCACGCCGAGCAGCGGTTCCGCTACTCGCGGCCGATCGTCGCCGGCGACGAGCTGAGAGGACGCATCGCGGTGACCGCCGTGCGCGCGGTCGGCAAGGGTGCGATGGTCACCAGCGACACCGAGATCACCGACCGGGACGGGGCGCATGTCGTCACCGCCACCTCCGTGCTGCTGATCGGAGGCGACGAATGACCGTGTCCCACTTTGGCTCGGCTCATGGCCCACGTCGGACCGCTTCGGAGGCCGCGAAGCGGTCCGACGTGGGCCATGGAGGAGAGGGGAGCGGGCGATGAGCGGTCTCCAGGTCGGCCAGGTCGTGGCCGAACGAGAAGTCCACCTGACCCGCGAGTCGCTGGTGCGCTATGCCGGCGCCTCGGGCGACTTCAATCCGATCCACTATCGCGACGACGTCGCGACCCGTGTGGGCCTGCCCGGTGTCCTCGCCCACGGGATGCTGACCATGGGGCTGGCCGTCGAGACGATCGTGCCCTGGCTCGGCGATGCCGGCCGCATCCTCGAATACGGCGTGCGCTTCACCCGGCCGGTTCTCGTCGACGCCGAGACCGGTGCCGACGTCACGGTCGTCGCGACCGTTGGGGCCGTCGACGAGGAGAGCGTCCGGATCGACCTGACCGTGTCGGCCGCCGATGTCACGGTGCTCGGCAAGGCGCAGGTGCGCGCCCGTCTCGTCTGACATGCCCGAGATCGATCCCCTCCCGCTCGCGGAGCTGACGACCCTGCGGACCGGGGCGGCGCCGGCCCGGATGATCGACGCGACGACCCGCGACGAGCTGCAGGCTGCGCTCGCCGGCACCTGGGCGGCGGCGGAGCCCTGGTTCGTCCTCGGCGGCGGGTCGAACCTCGTCGTCGGCGACGAGCCGTTCGAGGGGACGGTGATCCGCGTCCGCACCCGAGGCGTCGAACGTCTGCCGGGTTCCCGACCCGGCACGGCGCGGGTGCGGGTCGAAGCCGGCCACGGCTGGGACGACCTCGCGGCCTACACCGTCGTCGAGGGGCTGGCGGGCGTCGAGGCCATGAGCGGGATCCCCGGAACCGTCGGCGCCGCGCCGGTGCAGAACATCGGCGCGTACGGGCAGGAGATCGCGCAGACGCTCGTCGAGGTCGAGCTGCTCGACGAGCACCAGGATCAGGTGGTCACCGTTCCGGCCGCGGAGCTGGGGCTGGGATTCCGCACCTCCGTGCTCAAGGAGCACTACGGCTCGACCGCGATCCGCCGCGCGGTCATCTTCTCGGTCACGCTGGAGCTGACCGAGGTAGGGGATGCCGCCGCTCCCGTCGGCGGCAGCCGGTTGCGCGCCGCACTGGGGTTGGAGGCCGACGCATCCGTCACGCTCGCGTGGATCCGCGATCACGTGCTCGCCACGAGACGGGGCAAGGGGATGCTCGTCGACCCGGACGATCCGGACAGCTGGTCGGCGGGATCCTTCTTCCAGAATCCGATCGTGTCCGCGGAGTTCGCCCGGACGCTGCCCGACGGCTGCCCGCGGTGGCCGCTCGAACCCGAGATCGAGCCCATGCTCGTCATCCCGCTCGATCGCTTCGACGGGTACATCCCCCCTCGGGCCGCGGCGCCCGCGGAGGTCAAGCTGAGCGCCGCGTGGCTCATCGAGCACGCGGGGGTGCGCAAGGGGTTCTCGCTGCCGCGGTCGCGGGCCGCCGTGTCGAGCAAGCATGCGCTCGCGCTGACCAACCGAGGTCGGGGCACCGCCGCCGAGATCGCGGAGCTCGCCCGGTTCATTCAGCAACGGGTGCAGCAGGAGTCCGGTGTGCTGCTGCAGCCGGAGCCGGTGCTCATCGACGTTCAGCTGTGAGGCTGTGCACCCGTCACGAAAGGCTCTTGCGCTAGAGGTAAGGCTAACCTAATCTCATACCCATGGATGTGGCGGAAAACACGTTCGTGGAACCGGACTGGGACACGCTGACCGGCGCTGTGCTGCTGGCCGGCGATGCGAATGACGTTCCCGCGATGGTCGCCATTGCCGAGCGGGTTCCCACCGACACCTCGGTGACGATGCTGATCGAGTCGTTCTCGACGATCCAGCGGTATCGGGTGCGCGTCCCCGAGCAGGTATCGGTGACGTGGCTCATCCGCGACCGACAGCCCTGCGACCCGTCGCCGTGCGCCATCCGTGGGCGCGGAGAGCGGCTCGCCGTGGGCGTCTACTCCTGGTGTGCCGAGTGGGCGTGCGACTCCGCCGTGCATTGCACGATCTGGCTGGGGCCGCGCACCTCGCCGCACATCGTACGGATGGCTCAGCTTCAGCTGCGCCCCGTCTAAGACTCGTCGCGCGCGGGGCTGCCATGGGTGGGTACGGCCTCGCGCGCGACGATTGCCCCGGTGCTGTTTCCGGGGTCGTGGCTCCGCGGCGTCCGATACGTCGCGGGGCCGCACAACGGGGCATCCGTCGTCGCGTCGCCTCGTGGGATTTCTCCGTGCCTCGCGCGCCGGAAGAATGGTGGTCGCCCGTGGCGGTATCAGTGCCGTCGAAGCAGCCACAGGCGACCACTATTTCGGCTGAAGCGGGCGCGGCGACGGGTGCGCTCGCGAAGAGGGGGAGCGGGATGCCGTGACTCAGGCGAACAGTCGCTGCAGTCGCTGCAGTCCTTCGAGGAGAGCGTCGTCGCCGAGCGCGTACGACAGCCGCAGGTAGCCGCTGGGGCCGAACGCCTCGCCCGGAACGACGGCGACCTCCGCCTTCTCCAGGATGAGGTCGGCCAGCTCCAGCGAGGTGGTGGGGGTGACCCCGGACCACTCGCGGCCGAGCAGCCCGGTCACATCCGGATAGGCGTAGAACGCGCCGCCCGGGGTCGGCACCGTCACGCCGTCGATCTTCGAGAGCTCGGTGACGATCAGCCGCCGCCGTCGGTCGAAGGCCTGCCGCATCCGCTCGGCGTCGTCCTGCGGACCGGACAGCGCGGCCAGCGCGGCACGCTGCGCGATGTTGTTCACGTTGCTCGACAGGTGGGACTGCAGGTTCGCGGCGAGTTTGATCGCCTCGGCCGGGCCGACCATCCAGCCCACCCGCCATCCGGTCATCGCATAGGTCTTGGCGACGCCGTTGAGCAGCAGGGTCTGGTTCGCCAGCTCCGGCACGGCCGCAACGATCGAGACGGCATGCATCGCGTCGGCATCGGCGGAACCGGCCTCGGGGTAGATCAGGTTCTGGTAGATCTCGTCGGTGAGCACCCACACTCCGTGGGCGAGCGCCCACTCGCCGATCGCGGTGGTCTCTTCCCGGGTGTAGACGGCGCCGGTGGGGTTGGAGGGCGAGACGAAGACCAGAACGGTGGTGCGCGGGGTGCGCGCCGCCTCCAGCTGGTCGACCGTGACCTTGTACTCCTGGTCGGCGCCGGCGAACACCTCGACCGGAACGCCATCCGCCAGTCGGATCGCCTCGGGGTAGGTCGTCCAGTACGGCGCGGGCAGCAGCACCTCGTCACCCGGGTTCACCACGGTCTGGAAGGCCTGGTAGACGGCCTGCTTGCCGCCGTTGGTCACCACGATCTGCGCGGGCGAGACCTGCAGTCCCGAGTCGCGCAGGGTCTTCGCGGCGATCGCCTCGCGCAGCACCGGAAGCCCGGCGGCGGGGGTGTAGCGGAAGTTCGCCGGGTCGCGCAGCGCCTCGGCGGCGGCGTCCACAACGAACTGCGGCGTCGAGAAATCGGGCTCGCCGGCGGCGTAGGAGATGACGGGTCTCCCGGCCGCCTGCAGGGCCTTGGCCTTGGCGTCCACCTTGAGCGTCGCCGATTCGGCGATGGCGGACAGTTTGCGGGACAGGGGAGCGCGTTCGGTCACGATACGAGCGTAGCCGGGGCCTGCGGGGTGCGCCTTGTTCGGGGAGGACCGGATCTGGGCGCAGACTCCGTGGGGTCCCGCCAGAGTCGTGGCATCCTGCGCCCGTCGTCGTTGTCGCTGTGGCACGATGACACGGTGCGTGGGATCGGACTGTGGACGCTTGACGGGATCGGGGAGATCGGCGCCGGCGACGACCTGTCGGCTGTCATCGGCGAGGCGATCGCGGCGGATGCCGACGGCCTCGTCGACGGCGACGTGCTGGTCGTCACGAGCAAGATCGTCTCGAAGGCCGAGGGCCGGTTTGTGCAGGCCGACGACCGCGAGGAGGCGATCACCGCGGAGACCGTGCGGGTGGTCGCGACGCGCGGGGCCACCCGGATCGTGGAGAACCGGCTGGGGATCGTCGGGGCTGCGGCCGGCGTCGACGCCTCGAACACCCCCGAAGGCACGGTGCTGCTGCTGCCGGTCGATCCCGACGCCTCCGCCCGAGCGCTGTGCGCGGCCCTGCGGGAGCGGTTCGGCGTGCGGATCGGCGTCATCGTCAGCGACACACTCGGCCGGGCCTGGCGGATCGGACAGACCGACATCGCCATCGGTGCCGCCGGCATCCGGGTCGTTGACGACCTGCGCGGCAGCACGGACGCGCAGGGGCGTCCGCTCGTGGTGACCGTGCCGGTCGTCGCGGACGAGCTGGCCGCCGCCGCCGACCTCGTCAAGGGCAAGGCGACCGGCCGCCCCGTCGCGATCGTGCGGGGCGCGGGCCGGCTCGTGACCGACGAGATCGACACCCCGGGTGCGCGCACCCTTCCGCGCACCGGACCGAGCGACATGTTCCGCCTCGGCGCCGACGAGGCCTACGCCGCCGGGCTGGCCGCGGGCCGCGCCATCCCAGAGGATCCGCGTCAGGGCTGAGCGCCGAAAGCCGGCCGCACGGGGCCGCATCGTTATCGGTTGGTTGTGCCGCGGATGCCGGGCTGCTGCCTACAGTGGTCGGGTGGGGGCCACCGGACGGACGGCTGTCGCGGCGATGGTCGCGACGGCGGTGCTCGGCTTGCTCGTCGGCTGTGCCGCGTCCGCACCGCGCCCCGATGCGACGCCCGTCGCCGAGATCGAGTGCGATCCGTTTGAGACCGGTACGGTCACAGCGGGCCGGGTGCCCACGGAGTTCGAGCCGGTGGCGGTGCTGAGCTGCGACCCGCTCGGCAGCCGGGAGGACGTGACAGGGACCTGGTCCGGTGCGCTGCTGACCCGCTACGAGGGCGACCTCGCTCCGCTGCTCGACGCGCTCGCTCAGCCCAGCGACCCGCAGTGGGCGGGTGCCTGCTCCGCGGTCGGCTACGTCGGTCCCAACCTTTGGTTCGAGGGCGCCGACGGCACCTTCGTCGCCGCCTCGTTTCCGGCGACGGGCTGCGGGCTGCCCAAGGCCGACGACGCGCTGGCGGAACTGGAGCGGCTGACAGTGACGGCGGAGCTCTTCGTCCCGTCGCAGCTCACCGAGTCCCGCGCCGCGGTGGCGGCGGGGTGCGCCACCCAGGCATCCGTGCTGGTGCTCGCCGAGACCGTCGACGGTGCGGGGACGGGCGACGCCGAGACCTCGGATGCGGCGGCCTCCGACCCGGACTCGGTCGCTCCCACCGGTGAACCGGACGGTATCCCGTGGGAGCCGCCGGCGCTGTCGGCGCCCGACCTGGTCGACGGCATGCGCCTGTGTGCCTACGGGCCGGACTCGCCGCTGTCCGAGGACGGCCTCTCATCTGGTGACGGGCAGTCCACGCTCTCGACCGGGGGGAGCGGCTGGTTCGAGGAGGCGTACGTCCTGGATGCCGCGCCCGCGCAGGAGGCGCTGCGCGCGGTGTCGGCGGCGGTCCCGTCCGCGCAGACGTGCGATCAGATAGCATCCCGGCTGGTGGTCGCCCAGCCGGTGACCGGGACCGAGCCCGCGGGGGCGTCGTTCACCGTCGAGCTCGACGGCTGCCGTCGAGTGATCGATCCGTCGCTGCACTCCGCTCCCGCACCGCAGGCCCTTTTCGACCTCCTGAGCAGCGCGATCACGGCCTGACCGCACACCGTCGCAGGCCCCGCCGGTGCAGGGATCCGAGCCCGCGAAACGTTCTCCGACGGCAGCGCTGACCACCCTCTGGACGAGCGTAGGCTGCGATTCAGAGTGCCGCCGGCCCCGTCCTGCTCCGAGTCGGACCGATGACGTCATGATGATGGACGCCCTCGTATGAGGCTGTGCAACGACGGCTCGGAGGGAGGACGGAAATGACAGCGGAGTTCGATCCGACGGTGAAGGACGAGCTACAAGAGGATCTTTTCGACCAGAGCGGGCGCTATGACCCGTCCATGTTCCGCGACGTGTTCGAGCACTCGCTGACCTATCTCGCAGGCGTCGAGCGCAACGTCCACCGCTTCGCATCCCGCACGGCCCTGAGCGACCCCGCGAACGGTCTCTCCTGGACGTACGCCGAGTTCGGCGAGGCGATCGACCGGGTCGCCGGCGCGCTATACCGGCGAGGCATCGGAGCCAACCGGCTGGTGATGGTCCAGCTGTTCAACGGGCCCGAATTCGCGATCCTCTACCCGGCGGCGCAGAAACTGCGCGGCATCTTCGCGCCGACCAACTACCGCCTCGCCCCGGGGGAGGTGTCGTATCTCATCGACGACGCACGCCCGGCCGTTCTGGTCTACGACACCTCGCGCACCGAGGCCCTCGCCGAGGCGCTCACCTTCGCGCGCATCATCCCGCCGCTGCTGGTCGCCGTGGGGGACGGCCCCCGACTGGATGGATCGATCGGGTTCTCCGAACTGCTCGAAGCGCCGCCCCTCACCGACGAGGAGCATCGTTCGCTGCAGGCGGGCCTGCCCCCGGCATCCGTCTACGACGAGGTGACGCGTATCTACACCTCCGGCACGACCGGGATGCCGAAGGCGGTCCCGCTCCCGTCGCTGGTGGACGTGATGTCGGCGCACGACGTGATCATGCACTTCCCTCTCAGCCCCTACGACAAGACCCTCAACATGACGCCGCTCTTCCACCGCGGCGGCCTGTACTCGGGGGGACCGAACCCGGTGTTCTACGTGGGGGCCGAGCTCGTCACGCTGCGCGAGTTCGACGCGGACCGTGTCCTCGATCTGGCCGAGAGCGAACAGCTCACCTACCTGATCGGCGCTCCGGCGACGCTCTATCGTCTGGCCGAGGCGCAGGAGGCGCGGCCGCGCGACCTGGGAACTCTCAAGGGCGTCGTGACGATGGGCGCTCCGCTGGACCGGGCCTCGGCGCTGCGCTTCCAGCGGGTGCTCACGCCGCGCATCTTCAACGGCTACGGCACGAGCGAGACCTTCTGGAACACGTTCCTGCGCCCGGAGGACCTGCCCGACGGCGCGGGATCGACCGGGCGCGCCTCGACCGACGACGACGTCGCCGTCGTCCGGACCACCGGCGAGGAACTCGCCGACCCGACGGATGTCGTTCCCCGCGATGGCGTCACCGTCGGCGAATTCGCGACGCGCACGGTCAAGGGCGGCTATTCCTATCTCGGGAACACGGAGGCGGAGCGGGCCAAGATCCGCGATGGATGGTTCTTCCCGGGCGATCTCGCCACGTGGGACGAGAACGAGGTCGTCACGATCGTCGGACGCAAGGACGACATGATCATCTCCGGCGGGGAGAACGTCCACCCGGTGCAGGTCGAAGCCGCTCTCGAGGAGCATCCGGGCGTGCTCAATTCGATCGTCGTGGGTGTTCCGGATGAGCAGTGGGGCGAGCTCGTCGCCGTCTACGTCGTGCGGCGGGAGGAGAATCTGCCGGGCGACGACAAGAAGGCCGCAGCGGAGCTGGACGCGTTCCTGGCGCGTCATCCGCTCTTGGCGAGGTACAAGCGTCCGCGCCTGTACCGGTTCGTCGCGCGGGACGAGATCCCGATGAACGCCACCGGGAAGAAGGTCCACTACCTCCAGCGGCAGGAGGCCGTGCGCGACCTGGCGGACGGCCGCTTCCGGCACGCCTGATCGGGCTTCCGTCCGGACCGGGGTCTTCGCCGTCGAGCTGTGCCGACGGCGAAGACCCCGATCCGACGATGGGTTCAGCCCGCCGCGAGGAAGCGGCTGTACGCGACGGTGGTGAGGAAGGCGGGGAACTCCTCGCGCAGCGCGACGTCGTGGAACACCTGCGCAGCATCCTCGTATCGGTCGCCGTCGAACCGCTCGGCCTCGTCGAGCACCTGCGTGATCAACCCTTCGACGTAGTCGCGGGTGATGGCGGTGCCGCCGTCGGTCTCTCGGTCCTGGTGCACCCACTGCCACACCTGTGATCGCGAGATCTCAGCGGTGGCGGCGTCCTCCATCAGGTTGTCGATGGCGACGGCGCCGAGTCCCCGCAGCCAGGCCTCGATGTAGCGGATCGCGACCGACACGTTGCCGTGGACCCCTGCGGCGGTGATCGGGCGGCCGATGTGCACGTCGATCAGGTCGGATGCTGACATTCCTACGTCCTCCCGGAGGCGGTCCAGCTGGTTCGGCCGGTCGCCGAGCACCGCGTCGAACTCGGCGCGGGCGACGGGGATCAGATCCGGGTGGGCCACCCAGGTGCCGTCGAAGCCGTCGCCGGCCTCGCGCTTCTTATCCGCGGCGACCTTCTCGAACGCCCGCGCGGTCACCTCGGGATCGCGCCGATTCGGGATGAATGCGCTCATGCCGCCGATCGCATATGCGCCCCGCTTGTGGCAGGTGCGCACCAACAGCTCGGTGTAGGCGCGCATGAACGGCACGGTCATCGTCACCTCGCTCCGGTCCGGCAGCACGAACCGGGCGCCGCGTCCGCGGTAGTTCTTGATGATGGAGAAGATGTAGTCCCAGCGTCCGGCGTTCAATCCCGCGGCGTGGTCGCGCAGCTCGTAGAGGATCTCCTCCATCTCGAAGGCGGCCGGCAGCGTCTCGATCAGCACGGTGGCACGGATCGTGCCGTGCGCGATGCCGAGGTGCTGCTCGGTGAACGTGAAGACGTCGTCCCAGAGCTTGGCCTCTTCGCTGGACTCCAGCTTGGCGAGGTAGAAGTAGGGACCGGTGCCGCCGTCGATGAGCTGCTGCGCGTTGTGGAAGGCGTACAGCCCGAAGTCGACGAGCGAACCGGATGCCGCGGTCGCGCGCCCCTCGCGGTCGATGAAGCGGAGGTGCGCCTCCGGCAGATGCCAGCCTCGCGGTCGCAGGACGATCGTCGGGGTGCGGGCGGCGGTCACCGTGTACTCCCGCCCGTCGGGGGAGGTGTGGCGCAGACGCCCGCGGATCGCGTCCCGCAGTGCCAGCTGTCCGCCGATGACATTCGCCCAGGTGGGGCTGGTCGCGTCCTCCTGGTCGGCGAGCCAGACCTTCGCGCCGGAGTTCAGCGCGTTGATCGTCATCTTCGGGTCCGTGGGGCCGGTGATCTCGACCCGGCGGTCTTCGAGGCCGGGCCCGGCTCCGGCCACCCGCCAGTCGGGGTCGGAGCGGATGCAGGCGGTGTCGTCCCGGAAGTGCGGGTCGTGGCCTTGGCCGATCTCGTAGCGGCGCCGCATCCGGTCGGCGAGGCGGTCGTGTCGGCGTCCCCCGAAGCGCCGGTGCAGCTCGGTGAGGAAGGCGACGGCATCCGGGGTGAGGATCTCGTCGTAGCGGTCGCGCAGCTCTCCGAGCACGTCGATCCGCGGCGTCCCGTGTGCGGTCGTTGTCCGGGTGCTCGGTGTGGTCCGGGTGCTCGGCGTACTCCCGGTGTCGGGCGTGGTGCCCGTGTCGGTGATGGTCATGGCAGTGTCCTGTCCGTTGTGGGGGCCGAGTGTCCACAACACGCGGAGGCGGGGGAGGCGCCGCGCGCGTGTCGTGGACACTCGGCGGAAGGGGAAAGAGGGGTGTGGGGTCAGTGGAACTGGGCGGTCTCGGTGGAGCCGGCCAGGGCCAGCGTGGCGGAGTCGGGGTTCAGCGCCGTGGAGACCAGATCGAAATACCCTGTGCCGACTTCCCGCTGGTGGCGGGTGGCGGTGTAGCCGCGAGCCTCCGCGGCGAACTCCGCCTCCTGCAGCTCGACGTAGGCGCTCATGGCGTGTTCGGCATAGCCGGAGGCGAGCTCGAACATCGAGTGGTTCAGGGCGTGGAAGCCGGCCAGCGTGATGAACTGGAACGCGTAGCCGAGCTCCGCCAGCTCCTGCTGGAACGTCGCGATCTGCTCGTCGTCGAGGTGACGTTTCCAGTTGAAGCTCGGCGAGCAGTTGTACGCGAGCATCTTGCCGGGGAACCGCTCGTGGACAGCGTGAGCGAACTCACGGGCCAGGTCGATGTCCGGCTCGCCGGTCTCGACCCAGAGCAGATCGGCGTACGGGGCGAACGCGAGGCCGCGGGCGATGACGGGCTCGATGCCCGCCCGCACCCGGTAGAAGCCCTCGGCCGTGCGCTCACCGGTCGTGAACGCCCGGTCGCGCGGGTCGACGTCGCTCGTGAGCAGGTCGGCGGCAAGCGCATCCGTCCGGGCGATGAGCACGGTCGGCACTCCTGCCACATCTGTCGCCAGGCGGGCGGCGTTCAGGGTGCGGATCTGCTGCGAGATGGGCACCAGCACCTTGCCGCCCAGGTGCCCGCACTTCTTCTCGCTCGCGAGCTGGTCCTCGTAGTGGATGCCGGCGGCACCGGCCTGGATGAGTGAGAGCGCCAGCTCGTAGGCGTTCAGGGCCCCGCCGAACCCGGCTTCGGCATCGGCCACGATCGGGGCGAGCCAGTCGCGCGTCACCTCGCCCTCCGCGTGCTCGAGCTGGTCCTGACGTGTCAGCGCGTTGTTGATGCGACGGACGACGGCCGGCACCGAGTTCGCCGGGTACAGGCTCTGGTCGGGGTAGGTCGAGCCCGACAGGTTCGCGTCGGCCGCGACCTGCCATCCGGACAGGTAGATGGCCTTGAGGCCCGCGCGCACCTGTTGCACCGCCTGGCCGCCGGTGAGCGCACCCAGGGCCCGCACGGACTCCTCGGTGTGGAGCAGGTTCCACAGGTTCTCCGCGCCGCGCCGCGCGAGGGTGTTGTCCTCGCGGACGGTGCCGCGCAGTCGGACGACATCCTCCGGGCTGTAGGTGCGCTCGATGCCGTCCCAGCGGGGGTCGGCATCCCATTCCTGCTGCAGCTCTGCGGCGGTCTGGGTCTGGTCACCGGCGCGCAGTGCGGGGCGTCCGGGGTGGGCCTGGAAGCTCATGTCGGTCTCCTGTGATCGTCTCGGCGGACCTGCTGTCCGCGCCATGCGACCACTCTGCGTGAAGTTCAACGCCCAGAAGTCGCCGGAGCCAGGAGAAGTTTGCGGATTTTTCACGTTTTGTGACACACTGCCGGCCATGACGATCGCAGAAGATCGCGAGGCCGATGACGCCGACGCGCTCACCATCGGCCGCCGCATCCGTCAGCTGCGCGCGCGCCGCGGCCTGACCCTCGACGCGCTCGCGACCGCGGTGCAGCGTGCCCCCAGTCAGCTGTCGATGATCGAGACCGGCAAACGCGAGCCGAAGCTCACCCTGCTGCGCGCGATCGCGAAGGTGCTCGAGACCTCCGTCGACTCTCTGCTGGAGGCCGAGCCCCTCGACGAGCGCACCGTCATGGAGGTGGCACTGGAGCGGGCGATGCGCGGGCAGACCTTCCAAGCGCTCGGGATCTCCCCGTTCCGCATCGGCAAGGGCGTGCCGGACGAGGCGCTGGTGGCCATGCTCGCGCTGCAGGGCGAGATCGACCGGCTCCGCGATGAACGCGCGGCGACGCCGGAGGAGGCGCGCCGCGCGAACGTCGAGCTGCGGCACCTCATGAGCGAGCAGGACAACCACTTCCCCGAGCTGGAGGAGCAGGCACGGGGAATCCTGGATGCCGTCGGCCACCCCGGCGGTCCGCTCACCCAGCGCACGGCGAGCGACATCGCCGCGCACCTCGGATTCACGCTGCACTACGTGCCCGACCTGCCGCAGACCACGCGCAGTGTCGCCGACCTGAAGAACGGCCGCCTCTACCTGTCGAGTCGGGTCGCCGCGCGGGGCGATGCCCGCACCGCCGTGCTGCAGGCGCTCTCCAGCCGCATCCTCGGTCATCGTGAGCCCACGAGCTATGCCGAATTCCTCCGGCAGCGGGTCGAGACGAACTACCTGACGGGTGCGCTGCTGATCCCCCAGGCGCATGTCGTGCCGTTTCTGCGCGATGCGAAGACGGCGAAGGCGATCTCCATCGAGGATCTCCGCGACGCGTACTCGGTGTCGTACGAGACGGCGGCGCACCGGTTCACCAACCTCGCGACGGTCCACCTGGGCATCCCGGTGCACTTCCTGAAGGTGCACGAGTCCGGCACGATCACTAAGGCCTACGAGAACGACGACGTCAACTTCCCGACCGATCGGCTCGGCGCGATCGAGGGACAGCTGTGCTGTCGCCGGTGGACGAGCCGTGTGGTCTTCGACGTCGACGACCGGTTCAATCCCTACTACCAGTACACCGACACCGGAAACGGCACGTACTGGTGCACCGCCCGGGTGGAGGATTCGAGCGAAGGACAGCATTCGGTGAGCGTCGGCGTGCGCTTCGAGGACACCAAGTGGTTCCTCGGCCGGGACACCCCGAACCGCGGCATCTCGAAGCACTCCGTCGAGGTCTGCTGCCGGCGGGCCCCCGCCGATCTGGAGGCCGCCTGGCGGGAGAACGCCTGGCCCAACGTGCGCACGCCGCGGACGCTCCTCGCCACGCTGCCGACGGGCGCGTTCCCCGGGGTGGACACCACCGAGGTCTACGAGTTCCTCGCCTCCCACGCGCCGCGCTGAGCGATCTCGAGCGCCAGCCACAGCCGCGCCCGCACGGCAAACGATCCGAGGTCGACACCGAGCACGCGCTCGACCGTCGCGAGGCGGGCGCGGAGCGTATGGCGGTGGATGCCGAGGGCCGCAGCGGTGCGCTCATGCGATCCGTCCTCCCGGAGCCACGTGCGCAGGGTCGGCAGCAGTCGGGTGCCGCCGGTCGCATCCGACTGGCGCAGCGGCGCGAGCTCGCCCTCGGCGAGCACCCGCGCCCGTTCTCCCTCGAAGGCTTCGACCAGCGCTCCGCGGGCCTGCGCGAACACGGTGACTCCGCCGGTGCCGCGTTGCCGGGCCAGTCGGGCCTGGGCGAGGCCCGTGCCGAGCGCCTCGTAGCCGACCGGGTCGGAGACGCCCACCGCGAGATCGAACCGCTCCGACAGGCGTCGCAACGGGGCGTCGTCGGATGCCGGCACCACGAGCAGCAGTCCGGCGTCGACCCGGCCGAAGAAGAGGGTCGGGCCGCGACCGTCGGCCTGCGTCTCCAGCCATTCCGCGGCGTCGTCGCGACCTTCGGCCTCCGCGAGTCCCACACGAACGGGCGCCGCGGGCAGGCCGCCCCACATCGGAGCGGCGACCCGACGCGCCAGGTCGACCGCGCCCTCCAGGAGCGACACCGCCAGTCCCGATCGCAGCGCCGCGCGGGCGCGCGGCAGATCCCGGCGCTGTTCCAGGGCGAGGTCGATCATCGCGACGGTCATGGTGACGACGCTGCGCGCCTGCGGGTCGAGCGATGGCGTCGCGACGGCGAGGACGCCGTTGAGATGACCTCCGCGGCCGAGCGACTGCATCACGACGTTGACGCCGTCGAGCGGGACGGTCGCGCCCGCGCGCGTGCCCCGGGCCAGCATCGAGGCCACCGCCGCGTTGATCTCGGGGCGGGGGCCGATGCGGGGATGGTCGTGGCGCAGCTCCCCGGTCGCGTCGAAGAGCCCGACCCAGCCGTCCAGGCGCCGCGACAGCTCGTCGATCGCGGCATCCAGCCCGTCGACCCGGAGAGCCGCCAGCGAGAGCGCGCGCTGCGCGTCCAGCGCCCAGCTGCGCCGCGCGTAGTCCTGTGCGGCCAACGCCTGCGCATTGGCGCGGGACACCGCGATGAACGGGGTCCGGTAGGGCACCTCGAACAGCGGCATGCCCGCCTCGGTGCACGCGGCGGCGAGGCCCGTGGGGATGCCGTCACGCACCACCTCCGTGCCGAACCCCAGGGCGGTGACGCCCCGCGCGCGCAGGCGGGCGACGTAGTCGCGGTAATCACTCTCTGCCGCGCGCGCGAACTGCGTGCCCGTCGTGAGCAGCACGAGGTCCTCGGAGAGGAACGGCGTCGGGTCGGCGAGGTCGGAGCTGTGGACGCCGCGCACGCCGCGGTCCAGCGCATCCGCCGCCAGCGCGGTCTCTGCCGTCGCCAGCCGGAGCCGCAGACCGGGGTGGTGGAGCAACGCTCGGAGGGTGGCCGGTTCGACAGGGCTGCTCACGACCGGATCCTCCTCGCTCGACGCGATAACGTACGTGTACATCGTGGCGCATGTGGCATCGAATGTGTACATGACGGCCAGTGCCGGCCGGAGTCGCGGACCCATACGCTCGCGACCATGAGCGTCACCGACATCCTCACCGCCCCCGTCGGGGGTCCCTCCCTTCCGCAGGAGCGGCGCCTGGTCACCGCGATCCCCGGCCCCCGGTCGCAGGAGCTTCTCGCCCGCAAGGCGGCCGCCGTACCCGCCGGCGTCGGCCACACGGTGCCCATCGAGGCGGTCGCCGCGGGCGGCGGGGTCGTGGTCGATGTGGACGGCAACTCGCTCATCGACCTCGGCGCTGGTATTGCCGTGACGACGGTCGGGGCGTCCCACCCCAAGGTTGTCGCCGCGGTGCAGGCGCAGGCGGCTCAGTTCACCCACACCTGTTTCATGATCTCGCCCTACGAGTCGTACGTCGCCGTCGCCGAGGCGCTGAACCGGCTGACCCCCGGCGATCACGCGAAGAAGACCGCCCTGTTCAACTCGGGCGCGGAAGCGGTGGAGAATGCGGTCAAGATCGCCCGCAAGTACACCGGCCGGCAGGCCGTGGTCGCGTTCGACCACGCCTACCACGGCCGGACCAACCTCACGATGGCGCTGACGGCGAAGTCGATGCCTTACAAGAGTGGATTCGGGCCTTTCGCTGGCGAGGTCTACCGCGCCCCGATGTCCTATCCGTTCCGCGACGGCCTGGACGGGCACGAGGCGGCGAAGCGCTCGATCGCGCTGATCGAGAAGCAGGTCGGTGCGGCGAACCTCGCAGCCGTGATCATCGAACCGATCCAGGGAGAGGGCGGGTTCATCGTCCCCGCCGATGGATTCCTCGCCGAGCTCGCGCGCTGGTGCCGCGAGAACGGCGTCGTGTTCATCGCCGACGAGGTGCAGACCGGCTTCGCCCGTACCGGTGCGATGTTCGCCAGCGAGCTGTTCGGCATCGTGCCCGACATCATCACGACGGCGAAGGGGATCGCCGGCGGATTGCCGCTGTCCGCGGTGACCGGACGCGCCGACATCATGGACTCCTCGCAGGGCGGGGGACTGGGCGGCACCTACGGGGGCAACCCCATTGCGTGCGCTGCCGCGCTCGCCGCGATCGACGTCTTCGAGAACGAGGGACTCGTCCAGCGCGCACAGGACATCGGCGCGATCCTCACCTCACGGCTGGGTGAGCTCGCCAAGGCGTCGCCGCGCATCGGAGAGGTCCGCGGCCGCGGCGCGATGGTCGCCGTCGAATTCGTGGTGCCCGGAACAATCGATCCGGATGGCGGAGCCGCGGCAGCCGTCGCGAAGGCGGCGATCGCCGCGGGCGTGATCGCCCTGACCTGCGGCACATATGGGAACGTCATCCGCTTCCTGCCTCCGCTGTCCATCCCCGACCACTTGCTGCACGAGGGCCTCGGAGTCATCGCCGACGCCGTGGCCGCCCTCTGACCACGGCGCGATACGTGCCCCAGACGAAGGAGTGACATGAACGAGATCACCAGAGACGTCGTCGTCATCGGTGCCGGTGCGGCGGGGCTGACCGCCGCGAACTCCCTGCGCGCGCAGGGGCTGTCGGTCGCGGTGCTGGAAGCCCGTGACCGGGTCGGTGGACGGCTGTGGACGGACACGATCGAGGGCGCGATGCTCGAGATCGGCGGACAGTGGATCTCTCCCGACCAGGACGCGCTGATCGAGACCGTGGAGGCCCTGGGGCTCGACACGTTCAGCCGCTACCGCGAGGGGGACAGTGTCTACATCGGTCCGGACGGCACCCTCACCCGGTTCACGGGCGACATCTTCCCGGTGAAGCCTGAGACGGAGAGGGCCATCGTCTCTCTTATCGAGACACTCGACGGCCTCGTCGCGGAGATCGACCCCGACCGGCCCTGGGCCCACCCTCGGGCAGCCGAGTGGGACAGCATCTCCTGGGAGGAGTGGCTGGCGCGTCAGACCGACGACGAGGAGGCACGGCTGAACGTCGCCCTGTTCACCGGGGCCGCGATGCTGACGAAACCCGCTCACGCGTTCTCACTGCTGCAATCGTTGCTGATGGCGGCCTCTGCCGGCAGCTTCACGAATCTCGTCGATGCCGACTTCATCCTCGACAAGCGCGTGGTGGGGGGATTGCAGCAGGTTCCGCTGCTGCTCGCGGAGCGGCTGGGCGACGACGTGTTCCTCAACCAGCCGGTGCGCACCCTCACATGGGGCGATGCCGGCGTCACCGCCGTCGCGGAGCGGGTGACGGTGCACGCGCGTCAAGCGCTGCTGGCCGCCGCGCCCGTGCTCTTCGAACGCATCTCCTTCGTGCCGCCGCTCCCGCGGTTGCAGCAGCAGTTGCACCAGCACCTCTCAATGGGGTTCGTCATCAAGGTGCACGCCGTCTACGACCGTCCGTTCTGGCGCGAGAGCGGACTGAGCGGAACGGCCTTCAGCCCCTACGAGCTCTCGCACGAGGCGTACGACAACACCAACCACGATGATGCGCGCGGCACCCTGGTCGGCTTCGTCTCCGACCGTCACGCCGACGACCTTTTCCGGTTGAGTGCGCAGGAGCGCAAGGAGCGCATCCTCGAGTCGCTCTCCCATTACTACGGTCCGGAGGCCAAGAACCCCGTCGTGTACTACGAGAGCGACTGGGGCGCGGAGGAGTGGACGCGGGGCGCATACGCCGCCAGCTTCGACCTCGGTGGTCTGCACCGCTACGGCGCCGATCTGCGCACCGGGGTCGGCCCGATCCACTTCGCCAGCAGCGACCTCGCGGGAGCCGGCTATCAGCACGTGGACGGTGCGATCCGGATGGGCCGCCTGGTGGCGGAGCAGATCGTGGCGGCGGCCCGCGGATGACTGTCGTCGTCGGCTACACCGCGACCGACGAGGGATCCGATGCGCTCGCGTTGGGCGCCCGCATCGCCGCCGCGACGGCTGCGACGCTGGAGGTCGTGATGGTGCTGCCGGCGGATGACCGCAGCGTCATCACGCCCCCGGCCGCCGGGTACGACCGGTTGCTGCGCACCACCGCGCAGCAGTGGCTGCGGGACGCGGTGTCCCGCGTGGAAGGACGCGTGCCCGCGCGGGCGCATGTCCGCACCGCGGAGTCGTTCGCCGAAGGACTCATCGCCGCGGCATCGGAGTTCGGCGCCGGAATGATCGTTGTGGGTGCGGGGGGCGGCGGGCTGCGGGGACGTCACCGGGTGGGGACCGTCGCCGACGAGCTGACGCACTCCTCCGACGTCCCGGTCGTGCTGGCTCCCGCGGGCGCCCGTGACGTGCCGGTCGATGCGGGTGTCTCCCGCGTCACCGTGGCGATCGGGACCCGTCCCGGCAGCGAGGTGCTGCTCGAGGAGGCGGCTTCTCTCGCCGCCGCAGCGCACGCCCCGCTCCGGCTCGTCTCGCTGGCGACGGTCGACCTGCCGAGCGGCCTCGACACCGGCGTGATCCGTCTCGCCGGGGCCGCGCACGCGGAATCCGTGCTCGCCGATGCTCGGGCGCAGCTGCCCGCCGATATCGATGCCGAGGTCGTCGTCGGCGCCGGTGAGAAGATCGAAGAAGCCGTCGAGGTGCTCGACTGGCAACCGACGGAGATCGCGCTGGTGGGATCGAGTCGCCTCGCCCAGCCGAGGCGGCTGTTCCTCGGCTCGACCGCATCCAAGATGCTGCATGTGCTTCCGGTGCCGCTGGCCGTGGTCCCGCGCACCCGTGATGGGGAAAGACCTCGACGATGAGCGCAACCGAACACGACGGCGACCCGGTCACCGGCGGGATCTCCAAGAAGGGGCTGTCCGTCGGTACCGTCGGGCTGATCGGCGCCATTGTCATCGGTATCTCCTGCATCGCACCGGCGTACACGCTGACCGCAGCGCTCGGCCCGACCGTCTCCGAGGTGGGCGTGCAGGTGCCGGCGATAATCATCGTCGGCTTCATCCCGATGCTCTTGGTCGCCTTCGGCTACCGCGAGCTCAACAACCGGATGCCGGACTCCGGCACGTCGTTCACCTGGGCCACCCGTGCGTTCGGGCCCTGGATCGGCTGGATGGCGGGATGGGGGCTGGTGGCGGCCACCATCCTCGTGCTCTCCAACCTCGCCGGCATCGCGGTCGACTTCCTCTTCCTGCTGATCTCGCAGCTCGCCGGGGTCGACTCCATCGCTGACCTGTCGACGAATCCGTTCATCAACGTCGGCGTGTGCCTGGCGTTCATGGCTGCGGCGACGTTCGTCTCGTACCGCGACATGCAGACGACCCAGAAGCTGCAGTACGTGCTGGTCGGTTTCCAGGCCGTTGTGCTTGTCCTGTTCGCGGTCACCGCGATCGTCGAGGCGGTCAGCGGCAACGGGTTCGACTCGACGGCGTTCGACTGGAGCTGGTTCAACCCGTTCGCGGTGTCTTCGTTCAGTGCGTTCGCGGCGGGCCTGTCGTTGTCGATCTTCATCTTCTGGGGCTGGGACGTCACCCTCACGATGAACGAGGAGACCAAGGATCCGGATCGCACGCCGGGCCGTGCCGCCACCGGCACGGTGCTGATCATCGTCAGCCTCTATCTGCTGCTGTCCGTCGCGCTCATCATGTTCGCCGGCGTCGGGGACGGCGAGTACGGGCTCGGGAACCCCGACATCCAGAGCAATGTGTTCTTCTCCCTCTCCGGGCAGATCCTCGGCCCGCTGGCGGCGCTGGTCTCGCTCGCGGTGCTCACCAGCTCCGCGTCCAGCCTGCAGTCGACCTTCGTGTCGCCCGCGCGGACGCTGCTGGCGATGGGGCACTACGGGGCGCTGCCTCCGACGTTCGCGGCCGTGCATCCGCGGTTCTTCACACCGGGGTATGCGACGCTCGTGAGCTCGGTGGTGGCGTCGATCTTCTACGCGGTCATGCGCTTCGTCAGCGAGAACGTGCTGTGGGACACCATCACCGCCCTCGGCATGATGATCTGCTTCTACTACGGGCTCACGGCGTTCGCCTGCGTCTGGTACTTCCGCAAGCAGTGGTTCGACTCGGTGCGGAACGTCTTCTTCACCTTCCTGTTCCCGCTGGTGGGTGGTGCGGTGCTCGCGGTGCTGTTCGTGACCACCCTGGTCGACTCGATGAACCCCGACTACGGCAGCGGATCGAGCGTGTTCGGCCTCGGGCTGGTGTTCGTCCTGGGCGTGGGGGTCATCCTCATCGGCGTGGTCGTCATGATCTGGCAGGCGGTACGCCGGCCGGACTTCTTCCGCGGCAAGACCCTGTCCATGGACGCCCCGCCGAGCGCGCGGCGGCGCGCGGCGATGGCGCAAGACTGAGACCACAACGTGAAGGAGCAGCGATGAGCGAGTATGCGGTCGTGAACCCGGCAACCGGGCAGACTCTGGCGAGCTATCCGAGCCACACCGACGCCGAGCTGGCGCAGAAGATCGAGGCGGCAGATGCGGCGTACCGCATCTGGCGTGCGACGCCGGTGGCGGAGCGGGCGGCGCGGCTGAGCCGGGTCGCGGAGCTCTACCGGCAGCGACGGGAGGAGCTCGCGGCGATCATCGTGCGCGAGATGGGCAAGCCGCTGGCGGCGGCTCTCGGCGAGGTGGACTTCGCCGCCGACATCACCGATTTCTACGCGGACAACGCCGAACGCATCACCGCCGACCAGCCGCTGCCGATCTCCGGCGATGGCTCGGCGGCCATCCGCAAAGCGCCGCTGGGTGTGCTGCTGGGCATCATGCCGTGGAACTTCCCCTACTACCAGGTGGCCCGGTTCGCCGCGCCCAACCTGCTGATGGGGAACACGATCCTGCTGAAGCACGCGCCGCAATGCCCTGAATCGGCGGCCGCGATCGAGGCGCTGCACCGGGATGCGGGACTGCCGGTGGGCGCCTACCTGGACCTGCGGATCAGCAACGACCAGTCCGCCGCGGTCATCGCCGACCCCCGCGTGCAGGGAGTGTCGGTGACCGGCTCGGAGCGGGCGGGCGCCGCGGTGGCCGAGACGGCGGGGCGCAACCTGAAGAAGGTGGCGCTCGAGCTCGGCGGGTCGGATCCGTTCATCGTGCTGTCCACGAACGATCTGGACGCCACCGTCGAGGCCGCGGTCGCAGGGCGCATCGACAACAACGGGCAGTCCTGCAACGCCCCCAAGCGCTTCATCGTCACCGGCGAGCTCTACGACCCGTTCCTCGAGAAGTTCACGGCCGCGATGGCGGCTCAGAAGCTCGGCGATCCCTTCTCGGAAGACACCGATCTCGGGCCGTTGTCCTCGCTCGCCGCCGCTGAGCGACTGGCGACGCAGGTCGACGCCGCGGTCGCGCAGGGGGCGACGCTGGTCGTCGGCGGCGTCCGCGACGGGGCGTTCTACCCGGCCACCGTGCTCACCGACGTCACCGCGGACATGGATGTGTATCGGGAAGAGCTCTTCGGCCCGGCCGCCGTCGTCTACCGCGCCGCCGACGAGGCGGACGCGGTGCGGATCGCCAACGACACGAGTTTCGGCCTGGGCTCCTACGTGTTCACGACCGACCCGGAGCAGGCGGACCGGGTCGCGGATGCGATCGACGCGGGAATGGTCTACGTGAACTGCGTGCTCGCGGACTCGCCCGAGCTGCCTTTCGGCGGCGTCAAGCGCTCGGGCACGTCTCGCGAGATGGGTCTGCTGGCCGCCGACGAGTTCGTCAACAAGAAGCTGGTCCGCATCGGCTGAGATGCGGGGTCGGCGCGCTCCCTCCGGGGTGGCATCCGACCCTGCGCGGAGCGGACCGATGCTGGCGCGGCGAGTGCGCTACGGGAGAAGATGGGGGCATGAGCGAGTACGGGGCGGCGGAGGATGCGGTCATCCGCCTGGACGAGGAAACGAGCTGGCGGCGTCTGGGAACTCAGGCGCTCGGGCGGCTGGTGACGCGGGTCGGCGATGTGTTGGACATCTTCCCGGTCAATCACGTCGTCGATGGACGGAGCATCGTGTTCCGCACGGCGGAGGGAAGCAAGCTGTTCGAGCTGACGGTCAATGACGAGGTGCTATTCGAGGTCGACGACTACACCGATGACGAGGCGTGGAGCGTCGTGGTGCGGGGCAGGGCGACGCGTCTGGAGACCAGCGATGAGGTCACGGCGGCGGATGCGCTGCCGCTGCGTCCGTGGACCCCCACCGTGAAGTACAACTACGTGCGCGTCGTGCCGTCGCAGGTCTCCGGGCGCACGTTCCGCCGTGGACCCGAGCCGGACCGGTACGGGGCAGGCGCCAGCTAGAGGCGTTCGCCTCCGGGAGAGGCATGCCGTATGCTGGAACGACAGCCCAAAACTGTATTCTTTCGCCGTGCCCGCGATCGGGTCCCCCTGTCAACGTCCACGGCTGGAGTGCGGGCTGTGAGGTCTGACGACCTTTAGGGCGGTAGCTCAATTGGCAGAGCAGCGGTCTCCAAAACCGCAGGTTGCAGGTTCGATTCCTGTCCGCCCTGCGCGTCAGCGCATGCTGTCACACGAAAAGCGATTCAGGTGGGTTCATGGTCCAGGACGCCGCGAGAGGCGAAGTCGTCGCACATGGCGGCGGCGCGCGCGAGAAGAAGGCGAACATCTTCGCGCGCATCGTCATCTTCATCCGTCAGGTCTTCGCCGAGCTTCGCAAGGTCGTCACCCCGACCCGCAAGGAGCTGCTGAAATTCACCGGTGTCGTGCTCGGTTTCGTTGTGGTCATGATGGCGCTGGTCTACGGACTGGACACCCTGTTCGTCTGGCTGACGACAGTGGTCTTCGGAACCCCGGTCACGACGGCTTGACGCCGCGCGCTTACCACGAACGAGAGAAGTACGGACAGTGTCTGAGAAGTACCACGACGACGTCGATTGGGCGACGGCCGCGGAGCAGTCCAGCGAGGACGACGAGGCGCAGGAAGGCGACGTGCTCGCCGCCCAGGAGCGCGACTCCGAGCCGGCCGAGCGCCTCGCGGTGCACGTGGACGGCGACGACGACACGGATGAGACGGAGGACATCGACATCGACGACCCGGAGGCAGACGCCATCGTGAACGACGCGCTCGAGATCGACGAGACCAGCGAAGCCGAAGCGGCCGCAGAGGTGCTGACCGAATCCCTTGCTGACGAGGAGGCCGCGCGTGCCGCCGCCACAGCGGATGACGTCGCCCCCTACGACGGTCCCGATGTGAACGGCGAACCCGACGCGCCGGTCCTCGACCCCGAGTTCGTCGACGAGCTCGCCGAGGCGGAGAGCGAGGTCGACGAGGTCGAGGAGGACCCCTACGAGGCCTTCCGTGCCGAACTGCGCTCGCTCCCGGGCAAGTGGTACGTCATCCACTCTTACGCGGGCTTCGAGCGCAAGGTGAAGGCCAACATCGAGCAGCGTAAGTCGACGCTCGAGGTCGAAGAGGAGATCTACCAGATCGAGGTCCCGATGGAGGACGTCGTCGAGATCAAGAACGGTCAGCGCAAGATGGTCACGCGCGTCCGGATCCCCGGCTACGTGCTCGTGCGCATGGAGCTCACCGAGGACACCTGGTCGGTCGTACGGCACACGCCGGGCGTCACCGGGTTCGTCGGCAACGCCCACAACCCGACGCCGCTCCGCTTCGAAGAGGCGTTCACCATGCTGAAGTCGCTCGTGCAGGTCGCCGAGCCCGCACAGACCAAGGGCGGCACAGCCAAGGGCTCGCCGGTCGTGGCGCGCAGCATCCCCGCCGAGGTCGACTACGAGATCGGCGAGACCATCACCATCAAGGAAGGCTCGTTCGCGGGTCTTCCC
>JAATGR010000245.1 GCA_015654575.1 Actinomycetales bacterium
GAAATTGAAGGACACGTCGTGGTTCACGGCGTTGCTCATCGTGATGTTCCTCTCTGGGATGTCTGGGTGGGGTCGTTGGCGGTGCGCGGCGGCATCGGGTGCGTCACTCGCTCCGGCGCCGGCGTACCCGCGCCAGCGCGGCGGTCAGGGTCGTGACCCGCTGGTTGTGCAGATCGTGGACGATGGTCGCGATCTCATCGCGCAGGTCCTGGTCGGCGAAGGGCGCGGCGAGGGAGTCGAACTTGGCCCGCGCGGCGGCCCAGCCCAGCGGCTGCGAGTGGAATCCCTCGTAGGCCGACTGCTCGGCGTGGAAGAGGGTGCCGTCATCGAGGGTGATCGCCAGCTCAGCGGGCATCTCCAGCGGGAACCGGTCGGAGAAGCCGTCGTCCGGGGTGATGGTGACCTTCGTCATCAGCTCCTGGACGTCGTCGGCGAGGATCCGGTCGGTGTCGTACTGCCGCGGGGTCAGCTCGCCGTCCAGGAGCGCGACGGCCAGCATCCAGGGCAGGGAGTGGTCGGCCTCCTCCTTGGTACGCACGGTGCGCTTGTCGCCCTCCTCGCCGCCGCCGATGATCGAGTAGGCGACGTCGAAGGTCTTCAGCTCGATGGAACGGATGCGCGACGGGTCGAAGCCCTCGTTGCGACGCAGGTCGAGTGCCGCGTCCAGCGCCGACTGCGAGTGGATCTCGGCGTTGTACTTCTTGATGATGGTGCGGGTGACGCTCTCGATGTCCTCCGCGGACCAGTCGATCTCGAAGGGCCCGGCGATGGAGTCCTTGAAGCCCTTGTTGCCTTCGAAGACCTCCTCGGGTCCGGTGATCCCGCGCGAGGCCAGGAGCGCCGACCAGGTGCCCTCCTTCGCGACCTGCGGGTAGGCAAGTCCCTTCCAGTGGCTGAGGTTGCCGGTGCGCGTCACCCGAAGGGCGACGTTGGCGGTGCCGGCGATCGCGATCGCGTTGGCGATCTGCTCGGCCGGCAGCCGGAGCGCCTTGGCGGCACCGGCCGCGGCGGCGTACGCACCCTGCGTCGTGTGGTCGAAGCCTTTCGCGCGCACCGGTGCAACGTCGGACAGCCGAGTGTGCACCTGGTAGGCGACAGCGAGCGCCGTGAGGAACTCCGCACCGGTCGCATCGACCCCCTCTGCCGCGGCGAGGACCGCTCCGAGATTGTCAGACGGGTGGTTCGTCTCACCCTTGGCGAGATAGGCGTCCATGAAGTCGAGGTAGCGACTGAGACCACTGTTGACGAAGGCGGCACGGTCGGGCGCGGTGCGTCCGCCGCCGATCAGCGTGGAGGCGGGCGTGCCTCCGAGGTCGTCGACGAGTTCGCGGATCGCGACGATCGGAGGGGCGTCCAACGCGCCGATCGCGACGCCGAGCGTGTCGAGCACCCGGATCCGCAACTGTTCGAGCGCTTGGGGGCTGAGGTCCTCGAATGCGGCTCGTTCCACGAACGCGGCCAACTGCTGCACCTCTGTTGTCATGATCCGTCCTCTCCCTCGGCCCTCACCGGCCGGCGACCGCCGACGGCGTAAAGTTAGGTATGCCTCACCTAAACTCACCCGGATGAGCCGCGGTGTCAACCATGTCTCGGCGCCGAGATAAAAACCTCCGGGCGGGCGTACAGGCGACCTGCGGCAGCCCGATGTCGGCGGATGCGGGGATGATGGTTCGGTGCCCGATGTGCTCGACCGGTTCTCCCCTGCTACGCAGGACTGGTTCCGCGGCGCGTTCTCGGCGCCGACTCCGGCGCAGACCGGAGCGTGGGAGGCGATCTCGCACGGCCGGCACGCCCTGGTGGTCGCACCCACCGGTTCCGGCAAGACGCTCTCGGCGTTCCTCTGGGCCGTCGACCGGGTCTTCCGCGACCGGGTCAACGCGGACGCGGCGAGACCGGCCGATGACGACTCCCCGAGACCCCGCAGACGGCGTGCGCAGGACGCGCCGCCGCGCACCCGCATCCTCTACATCTCCCCGCTGAAGGCGCTGGGCGTCGATGTGGAGCGAAACCTCCGCTCCCCGCTGGTGGGCATCGGGCAGGCCGCGCGGCGCCGGGGCCTGCCCGCCCCGGACGTCACGGTGGGTGTCCGCTCGGGCGACACCCCGGCCGCCGACCGGCGGCGACTGCTCAGCGATCCGCCCGACATCCTCATCACCACGCCCGAGTCGCTGTATCTGATGCTCACCAGCCAGGCCGCGCAGACCCTGCGCGAGGTGCACACCGTCATCATCGACGAAGTGCACGCGGTCGCCGCCACCAAGCGCGGCGCCCATCTCGCGGTGAGCCTCGAGCGGCTCGATGCCCTGCTGGACACGCCCGCGCAGCGCATCGGCCTGTCGGCGACGGTGCGGCCGATCGACGAGGTCGCCCGGTTCCTCGGCGGCGCCGCGCCGGTGGAGATCGTCGCCCCGCGCGCGACGAAGACCTTCGCGCTGAGCGTCGTGGTGCCCGTCGAGGACATGCAACATCCGCCGCCCCCGCCGGGACGACCGGAGGACGACGACTGGTTGGAGTCGGGCGCCGGCCAGGATGCGACCGAGACCACCGGATCGCTGTGGCCGCACGTCGAGGAGGCGATCGTCGACCGCATCCTGGCCCATCGCTCGACGATCGTCTTCGCGAACTCGCGACGACTCGCCGAGCGACTCACGGCACGGCTGAACGAGATCTACAGCGGGCGGATCGGGCTGGCGCTGCCGCCCGCGTCGGTGCCCGCGCAGGTCATGGCGCAGGCGGGGGCCACCGCCGGCGCCGAACCCGTGCTCGCGAAGGCGCATCACGGCTCGGTCTCCAAGGAGCAGCGCGCCCACGTCGAGGAGGAGCTCAAGTCCGGGGTGCTGCGCTGCGTGGTCGCGACCAGCAGCCTGGAACTCGGCATCGACATGGGCGCGGTCGATCTGGTGATCCAGGTCGAGGCGCCGCCGTCGGCGGCCTCCGGCCTGCAGCGCATCGGCCGGGCGGGCCACCAGGTGGGCGAGGTGAGCCGGGCGGC